>NZ_FOER01000025.1:0-69032 GCF_900110805.1 Butyrivibrio sp. TB | reverse complement strand
CTGGTGTATCTGCTGCGAAGGCAATCGCATAAGGCAGGGTAGCCAAGTCTGGCAGGGATAAACGCTGAAGGCATCTAAGCGTGAAGCCCCCCTCAAGATGAGATATCCCCACGCAAGTGGTAAGACCCCTTGGAGAGTACGAGGTTGATAGGCACAAGGTGTAAGAGTGGTAACATTCTCAGCTGATGTGTACTAATAGGTCGAGGACTTAACCAAAGAAGTTAAGATAAGTTTGGAGATTCAGTGTTCGGTTTTGAAGGAATGATCAAGGCTCTGTGCATAGCACGGAGCTTTTTTTGTGTCTGTTACTATTCTTTGTTTTTTGCTCAAATGCGCATAAATATAGGCAAAAACCTTTTTACACACTACCTAAACTATGGTATACTTATTAAACGTATGAGATTATCTCATTTTATTTTATCGGGAGGAAATACCATGAAGCACGTTAAGACACTTGCTACAAGAAATCTTAAAGAGTCTATGAAGAAGGGCGGATGCGGCGAATGCCAGACATCTTGTCAGTCTGCTTGTAAGACATCTTGCACAGTTGGTAATCAGAGCTGTGAGCAGCTTGCTAAGAACTAACCTTTTTTCTATTCAATTGGTTCAGATTCTGATGTTTCCCTTTTGGGGATGATCGGACCCCAGTAATCCGTCAATTATCTCAAGGGATTATGTAAGCATGTATAGCGATATTCCTAGTAATTTATTACAGGCATATTGCTATACTTGTTTTCTGTGTTTTTTAAATTTTAATATTATTTACTGGTAGATAGAGAGTTATAGATTTAATGGTACATTTATTTAAAAATAATGGTTATAACATCGTTCTTGATGTGAACAGCGGCAGTGTTCATGTAGTTGATGAGATCGTATATGATCTTATTCCTTCAGTAGAAGAGATTCTCAAAGGAATGTTTGGTACAGCTCAGATTCCTGATGAAGAAGAGAATGGTGAAGTTAGTAAAGAGCTCCTTGAAGAAGTATCCAAGAGTATTATTATAAAGGGTACAGCATATCCTGAGAGCGAAGTGGCAGAGGCTGTAGAAGAGATCCTTTCATTAAGACAGGCTGGACAGCTTTATACAGATGATATATACGAGAATTATGTAGAAGAGTTTAAGACTCGCGATACAGTAATTAAAGCTTTATGCCTTAATATAGCGCATGATTGCAATCTTCGTTGCAAATATTGTTTTGCAGATGAGGGAGAATATCATGGTCGTAAGGCTATGATGACATTTGAAGTCGGTAAGGCTGCACTTGATTTCCTTGTTAAGAATTCAGGTAATCGTCATAATCTTGAGGTTGATTTTTTTGGCGGTGAGCCTCTTATGAACTGGGAAGTTGTAAAACAGATCGTAGAGTATGGCCGTAGCATTGAAAAAGAAGCTGGTAAGAATTTCAGATTCACAATTACGACTAATGGTACTCTTCTTACTCAGGAGATACTTGATTATTGCAACAAAGAGATGGGTAATATAGTTCTCTCGATTGATGGACGTAAGGAAGTCAATGACAAGATGAGACCTAATGCTGCCGGTCATGGAATGTATGATGTGATCGTTCCTAAATATCTAAAAGTTGCAGAATCAAGACATCAGCTTAGATATTTCGTTAGAGGTACATTTACTCATAACAACCTTGATTTCTCTGAAGATGTTAAGCATCTTGCAGATCTTGGCTTTAAGCAGATTTCAATGGAGCCTGTAGTTGCAAAACCGGAAGATTGGTATGCTATTAAAGAAGAAGATCTTCCAAAGCTTAAGGAAGAGTATGATAAGCTTGCAAAGATTTACCTTCAGTATCGCAAAGAAGGTAAAGGATTCAATTTCTTCCACTTCAATATTGATCTTTCTGGTGGACCTTGCGTAGCTAAGCGCCTTTCAGGATGTGGAAGTGGTTGCGAATATGTAGGCGTTACACCTTGGGGTGACATCTATCCTTGCCATCAGTTCGTAGGTAACGAAGACTTTATTATGGGTAATGTCTTTGAAGGAATCAAACGTACCGACATTCAGCAGCAGTTTAAAGAGAGTAACGTATATTCAAGACCTGAGTGTCAGAAGTGTTTTGCAAGATATTATTGCAGTGGCGGATGTAGTGCTAACGCCTATAATTTCAATGGAGAAATCAACACAGTATATAAAGAAGGTTGTGAACTTCAACGTAAGCGCATAGAATGTGCGATTATGATAAAAGCGGCACTTGCTGAAGAAGCAGATGCCAAAAACGTGGGTTAACGGAGGTTATTAAAATGAAAAAGTTAAAGCAAGTACTGCCATTAGTTGTTGTACTGGCTGTACTGGTCGGATTGTTCTACGTTGCCTGGCATGGAGTTGGGGAAACTCGTGATGGCTCTATGCACGACATCAATTTCGGTCTCGATCTAGCTGGTGGTGTCAGCATTACTTACCAGGTAGCTGGTGAAAATGGTGGAACACCTACAACTCAGGAGATGGATGATACTGTATCAAAGCTTTCAAAGCGTGTAGCTTCTGAACTTAATACTACAGAAGCTTCTGTTTACAAAGAAGGTTCTGATCGTATCACAGTAGAGATTCCAGGTGCTACAGATGAGATTTTCGAAACACTTTCAACACCAGGTAATCTGTATTTCATTCGTGAGTACAATGATCAGGGAGCTCCTAACTATTATGATCCCTATGGTATGGGATACTCAGCATTCTATATGCTTTCTGATGGTGTAACAATTGAGTCTCTTCAAGCCAGTGGAGATATAGTTCTTTCAGGAGAAGATATTGCTGATGCACAGGCTGGTGTTGACAATTCTGGAACAGGTTCTGAGTATATCGTAGAGCTTACACTTACATCTGAAGGTGCTAAGAAGTTCGCTACAGCTACAGAAGCAGCTTATGCTAACGGATGGACTATTGGTATCTACTATGATGGCGCATTTATTAGTGTTCCAAGAGTGCAGGCTGTTATATCAGATGGTAAGGCTTCAATCACAGGTATGAGTTCATATGAAGCTGCAGAAAACCTCGCATCTACAATTCGTATTGGTGGACTTGATGTATCTCTTACAGAACTTCGTGCTAATGTCGTAGGAGCTCAGCTTGGTGCTAGTGCTATTCATACAAGTAAGATTGCAGCTATCATTGGTCTTGCTCTCATCGTTCTGTTTATGATCATCATTTTCAGGATCCTTGGCGTAGCAGCATCAATGGCTCTTGGTTTTTACTGCTGCTTCATGGTAATACTTCTTTCAGCATTTGATATAACACTTACTCTTCCTGGTATTGCAGGTATCATTCTTTCAATCGGTATGGCGGTTGATGCTAACGTTCTTGTATTTGCTCGTATTAGAGAAGAAATTGCTAACGGCAGCGCTGTAGATAAGGCAATGAAAGCCGGATATTCCAAGGCTCTTTCTGCTATCCTTGATGGAAATATTACAACACTTATTGCTGCCGGAGTTCTTGGACTTCGTGGAACAGGTACAGTAAGAGGTTTCGCTATAACTCTTGCACTTGGTATAGTTATTTCCATGTTCACAGCACTTTTTGTAACAAGAGGAATTTCTGCAATCCTTTATAACCTTGGATTTAAGACTGAGTCTTTCTATGGTAAGGCTAAGGCTCCTAAGAAGATTGATTTTGTATCAAAGAGATATATCTTATATGCGATTTCAGTACTTATAATCGTATGCGGAATTGGTACCTGTGTATATAATCATGCAGCAGGTAATCATGCATTCAATTATTCAATTGACTTTGTAGGTGGTACGGCTACAACAGTTACTTTTGAAGATGGCAAGACTCCTTCAGTAGAAGATCTTGAAAATTCAATTGAGCCGGCTATTATATCAGCTGCATCTGCTGCAGATGAAAACCTTAAGAACCTTTCAATATCTCATCAGATCGTTAATGATCAGGATCAGGTAGTATTTAAGACACAGTCTCTTTCAACAGATGCTTCACAGGCTGTTGATGAACTTCTTACAACAACCTATGGTGCAACAGATGTTACATACGAGACAATCAGTGCTACAATAAGCAATGAGATGACAAGTGATGCAAGTTGGGCAACAGTTATTTCTCTTATCCTTATGCTTATCTATATCTATTTCAGATTTAGAGATATTCGCTTTGGCGCTAGTGCTATCATCGCTCTTGCTCACGATGCTATCATGGTTATCATGTGCTATGCATTCACAAGACTTGAAGTTGGAAGCACATTTATTGCTGTAGTTCTTACTATTATCGGTTACTCTATCAACGATACAATCGTTACATTTGACCGTATCCGTGAGAACCAGCATGGCCTTCGTAATCAGGATCAACTTAAAGAGCTGGTCAATGAATCTATTAACCAGACTCTTACAAGATCACTGTTTACATCTATCACAACATTCATCATGGTACTTTGCCTGTATGTAGTAGGTGTTCAGGATATTAAGACCTTCGCACTTCCTCTTATGGTTGGTGTAGTAAGTGGTACATATTCTTCTATCTGCATTGCATCACAGCTTTGGTTCTCTATGAAGAAGAAAAGTGTAGAAAAGGCTTAATCTTTTTAGAAAACTATCCAGACTGCAGGAAGTTAGAGCTTTCTGCAGTCTATTTTATTGCTTAGCATGAAGTTTGGATCATATATCTATACTATTGCTTAGCATGAAGTTTGGATCATATATCTATACTATTGTTTAGCATGAGGTGTGAATCATATATCTATTTTTAAGAATATTAAAAAGGGTGCTTTATAAATGTCAAAATGGATGATTGCAGCTAAGAAGGCTGATTTTAATAAAATAGCAAAAGACTTTAATATAAGTCCTATTACAGCCAGACTGTTAAGGAATCGAGGGTTGGTTGATCTGGAAGATATCAGAAGATATCTTTTTGGAGGGCGTGAAGACTTAAGGGATGCCCATGATCTTACTGATATAGAAAAGGCTGCATGTATTATGAAGGACAGGATTGATGCCGGATGTAAGATCAGAATTATCGGTGACTATGATGTGGATGGAATATGTTCTTCCTATATTCTATGGGCTGGTCTTAACTTTGCTGCAAAGGGTTCTAAAGCTTCCAGTGCAACTGAAACGATTATAGACTATAGGCTTCCGGATAGGATCAAAGACGGATATGGTCTTAACGAAAGGCTTGTTAGAGAAGCTGTAGATGACAATATCGATACTATAATTACTTGCGATAATGGTATAGCTGCATATAATGAGGTAGCTTTAGCCAAAGAGCTGGGTCTTACAATAGTTGTGACTGATCATCATGAAGTTCCGATATCTAAAGAAGGTGATGAAGAAGTACAGATCCTTCCTCCGGCTGATGCAGTCGTAGATCCCAAGAGACATGACTGCAATGTAATATTTAAGGAGATATGTGGAGGAGTCGTAGCTTATAAATTCATTCAGATTCTTTTTGAACAATATGAAAAGTCAGGATGGAATCATGCACCTTTAATGGTAGAAGATTTCTATAATGAGATGCTTGAATTTGCTGCTCTTTCAACAGTATGCGATGTCATGCCTATAGAAGATGAGAACAGAGTATTTGTCAAAGAAGGTCTTAGACAGATGGAGAATTCTCACAATCTGGGACTTAGAAGTCTTATTAATGTCAATGGCCTTCTTGGAAGCAAGATGACAGGTTATCATCTTGGCTTTGTAATAGGTCCTTGCCTTAATGCAACAGGAAGACTTGACAGCGCTATGAGAGGACTTGATCTTCTGACAGCATCAAATGAGATGACAGCAGTTAATATTGCAGGAGATCTTAAAGCGCTTAATGATAGCAGGAAGACCATGACTCAAAAAGGTGTAGATCTTGCTACGCAGGAGATGGATAAGTATGGCAAAGATATACCTAAAGTCATAGTTTTGTATCAGCCGGATCTCCATGAGTCTATAGCCGGAATAGTTGCTGGAAGAGTTAGAGAGAAGTATTCAAGGCCTACTATTGTACTTACCAATGCCAAAGAAGGCGCAAAGGGAAGCGGAAGATCTACAGAGAATTATGATATGTTCAGAGAATTATCTGAATGTAAAGACCTATTTACTAAATTCGGTGGACACAAGATGGCTGCCGGGTTATCTCTTGCAATTGATAACATAGAAGAACTCAGACAAAGACTCAATGCTAACTGTACACTTTCAGAAGAAGATTTCGTAGAAGTAAAGCATCTGGATATGATACTTCCTCTTCAGTATTTAAGCATTCCGCTTATCAAAGAGTTCGATCTCCTCGAGCCTTTTGGTAATGGTAATGATAAGCCTTCCTTTGCCGCGCGTGATATAAGGATAAGATCAGGCCGCATTATGGGCAAGAATAAAAACTGCGGCAAATACAAGATTTTAGATGCTGATGGCAGAGAATACGAAATGGTATATTTTGGCAATATGGAAAAATGGCACGATTTCCTAACAGAGCGATATGGAAATGCAATAATAGATGCGTTATATAATAATAGTGTAAATACGGACATCGTCCTGAATATAGCATATTATCCTGATATCAACACATGGCAGGGTAGAGAGAGCTTGCAGATTGTTATGACAGACTTCTGCTGATCAATACAAAATGGCTGCAAGATAACAATAACAAAAATAGGAGATACACTTATGAAGCTTGAGAGTTTGCTTTCTAAATTAGAATATAAAGCATATGAAGGTAATACCGGAAGGGAAGCTGATATCTCTGATATAGAGATAAAGTCAGTTGTCAATAATTCTAAAAAAATTGAAGAAGGTTGCTTCTTTATGTGCATAAAGGGAGCAAACTTTGACGGTCATAGTGTTTCAAAAGAGGCTGCTGATAAAAAAGCTGCAGCGATCCTTGTACAGGATGATGTGGAACTTCCGGATGGTTGCACAATGCCTGTGATCAAAGTTAAGGACACTAGATATGCAATGGCATTTATTTCAGCAGCATGGTTTGGAAATCCTGCACAGAGCCTTAAAACAATAGGTATAACAGGTACTAAAGGTAAGACTACTACAACATATCTTATAAAGAGTATGCTTGAAAATGCAGGTCATAAAGTAGGTCTTATCGGAACTATTGAAGTTATAATAGGAGATAAACATATTCCTGCCAAGAATACAACTCCGGAATCATATGATCTTCAGGAGTATATGAGACAGATGGTAGATGAAGGATGTGATAGCCTTGTTATGGAAGTATCATCTCAGGCGCTTATGCAGTACAGAAGTCAGGGATTTGTATATGACCTTGGACTTTTCACTAACATAGAACCTGATCATATCGGCCCTAATGAACATAAGGATTTTGAAGACTATATGCACTGCAAGGGCCTTTTGTTCAAGCAATGTAAAGTTGGTATTGCTAATGCAGATGATGAGCACATGGAGAAGGTTGTTGAAGGTCATACCTGCAAGCTTGAAACCTTTGGATTCTCTGAAAAAGCTGACCTTAGAGCTATCAACCTTGCATATATCAGAAAACCGGGACAGCTTGGAGTATTCTTTGATACAGAGGGACTTATAGAACTTCATGCAGAAGTTCGTACACCTGGTAAATTCTCAGTTTATAATGCGCTATGCGCAATAGCAGTTGCCAGACATTTTGGCTGCACTGAAGAAGAGATAACAAGTGCTCTTAAGAATGCAAAAGTCAAAGGTCGTATCGAGATGGTCAAGGTATCAGATGATTTTACTCTCATGATCGACTATGCTCACAACGCAATGGCACTTAAGAGTCTTCTGTCAACACTTAAGGATTATCGCCCTAATAGGCTTGTATGTCTATTTGGATGTGGCGGCAACAGATCCAAGCTTCGTCGCTATGAGATGGGTGAAGTCAGTGGCAGATTAGCTGATCTTACTATCATTACTTCTGATAATCCACGGTATGAAGAGCCTCTTGATATCATTCATGATATTGAGACAGGTATGAAGAAGACTGATGGTAAGTATGTTGAGATCCCTGATAGAAAAGAAGCTATCGCTTATGCAATAGATAATGCTCAGAAGGGTGATATCATCATTCTGGCAGGTAAAGGTCATGAAGATTATCAGGAGATCAAGGGAGTCAAGTATCCCATGGACGAGAGAGATCTTATAGCTGATATAATGAAAGAGCGCAGCTTATAAGTGTATTACAACCAACTACTTATGAAAATGTCACTTGCCATTTATCCAATACCCTATGAAAGTATTAAATAACTGACACAAGGCATTGGGGGTAGTCTTTAAAAAGAGCTTTATACAATTCTTATAAATGGAGAGCAGGAAAAAAGATCCTGTTTCTCCATTTTTTAACCTTATGTCGCGAGCAAAGCGAGTGACTAATGGTTCAAATTGGTGGAGCTAAAGGCACCAATTTGGGTTTGAAAGTGGAACACTTTCAAACTTATAATTCCAGAAGATTTATTTAGTGCGATGTTTTTTCGTATTTGATTAAAAATGAATGAGTCAGTACACTGCTCTATATTCTACAATAGATTCTTTATGTGAAATTATGTAAGTAAGATGTCCCAGTGTCTGTTATAATAAATTCGGCTTTTATATGAGTCATGTAATGAATTTGACTAAAAAGATTAATTTGAATACATGAGGTTATAATGGATATTCCAACAGAATCTAATCTGATATTTGCTAAAATAATAATAGATATATCTCATGAACAGGTTGACAGAACCTTCTGTTATAAGATTCCCGATCATCTTCGCGGAAGTATAGATATAGGAACCTGCGTACTTGTACCTTTTGGAAGAGGTAATAATGTACGTACAGGTTATGTTATGGAGCTAACGGACACAGCAGATTTTGATCCTGATAAGATCAAGGAGATAAAAGGTATTGCTACTGAGAATTTGCCGGCAGAGGATGTGTTTATAAAACTTGCTGTATGGATGAAACAAACGTATGGCTCTACCATGTATGCAGCTCTTAAGACAGTACTTCCTGCACATAAGAAGCAGGCCGCTCTAAAGCATAAATATATATCGCTAAAAATGGCTGAGCGTGAGGCTAGAGAGTATTTCTATGAATGCAAGTCCAAAAACAGGAAAGCGCAGGAAAGGCTCCTTTCTGAGCTTTTGTCGGAACCTGGTGAGAGGATACCTTATGAGCTTGTAACAGGTAAACTCAACATTTCTGCTGCTACGATCAGAAGCCTTAAGGATAAAGGCATTATAAGCGTAACAGAAGAAGAATATTACAGGAATCCTGTAAACATAAGTGAAGTAACAGCAAAGAAGCTGAATCTTTCGGATGAGCAACAATACGTAGTTGATAAGGTCATGAATGATTATGATGACAATATCAGGAAGACCTATCTGATTCATGGGATCACAGGAAGCGGTAAAACTGAAGTCTATATTCGTATGATTGAAAAGATTATAGAGCGTGGCAAGCAGGCGATAGTTCTGATTCCTGAAATCTCACTGACCTATCAGACCCTGATGAGATTTTATCGTCACTTTGGAGACAGAGTATCAGTTATGAATTCGACTCTTTCACCGGGTGAAAAATTTGATCAGTTTGAAAGGGCAAGAAACGGACAGCTTGATATTATAATAGGTCCTCGTTCAGCTCTTTTTACTCCATTTAGTAATCTTGGACTTATAATAATAGATGAGGAACATGAGCCGGCATATAAATCGGAGCAGATGCCAAAGTATCATGCAAGAGAAGCTGCTATAGAGCTGTCAAGGCTTGTCAAAGGAGGCGCAAGCGTAGTACTTGGAAGTGCGACGCCTTCTCTTGAAGCTTATTACAAAGCTATTACAGGTGAATTCGAACTATTTGAACTCACCAAAAGACTTACCGGCGGAACACTTCCGGAAGTAGAATGCGTTGATCTAAGAGATGAGCTTAGAAGCGGTAACAGGTCTATTTTTTCAAGAAGTCTTAGAGAGGGAATAGAGGATAGGCTCCAAAGACATGAACAGCTTATGCTCTTCATAAACAGAAGGGGACTTGCCGGATTTGTATCCTGCAGAAGCTGCGGACATGTGTTTAAATGCCCGCACTGCGATGTATCTTTGTCAGAGCATAAAGGGGGACGTCTGGTATGCCACTACTGCGGATATTCGGAACCTGTAACAAGAATCTGTCCTGAATGCGGATCTAAGTATGTATCAGCCTTTAGAGCTGGTACCCAGCAGATAGAAAAGGAAGTGTTAAAATATTGGCCGCAGGCCAGAGTCCTAAGAATGGATGCGGATACGACCAGAACAAAAGACTCCTATCAGAAGATACTGACAGCATTTTCTAATGAAGAAGCCGATATTCTTATAGGAACGCAGATGATAGTTAAGGGACATGACTTTCCTAAGGTTACACTTGTAGGCGTTCTGGCTGCTGATATGTCTCTATATGCCAATGACTACAGGGCAGCAGAGAGAACTTTCCAGTTACTGACTCAGGCAGCAGGAAGGGCAGGAAGGGGCAAACTTCCCGGCAAAGTAATCGTGCAGAGTTATCAGCCTGATCACTATGCCATACAGACAGCTGCAAGGCAGGATTATAAAGCGTTTTATGATGAAGAGATTGCATATAGAAGACTTCTTGCATATCCTCCTGTAGCGCATATGATGGCAGTACAGATAACTTCAAGATATGAAGACAGCGGTATTAGCTTTGCCAACAGACTTAGGACTATTCTGGAACAACCTGTTGTTGCAGGAATTGACACTGAAGATGCTATGTTTAATGCTTTTTATAACCACAGACTTAATTTGGATACAGGTAATGATACAATGTCTGCTTACGTTAATGGAAGCCTTATGGAAAGCGCAAAACCGGTGATCATAGGACCTGCTGCAGCTAATATATCAAAAATTAATGATGTTTTCAGATTTGTTATATATGTTAAGTCGGCGGATTATGCTATATTAACTAGGATGAAGGACAAAATCGAACGATATACCGCTAGACTTATAGAAGCTGGACAATACCGCGGATATTCGGTACAATTTGATTTTGACCCTATAAACGGGTTCTAATGATATTTTTATTAACAACTAATGTTTTAGTATGTGCAAAAGTGCTGCACAGATTATTTGGAGGTATAAAATGGCAATAAGACAGATTCGTGAATTTGGTGATGATGTACTTGAAAAAAAGTGCAAGCCTGTCAGAGAGATGACAGATTCAATACAGGAACTTATCGATGATATGTTCGAAACAATGTATGAAGCAAACGGTGTCGGACTTGCAGCTCCTCAGGTTGGTATTCTTAAAAGAATCATGGTCATCGACTGCACAGGTGAAGACCCATTTGTATTTATCAATCCTGAAATACTTGAGACAAGCGGAGAGCAGACCGGATACGAGGGATGCCTTTCAATCCCGGGTAAGAGCGGCGTTGTGACAAGACCTAATCATGTAAGAGTTAAAGCTCTTGACCGTGACATGAACGAGTTCGAGCTTGAAGCAGAAGAGCTCTTTGCACGTGCAATATGCCATGAATGCGAACACCTTGATGGACATATGTATGTAGAAAAGGTTGCCGGCGGAGTAGAAGGACTTGTAGATAACGAAGAACTTTATAAGGACGAAAACTAATGAAAATAGTATATATGGGAACTCCTGATTTTGCTGCATATGCACTTAAAAAGCTCTATGAAGCAGGACATGAAATAGTATGTGTTGTCACACAACCTGACAAACCAAAAGGAAGAAGCGGTAAGCTCGTATGCTCTCCTGTTAAGGAATTTGCTCTTGAAAAAAATCTTCCGGTATATCAGCCTGAGAAGATAAAGGCAGCAGATAGTGTTGCATATCTTAAAAATATAGAGGCAGATCTGTATGTAGTAGCAGCTTTTGGACAGATACTGTCTCAGGAGGTTCTTGATATTCCAAGGCTTGGATGTGTTAATATACATGCATCACTCCTTCCTAAGTACAGAGGAGCAGCTCCTATTCAGCAGGCACTTCTTGATGGCAACAAAGAGACCGGTGTAACACTCATGCAGATGAATGCAGGGATGGATACAGGTGATATCCTCATGCAGGAAAGTCTTGAGATCACTGATGAGGATACAGCAGGTACTCTTTTTGACAAGCTTATGGAACTTGGCGGCGATATGATAGTAAGAGCTGTTCCCAAGATAGAAAAAGGCGAACTTACACCTGTGCCTCAGGATAATGATAAGGCAACCAAAGTTGGTAAGTTTACAAAAGAGATGGGACTGATCGACTGGACCAGGGATGCAGCATATATAGACAGACTTATAAGAACTATGGATCCATGGCCAAGTGCGTATACACATATGGGAGATAAGACTCTTAAGATCTGGAAGGCAAGACCTGTTGATAAGACATCTGATGCAAAGGCCGGCGAAGTATTTGAAGTATCCAAAAATACATTTATGGTAGCAACAGGCAAAGGAAGTCTTGAAGTTCATGAAGTTCAGCTTGAAGGCAAAAAGCGTATGCCGGCAGGTGATTTCATGAGAGGGAGCCATCTGGAAGCAGGCCAGCTTTTTAATTGATAGAAGATAATAAGTCAACATAAAAAATAAAAGACTTAAGATTAAATCTTTACATGATAATATGACTCGTGACCGTAGATATAGAGCCATAAGGAGGTATTATAATGGGTTATTATTATTATTTTGACTGGACATATATTCTTGTAATCGCCGGAGCGCTTCTAAGTCTTCTGGCAAGCTGGAATGTAAAATCGTCATACAACAGATATGCAAGGATTGCTAATATGCGAGGGCTCACAGGCGCAGAAGCAGCAAGACGCATCCTGGAAGCCAACAATGTGATGAACGTTCAGGTACAGCATGTAAGAGGTGAACTTACAGACCATTATGATCCGAGGACACAGACAGTTAACCTTTCTGATTCTGTCTACAATTCTACATCTGTTGCGGCGCTTGGCGTAGCAGCACATGAGTGCGGACATGTAATGCAGCATGAGACAGGATATGTTCCGCTTCAGATCCGAACAGCTCTGGTACCGGCTGCCAACATCGGATCAAGATTTGGTATATATATTGTAATACTTGGACTTATACTTGCATTTGAGCCGTTAACAACTATAGGAATCTGGGTGTTCTCACTTGCAGTTTTATTCCAGATAGTAACACTTCCTGTAGAATTCGACGCATCAAGAAGAGCACTTTCAATGCTTGAAGGCTACGGAATGATGGGACAGGAAGAAGTTGGCGGAGCAAGGAAAGTACTCACCGCAGCAGCTCTTACATATGTTGCAGCAGCCGCTGCATCTGTGATGAGTCTTGTTAGACTCCTTATACTTAGGGACAACAGAAGAAGATAATGATTAGTGAAAGAGAAATAGCACTTGATATAATAATGGAAACAGATAAGGGAGATGCATCGCACTCCCTTATTCGTGATGTTCTGGGAAAATATGACTATCTGGAGCCCAGGCAGAAAGCTTTTATCAAAAAGCTGGCCCAGGGAAGTCTTGAACGTCGTATAACACTTGATTATATAACAGATAGCTTTGCAAGTGTCAAAACTGCAAAGCAAAAGCCACTCATAAGAAGTCTTCTTAGGATGAGTGTGTATCAGATTTTCTATATGGATCAGGTTCCTGACAGCGCTGCGATCAACGAAGCAGTTAATCTGGCAGGCAAAAGAGGATTTAAGAATCTCAAGGGATTTGTAAACGGTGTTCTTAGAAATATCTCAAGGCAGAAGGATAAGATAACCTTTCCTGCGCCTTCAAAAAAGGATAAAAAAAGTCAGATCACCAGCCTTTCTGTAACCTATTCCATGCCAGAGTTTATATGTAATCTTTTCCTTAAAAATTATGGATACGATAAGACAGAAGACATTCTTAAAGCTTTTTTAAATCCGCGTCCTGTAACCATCAGGATGGACGAGAGACTGTCCAAGGAGGAAATGAAAAGACTTGCAGACTCTATGATAGAGGAATCCGGAGACAATTTTGCTATCAAGCAGCATGAACTTCTTCCATATGCATATGAGCTGATACACACAGATAATATCCAGTATCTGCCAGGTTATGAAGAAGGTAACTGGATGGTTCAGGACGTTAGCTCGATGCTTGTAAGTGAAGTTGCAGGTCTTAAAAAAGGAGATGTCGTAATAGATGTGTGCAGTGCTCCCGGAGGTAAAGCCCTGCATGCTGCAGCTAAGCTTGCAGCATTGGAAAAAAACGCTGAGCCCTGTGATGAAAAACCTCATGTCTATTCCCGGGATCTTACTGGCTTTAAGACAAGAATAATCGAGGAAAATGTTGATAGAATGGGGCTTTCTGATATCGTGACTGTTGAAGTTCATGATGCTTTGGAACATGATGAAGCTTTTGAAAATAAAGCTGACGTTCTGTACTGCGATCTGCCATGTTCAGGTCTTGGAATTATAGGAAGAAAGGCCGATATAAAGTATGGTGCATCCCAAAAGTCACTTAAATCGCTCTCTTGTTTACAGCAAAAGATCCTTGAAAATGTCTGGAATTATGTAAAACCTGGCGGAAGCATGATGTATTCGACCTGTACTATCAACCCTTATGAGAATGAGAAGATGGTTGATTATATCTGTGAGAATCTGCCCTTTGAAAGAGTGGATATTACTATGTCTGTTCCTTCTGCGCTTAGAAATGAAGAAAGCCTTTCAAAAGGATACCTTCAGCTTCTGCCTGGAGTATACGATACAGATGGATTCTTTTTGGCTAAGCTTAGAAGAGTCTGAATACATGATCTGATATTCAGAACATAATAAGATCGTGATATGAATACAAGCGATTAGTTAAGGATATCAGCTTTAAAGTAATATAGAATAATGGGATTAAAAGTAATATGAGCATTATCCCAAAATAGGAAAAAAGTAATGAATGATAGTAATATAGACAACAACATAGATAACAAAATATCAGATACACTTCCTGATATAAAATCAATGCCTCTTCCAGAGCTTACACAAGCTATCATAAGCCTTGGCGAACCTAAGTTTCGTGCTAAGCAGCTTTATGAATGGATGCACAAAAAGATGGCAGGAAGCTATGATGAGATGACCAATATACCAAAGTCTCTCAAAGAAAAGCTTAAAGCTTCGTATTCCTATACATCGCTAAAAGTAGTAGATGTTCAGGAATCTAAGCTTGATGAGACCAAGAAATTTCTCTTCGGACTTTCTGATGGCAATGTCATCGAAAGCGTATTTATGAAGTATAAGTTTGGTTGCAGCGTATGTATATCATCTCAGGTTGGATGCCGTATGGGATGCAGATTCTGTGCTTCTACTATAGACGGCGTAGTAAGATCCTTGATGCCCGGAGAGATGTTGGATCAGATATATGCAATTTCCAGGATCACAGGACAGAAGATATCTCACGTAGTAGTAATGGGTTCAGGTGAGCCTCTTGATAACTATGACAATCTACTGGTATTTATACGTATGCTTACAGGTGAAGATGGTATGAATATGAGCCAGAGGAATCTGACTGTGTCTACATGCGGCCTTGTTCCTAAGATCAGAGAGCTTGCAGGAGAACATTTTTCTATCAATCTTGCCCTGTCTTTACATGCTTCAAATCAGGAGAAGAGACAGAAACTTATGCCTATAGCCAATAAGTATGAGCTTTCTGATGTTATTGATGCCTGTCGCTATTATTTTAATGAAACCGGAAGACAGCTTACATTTGAGTATTCGCTTGTAGCCGGAGTTAATGATACTACGGAAGATGCCCAGGAACTGTCAGAACTTTTAAAAGGTCTTAATGCAATAGTAAACCTTATCCCTGTAAATCCGATCAAAGAGCGTGACTTTGCGGCTCCGACACGGGAGAATGCCCTTGCTTTCAAAAATAAACTTGAAAAAAGCGGAATAAATGTTACTATAAGAAGGGAAATGGGCAGGGATATTGACGGTGCATGCGGACAGCTTCGCAGAAGACACCTTAACGAAAATTGACCTGCTAATTTTAATCTCGGCTCAATTACGGCCGGATGGAGGAGTATCTTGATCAAATCGTTTTCCATAACTGACATTGGAAAAGAACGCGAGCTGAACCAGGATTATGTATTTGAATCCCAAGAGAGAATTGGAAATCTGTCCAATCTCTTTATTGTTGCTGATGGTATGGGAGGACATAATGCAGGAGATTATGCGTCACGTTTCAGTGTGAATAAAATAGTTGAAGGAATAGAAGGCTCTTTTGAACAGAGCCCTGTTAAGATTCTGAATCAGTCTATACAGAATGCTAATGCCAAGCTTCGCCGCGTTGCAGAAGAAGATATTAGTATGAAAGGTATGGGAACGACTCTTGTCGCAGCTACTATAATGGGACATTTTCTGCAGGTAGCCAATATCGGAGACAGCAGATTATATATCATAAATGGCGATAACATCAGACAGATTACCAGAGACCATTCTCTTGTTGAAGAGATGGTCAGAATGGGTGGTATCGACAGAGAAGCTGCGCGTAATCACATTGACAAGAATATAATAACCAGAGCTGTAGGAGCTACAGACAAACTGGATATCGACTTTTTCCAGGAAGAGATTAATGCTGGCGATATTATACTGATGTGTTCAGATGGTCTTACTAATATGCTGAGCGATGATGCAATCAGGGATATAGTCAACAGGCAGGGTGAGATAGAGGATAAGGCCCGAGTACTTGTAAATGCTGCCAATGAGAATGGTGGTAAAGACAACATTTCAGTTATCCTTATTGAAATCTCGGAGGAAGATAGATGATTAGAATCGGGATGATCATCGGCGACCGCTATGAAATTCAGGAAAAAATCGGAACTGGCGGAATGTCCGATGTATACAGAGCACTTGATCATAAATTAAATCGTCCTGTTGCAGTCAAGGTACTGAAGCAGGAATTTTCAGAGAACCAGAATTTTGTACAGAAGTTTCGTTCTGAAGCACAGGCAGCAGCTGGCCTGATGCATCCAAATATTGTCAATGTCTATGATGTAGGCAATGATAAGGGAGTCTACTACTTCGTAATGGAGCTTGTAGATGGAATAACTTTAAAGAAATATATTGAAAAGAAATCAAGACTTACAGTCAAGGAAGCTGTAAGTATAGGAATACAGGTCGCAATGGGACTCGATGCTGCTCATAAGAACAACATAGTCCATCGTGACATTAAGCCTCAGAATATCATGATCAGTAAGGACGGCAAGGTCAAGGTTACTGATTTTGGTATAGCCAAGGCTGCGTCCAGTAATACTATTACTTCAAATGTAATGGGATCAGTTCATTACACTTCTCCTGAACAGGCAAGAGGTGGTTTTTCTGATGCCAAGAGCGATATCTATTCGCTTGGTGTAACCTTGTTTGAGATGGTAACAGGACGTGTTCCTTTTAACGGCGATACAACAGTTGCTATTGCGATAAAGCATATTCAGGAACAGTTCCCGTCTCCTTCTATTTATGCTCCGGATCTTCCTATAAGTGTTGAGAAGATAATCCTTAAGTGTTGCCAGAAATCTCCTGATCGCAGATACCAGAATGCTACAGATCTTATTAAGGATCTGAAGCGCTCACTTATCACACCTAATGAAGATTTTGTGGTACTTGTTGATCCTGATGAAGAAGGTGCTACCAGAATAGCATCTGACGATGAGCAGGAGATGATCAGAAATGGTAACCCTCAGGGCGGTAAAACAGGTGAGATGCGCCTAAACGATACCGGCACGATAGGTTCTGATGATCAGATCAAAACTGTAAGGAACAACCGTAATAGCAGGGATATACAGAGCAGCCCTAATTCACAGCGTACATCAAATGACAAGAATTATCGTGATGAGTACGATGAAGGTGATTACGTTTATGACAGATCCTACAGACCCGGCAGCAAGAAAAGGAAAGACGTCAGATCAGACGATAGTCTTGACAAGATAATGATACTTATGGCTGTAGTTGCAGTTGTACTTGTATTTGTTATCATTGCTTTTATTGTAGGTGGACACATGGGGCTTTTTGGGGCAGGTACGACAGGAAGCTCAGCTACCGTTTCGTCTACTCAGGCAGCAGGATCTGATGCATCAGGGATCATAGTTCCTGATGTTGTAGGCATGTCCTACATAGAAGCCAAGACTACCCTTCAGGACAAGGGGTTTAAAGTTGAAAAAGTAGATGATAATGAAAGTTCTGAAGCTAAAAATGTAGTTGTAGCACAGACTCCGTCAAAGGATACAAGGCAGGCAAGCGGAACTACAGTTACCATAACAGTAAGTACAGGTGCGCATATGGCTGCATCTGATACCGCTTCTTCAGAGTCTAGTGCTAATGAAGTTGTAATGCCTAGTGTTATAGGTCTTGATGAAGCTTCGGCAAGACTTGAGCTCGTGGAGATGGGTTTTTCTAACAGCAATATCAATGTAGTTATGGTCAATAATGAAGATGCTTCACTTACAGATCTTGTGATCAATCAGACTCCTGCCAAGGGAACCAAAGTATCCACAGACTCAGCGATCAATCTTGAGGTTTCTGTAGGACCTAAGGCGGCAGCAGCATATGTATTTGTAGGCAATATAGAAGCACCTACAGAGAACACCTATTATACAAGCGGAACTACAGTTAATGTTACGATAACAGCAGCTGACGGAACACTTTTGTTCAGTTCTGCTACAAGTTCTTTTCCTATATCTGTGATACAGAGTCAGAATCAGGCGTACACATCCTCAACAACTGCAACTCTTGAGATGAGTTTTGTAGTCAATACCGAGTCTGGAACTGTGACACAGTCAGTAACAAGGACAGTTTCGCTTACGCAGATGCAATAATTGGAGATTTAATGCAAGGAAAGATTATAAAAGGAATAGCAGGTTTTTATTATATAGATACTCCTTCCGGCAAGCTGTATGAGTGCCGTGCAAAAGGTATATTCAGGCAACAGAAGGTTAAGCCGCTGGTAGGTGATGACGTTCTTATGGATGTAGTATCTGAAGATGATGCCACCGGCAATGTAATAAAGATCCTTCCACGCATGAATGAATTATTAAGACCACCTGTTGTAAATGTTGATCAGGCTCTTATAGTATTTGCAATAGTTCATCCGGATCCATCCTATAACCTTCTGGACAGATTCCTTATAATGATGAAACAGCAGAATCTTCCGGTTATCATATGCTTTAATAAACAGGATATAGCAGGTGAAGAAGAGCAAAGAGAACTGGAAGAAACCTATGAGAAGTGCGGATATAAGGTCCTTTTCATAAGCGTTGTAAACGGCAATGGAATAGATGAACTTAAGAGCCTTCTAAAGGGCAAGACTACAGTACTTGCAGGACCAAGTGGTGTAGGTAAGTCATCTCTTATAAATCTCCTGCATCCTAAAGCTATGATGGAAACAGGAGAATTATCCAAAAAAATAGAAAGAGGTAAGAATACCACAAGACATTCAGAACTCTTTCATGTAGAAGGTTTAAGTCTTGATACCTATATCATGGATACGCCCGGATTTACTTCATTGTACCTTAAAGATGTAACTACCAGAGAACTTCCCTTATATTATCCTGAATTCGAAGCTTATGAGCCGGAGTGCAGATTTGGAGGCTGTTCTCATATTACAGAACCTGACTGCGGCGTCAAAAGAGCTGTAGAAAAAGGCCTTATATCCCGTATCAGATACGAGAACTATAAAGTCCTCTATGATGAACTGAAAAATGCCAAGCCTGTCTATGGCAGAAAAGAAGGAAGAAAACCAATGTGATCATTACTCCCTGTGTAAGCAAAGCATAGGGAGTTTTACTTTGAATATAATCTCATCATCTGTACATTCTGCCCATATCATACCACCATGCTGGTTTATGATCTCCTTGGCTATTGATAGGCCAAGTCCATAGCTTCCATTATGAGACCTGGAAGAATCTGTCCTATAAAATCTTGTGAAAATATCTCTAAGCTCCTTATCAGAAAGCTTGTCACCTTTGTTGGACACAGATAACAGAATATTAGAAGAATATTGCTTTGAGAGTGACATCTTGATGGCTGTGCCGTCATAAGCATATTTTCCGGCATTATCAAGGAGAATATCGATGACTTCACGAAGTTTGCTGAGATCACCTTTGACAAAAAGTTTTTCATCTACACTTGTTTCAAGCAGGTGGCCTCTTTCGAAAAGTTCAACTTCCATAACCAAAGACTCATCTGTAACTAGTCCGGAAATATCTACAGGAATGAAGTTTTCTTTTGGTATACCCCTGTCTATACGGGCAAGATCAAGAAGGTGGGTTATAAGAGTCTTCATTTGATGAGATTCTGTGAGTATGTTTGAAATGTATTTCTTTTGAGAAGTGGAAGAGGTTTTTGTTTTGTTCAATAGCTCTGCATTGGTCAGGATGACTGTCAGAGGAGTCTTGAGCTCGTGAGATGCATCTGCTATAAACTGTTTTTGCTGGTTCCAGGCAAATTCCGTAGGTTTTATTATCCATTTTGAAAGATATATGGTCATAATACTTACAATGACAAGTGATACTACGTACATTAGCATACATGTTCTGAAAAGAGAATCAGTATATAATTCATCTTCCATGGAACTTTCAATAGCATACCAGGTTCCTGCAGCTGACTTTGAATAGTTGTAGTAAAGGTGGGAGTTTTCAAGCATAAAGTCTGATTCCCCGTAATAATCACTTTGTATCTCTCGATAGATCTGTTCGAGCTGGCTTCTACTGTACTGCATGCTGTAGTATCTTGTGATAGTTCCTACATGATTGACATAAAAAGCGGAATATGTAAGCGAGGAAGGATTGTCCCTTGGAGACAGGATCTCCTCAGGCTTATCAAGGATAACATTAAGAGCATTGGAAGCATTGCTTCTTGCAAGATTAGATTCTAATATAGGGATACTTACAAAGAGAATTCCAAGTAGTATCGTGGCTATGATAATCATTATTACGATAAATCTTTGCTGTAATCTTTTGATCATATAATCAATCCTTTGTCCCAAATAGATTTGGTATTCACTCCAAGTGATACCCAACGCCGCGAACTGCGCATATGTTTACGCTGCTCCCCAACTTTTTAAGCTTCTTACGAAGAAAAGCCACATATACTTCTACATTATTCTCAATAGCTTCTGAGTCATAGCCCCATACCTGATCGAGAATCCTTGATTTTGGAATGTTGCTGCTTCCGGCCTGCATCAGAAGTCGCAGCACATCGAACTCCTTAGAAGATAGTCTTATGCTTTCTGCTCCGCAGCTCATACTTATGCCTGTAAGGTCAAGTCTAAGGTCTCCAAAGGTTATCTCGTCCACCTGGTCCTTCTGACGCCTTGTAAGAGCGCGTATGCAGGCGATAAGCTCTCTTGATTCAAAAGGCTTTGTAAGATAATAGTCTGCGCCGCTGTCAAGGCCTCTTACTCTGTCATCCAGATCAGACTTTGCGGTAAGCATTAGAATAGGGGTTCCATTGTGCTCTCTTCGAAGAGTAGTAGCAACTTCAAAACCATTGATCTTTGGGAGCATGACATCCAGAACTATAAGATCATATATTTGCAGGCGTGCCTTATCAAGTCCGTCTACACCGTCATAAGCAGCTTCTGCTTCGTAGTTATTTGATTTTAATAGCTCTACTATTGAGTCTGCCAGAATCTGCTCATCTTCAACAACAAGAATTCTCATATGTATTCTCCATTTAAGGCGCCCCAGAGATGCTTTGGACACCTGCATCATTATGTGTTTTCAGGTAATAGTTACAGTTTTTAGAACATATGAATTTTAGCTTTATTATCTAGAAAAGACATATGTTTATGTAGCCCTATATCTTTACGACCGGTCCTAACATAATTGTACTATATAAAAAAAGAAAGAAGTAAAGTCTTTCTATGCACAGCTCCATCATACATTCTACAACATATCATCAGTTGCTGAAAAAAATCTTAAATCAAGATTACCATAAGCAGTGGTTTTAAAACGTAATAATAAATTGAATGTCATGATAAATAAAATATCTCATTAAGCCGATAACCATAGTGGACGATTTAAGAAAATATAAACGAGTGAGCACATCGATTTTGGGAGGTCTTTATGAATAAATCCAAATCAGTTAGATCAATAATAAAAAAAGCAGTCTCTATAATCATTGTAACTGCCTTTACGATGATAATGTTTTTTGAAAGTACATCCATAGTCAGCCGAGCAGAAGATCCCTATGAGATACTTCTGTCAGCTACTACTGTATATAATGGCGTTGATTATAGCGCAGAATATGATGCCTATTGTTATTACATGAACTATGCGGATATAAGAGCTGCATTTGGAATGGACCCATATGCGCTTATCATGCACTATGCCCTTTATGGAAGATTTGAAGGAAGGATAGCCAACAGGCTTATAGCTACAGAAGAAGTCGTAGTACCATCCGGAGACGATTCGGTATCCGTAATTGATATAAACAAGCATGATAACGGAGGCATGAGTGCCAAACAGGAACAGATAGCAAGAAGCAAAGCTTCACAGATAGCCACTGAGATCAAAAAGGCAGCTGCAAACTATACTCCCAAAAAAGGAACAGGAGTAGAAGTCCTTGAATGTGCATATGCTGCCGGAATAGTCCAGGCATACTGCAATGACGGTACATATACAACATCAGGCAAGAATTATAGAACAGCCTATGGAGTATTTGTAGCACGCGAATATTCAAGCGAAGGTGCTACAAGAGCTCTCGGACTTATCCTTGATTATCTTGGAATACGCTGGGAGCATGCCAATATAGGAACATACGCTGATCAGTGGTGCAGAGTCATAGTAGATGGTCAGGAAGGCTTTGCAGATGGTATAAACGGCGTTGCAGGCTATGGCAAGAGTTCACTTGAAGGCGGCGATGGCAAAGAGATAAGCTATGCTGATGTAAGAGCAATGTTCAGCGTATATTGATAAGCTGACAAAGGCTATATAGTGTGCGAAGGGATCGCGCTTTAAATCTATAAGCAGGGAAGCTGACAAGAGGCTGCATGTCATATACAAGTGTTACTAATATATCAGTAAAAAAATATTTGGCTCTAAATAAATTATTGAAAATGACTAGAAAAGCCGCAGTGGTAATCCTTGCGGCTATTCTTGTTGTAATAAATACACCCCTTTATTCAAAAGCAGAAGAACTAACTACTATTACAGTCAATACTTTTGATAAGCCTGAGAAAATAACAGCTATCCATATAGGGCAGAATGTTAACCAGATATCCAGCAATTCTTTTGTCAACATGTTCAATCTCAAAGAGATCACAGTTAGTGAGAATAACCGCTATTATTCATCCTATGACGGATGCCTTTATGATAAGAAGCTCACAACCCTTCTGTGTTTCCCTCAGGCAAGAAAGTCAGCATATATACCGGATTCTGTGGTCACTATAGGAGTAGATGCCCTCGACGGAGTAGAGACGGATCTTAAGAAGCAGGTAGAGAATACTATAGCCTACAATAGCGAAGCAGGAGCAGCAGAGCAGGATATATTAAATCCGCATCTTGTTTATACTGATAGCGGAGTCATGTGGGATGATGGCAGAGGCAATCTAATGCCTGTCAATGACGGCCTCATGCTCGTTGTAGCGCAGTTTGTAACAGACAATACAGATAGCAAGATGAGACAGAATGAACAGCTTAGAAGCTGCTACAATAGTCTCATAGAGAATACCACGTACTCTGACTATTTCTATGTACCTTCAGGTAACTGGACCGGTGAAAAAGCTCTATCGACTCTTTCAACCAAAGTAGGAGACTCTTACGGCATGTCTGCGGCCTTTGCATATATAGCTGCAAGCCTTGGCTACAAGACAAGAGTTATAGTTGGTGTGATCACAGATAGCGAAGGTAAGAGCCAGTCTGCGGCCTGGGTTCAGGTAGAAATTGACGGAACTTACTACGTATTTGATCCTGCCATGGAGAAAAACCTGGGAGAAGACTGCTATAAAATCTCTGCTACGTCAAGTACAAACGGAATTACGCGCAAAAATAGTGCGTCTTATACTGTGATTTTTTGACCAAACGTTCTAGCTTTTTAGCTAAATAATCCTCAGATATAGTATAATTATTAGGGATTTTATCTCAAATTATATTAAGGTATTGACTATACAACGCATTTTGCGATATTCTATATCGCGATGATTTTTTATGTTCTTTAATCATGAACATATAGATTCTCATTTTTTTGAAGAAAAACAGGAATCTATGGATTGTGTTTTATGCCCATTTTATCTTTGATCAGATAGTCAGCATTCATGCTTCAAGTTATAGTTATTTTCAGGAGGAATAAAGATGTCTAAGACACCGTTTATTATAGGAATCGCAGGAGGAACCGGCTCAGGTAAGTCCACTTTTACCAACAGACTCAAACATATATTCAAGGATCAGGTAACTGTCCTTTATTATGACAACTATTATAGAGCACATGATGATCTTCCCTTTGAAGAGAGGAAAAAGATCAATTATGATCATCCTGATGCATTCGAAACAGACCTTCTTCTCGAGCACCTTAAGATGCTTAAGGCAGGCAAGTCAATTGAGTGTCCTGTTTATGACTATACACAGCACAATCGTTCAAATGAAGTTACAGTTGTAAATCCAAGTAATATCATCCTTCTGGAAGGTATCCTTGTACTTGCAGATGAGAGACTTCGCGATCAGATGGATATTAAGATTTTCGTAGAAGCTGACGCAGATGAGAGAATCCTGCGCCGAGTAGTTCGCGATGTTAAGGAAAGAGGAAGAGATATAGACAATATCGTAGATCAGTACCTGACAACAGTTAAGCCTATGCACTATCTCTATGTAGAGCCTACCAAGATGTATGCAGATATTGTTATCAACAGTGGAATGAATGACATGGCTCTTGATGTTATGGCAACCAAGATCAATTCACTTATAGAAGAAAACTAAACATATTAGTATCAGAGCCGATGCGAATGCATCGGCTTATTTTATGACCTTTATTGCGGCGGTTCTGATTGCCTTTTATCGCATAAAAATGTCACCTGCCGGATGAAATGTGTAATTCGTCAGAAAACTATTTACAAGCTCATTATTGTAGGTATAATAGCAAAAGTTTATGTAATAGAATTGGAGCAAAGAAAGGACAAAAATATTAATGAAAAAAGTAATAAAAGTAATACTTGTACTAATGCTTATCTTCAATATCTTCAGCACAGTAAGATATGGTATAGATACTTTCGGAGAAAAGGATATTGACTGCGAGAGAGTGACTATAATCGACAAATATGAGATTGGATCAGGCGTAAGAGGAACTTCCGATTATATGAAAGGTGAAAATGAAGATGGATACTACAAGATAGTTGGATATGATTATGATATAGGAGATACTGTTAAGATATATCTGAACGTTGATTCAGTCGGTGCTAATGGAAGTGACCCTGAGTGGTATACATCCAGAGAGATGGCTGAAGGAGTATCTACAGCAGGCTTTGTATTCTTCATGATCCTGACAATTATCAATGTGATAATAGTAAAAAAAGTGTTCAAACCTCAAAAAAACGTTACCTAAGTATAATCCCGCATCAGGCCGTGTGTCTGATGCTTTTTTATGCTCTGCCTCGGAGGGTGGTGTATGTTTGGCAAGTGCGAAGTTTGGCTAAATAATACTCTTTTAACGGTTTATTTGTGGTAAACTAACACCGTTATATTAATCCGGTAAAGGGTATTGTATATGAAATGGTTTAGCAAGGGTAATATTCAAAAGCAGTTATTATCAATATATATGATCGCAGGATTGGTGCCTATTGGTATTATAGGCACTATTTTGCTTGTCAGTACATTTTCTATGTTCACGGGATATAACAGAAATCTCTTGGAATCTTATGGGCAGAGGGTGTCTACAACGCTTTTTGAAATAACTACTCAGGCTTATAACATATCAGAGAAGTTTGCCTACAGTCAGTCCATGTGGAATACTTTGTCATGTGAATATACAAGCTTTGATCAGGAAAAAGATACTATAGATGAAATAGATATAATAGACAGTTATAACTATGAATATACTGCTATAGAAAGTGTAGAGATCTACTCTGACAATCCCTACATTCAGGATTATAGGCAGTTCTATGAAGCTACGGATACCATCAAGGATTCAAAATGGTATCAGAAAGCTATAAGCCGTAAGGCTGCATTCTGGGAAGGGCTTCCTCGGCAGGATGAGAATGGGACGACCTACTATAATATCTGCCTTATCAGGCAGATCCCTCTTGTAGATTCCAAGTATCATGCGGTTCTTGTAATGAGGCTTAGTGATAACTACTTAAGGACCAGGCTTAGAGAGCAGCAGTATAGCGTGGTGATATCTGTCAATGAGGGCAGCGTATCTTTTTGCTCTGACAATTCATATTATGGGCAGGAGCTGACGAACCTTATACCTGTAGATTACAGCAAGGAGCATTATACCTATCAGGGTACTAAGCGCATAAATGGTCGTATGTCCATGCTAAATGGCAATACTCTTTCTGCTTACAGGGTAGATTCCAGACTATATATCACTACTATTGATTATAATTCTATAAGTAGATTTATTGTGATACTTGTATTTATCATAATAATCCTCTTGCTGGCTCTTATAGTGCCTTATGAGATACTGAGGCTTTTCTCAAGATATTTTTCTGATAGAGTTGTGACTTTAAAAAGTGCTGTACACAAGGTATCAAGCGGAGAGTATGATATCGTACCTTCCCTTGAAGGAGAGGATGAGATATCAGAAGCTTTCTCTGATCTTGTCATCACAGCCCATGAGATCAAACAGCAAAATGAACAGATGTATAAAGCGCAGCTTGACAAAAAAGAGCTTCTAAGCAGGCAGAGTCAGATGGAACTTAAGATGCTCACAAGTCAGATCAATCCGCATTTTTTGTATAACACTCTTGAAACTATCAGGATGAAAGCAGTAACTGCAGGTGACAGGGAGGTTGCAAAGGCCATCAAGATCCTTGGCAAGATGTTAAGATTTGTCCTTGATAAGGGCAATAGCGATGAAGTAAGTCTTGCAAGTTCTCTTGACCATGTAGAGAATTATCTTTCTATCCAGAAGATGAGATTTGGCGACAAGGTGGGCTATGAGATCCATATAGATGATGATATAGATCCTGAGTCTGTCACGACCATGCCTCTGATAATCCAGCCTCTTGTAGAGAATGCAATACAACACGGCCTTAGGGAAAAAGAAGGTAATGGCATCATAAGAGTAGACATTACAAAAGTTATGTTGGAAAGCCCTGAAAAAGATTCTAAAAGTGCTTTGAAGATAACCGTGACAGATAATGGTGAAGGTATGTCAGCAGAAAGGCTAAGTGAACTTAAAGAGAGTATCAAGACGCCGTCTGATGACGGCAGCAGTATTGGAATATCCAATGTTTATAACAGAATCAAACTAAAGTACAAAGATCCCTATACAATGACTATAGATTCCACCAAGGGCGTAGGAACAGTCATTAATTTATATGTTCCCATACAAATCCGGCATAATTAAACTAATGTTTAAAAATTACCGTATTTTTAGTTAAATAGTTTAGGTACTGAATCAGACCTCAAAAAGTTACACTTTTGATGTATGGTTCAGTACTTATTTTTTTACTGACTGGGAGGAACAAAGTGGGAAAATCAAAAATATCTGACAAGATTTATTATGTCTATCGCATTGTCGCGATGTTATTATTCGTCATTATCTTTTTGCCTGCTGTTAACCCTGCAAGGATCAGCGGCATGGTCAATCGTAGTATTTCACTCTTAACTGCCGGATTTTCATATGGAACGCTCATAGATAACTTCGGCCGTGCTTTTAGGAAGGAATGGATACTGGAGAGCACGATGAGACTTGATAATATTTCAAGTCTTCTTGTATGTATCGGTATATTTGCCTGCAGTATCGGTGCCTGCCTATCTATTGGCAATAACAAGTGCAAACGCCTGGGCAATATATTAAGTACCGCTGGAAGTGTCGTATCATTGGCAGCTCTTCAGGGTATCTATATAGCATATACACAGGTTTCGCTTACCAAGAAGCCTGAGAAGATAGAGCCAACATTCCCGCCATTTTATTATGGGCTCTTAGTAATTCTCATCGTGATGCTTATAGTATCAGTATATGAGCTGATCATATCTTATAAAGCCCCTAAGGAAAAGAAATTCTATATGGAGACCAAATACAGGCTTTTCCTTATGCTTATGCCTTTTTTACTTCTGACATTTGTATTTAGTTACCTACCACTTTTTGGCTGGAGATATGCATTTTTTGATTACAAGTCAGGTGACACACTTTCTATGGAGAACTTTGTAGGCTTTAAGTGGTTCACACAGCTTGTAAGAAATGCAGCCACAAGAAAAGACATGATAAGAGTTATGAAGAATACTCTTGGAATGAGTTTCCTTGGTATCCTCACAAGCTGGATGCCTATGGTCTTTGCAATCTTCCTTTCGGAGATCAAGAATTCAAGATTCAGAAGATTCGTGCAGACATTTACAACTATTCCTAACTTTATAAGCTGGGTTTTGGTTTTTGCCATAGCATTCTCAATTTTCTCAACGGATGGATTTATCAGTTCTCTTATGATAAATCTTGGAATTTGGGATCAGGGCAAGAACTTCCTTATGAGCAGCGACTATGTATGGCTCAAGATGCTTATGTGGGGCCTTTGGAAAGGACTTGGCTGGAGCGCCATCATTTATATAGCAGGAATATCAGGTATCGATCAGCAGCTTTATGAAGCAGCAACTGTTGACGGAGCCGGAAGATTCCAGAGGATGTGGCACGTAACAGTTCCAGGGCTATTACCTACATTCTATGTACTGCTTCTTATGTCTATCGCAGGAATCTTGTCCAATGGTATGGATCAGTACCTTGTGTTTGAAAATTCTACCAATACAACAGACATCATGGTTCTGGATCTGTATGTATACAAAATGGGTATCGTTAACGGAGCTATCCCCTTCTCAACAGCAGTTGGTATGCTCAAATCCGTAGTATCAGTGATCCTTTTGTTTACTGCCAATAACGTATCCAAACTTATACGAGGCGAGACAATCGTTTGATACGCCATTTATGCTTATATGATCAAAAAAATTGTCTAAGTATATCTATCTGATTGAACCTGATATAGATGATTGTGACAGGAAACAAATATATAAAACGTATTATCCCAAGTGGATAGCTTATCTTATAAGGAGAAACTTATGGCCAAAACAGCACAGGAAAGAGCTGATGAAAAAGCTGAAAGGCTCTATTACAAAAAGCATAAAAAGCCCGGAAGAGTAACAGCCGGAGATATCATTTTCAATATTATCAATTACCTTGTTTTTGCTCTGTTTACACTGATATGTATTTTTCCTTTTTACTATCTTTTCATTAATACAATTTCAGACAATGAACTGGTTAGAAAGGGACTTATCAACTTCTTACCGCAAGGAATCCATTTTGGTAACTATGTAAGACTTATGGCAGTTAATGATCTGTTCTTATCTACATCAGTTACTGTAGCAAGAACAGTTATCGGTACATTACTAATGGTAACAGCATCCGGTTTTGTAGGATATCTTGTAACACAAAAAGAGATGTGGGCCAGAAGCGTATGGTACAGATTCATAATAGTTACAATGTACTTTAATGCAGGTATCATCCCGTGGTATCTGAATATGTCTATGCTGGGACTTACCAATAGCTTTGCGGCGTATATAATCCCGGGAATCGTAGCTCCCTACAACATAATTTTGGTCAAGACTTACATAGAATCTTCCATACCGGCAGAGCTTGAAGAGAGTGCTCAGCTTGACGGAGCCAGCAAGATGAAGATCTTCTCATCAATCATATGGCCTTTGTCCAAACCTATCCTTGCTACAATAGCTGTCTTTGGTGCAGTAGGCCAGTGGAACTCATTTCAGGATTCACTTATTCTCATGCAGTCTGCTCCAAAGCTCTATACTCTGCAGCACAGACTTTACATCTACCTTAATACAACATCAAACCTTGCAGCGCTTATGTCTTCCGGTAATACATCAGGTATAAGCCAGACAGTACTTGAATCAGCGCTCAACGGTAAAGTTATAAAATATACTATTTCAATGGTAACAATAATTCCGATATTGTGCGTATATCCATTCATGCAAAGGTACTTTGAAAAAGGTATCATGATGGGCGCAGTAAAGGGATAATGCAATATAAACTTTAATATCACAGGAGGGTGAAAAAGAATGAAGTATAAGAAATTACAGGCAATTCTCTTGGCTGCTTCAATGACCCTGTCACTGGCTGCATGTTCTGATTCAGCTACAAACGCAGGCGGTGACTCACAGACAAGCGCCGACGGCGCAGGTGCAGAAGGCAGTGAAAATGCTACAGATGGTGATTCAGCCGGATCATCAGATCTTGATGGGGATCTTTCAGATGTTATCCCGGAAGAGACAGTAACACTTGACGTTTATGATCAGCTTGCTAACTACTCAGGAGAGCAGATCGGATGGTTCGCACAGATTATGCTTGATAAGTTCAATGTCAAGCTTAACATAATCCCTGAATCAGACGGTGTCTATGATACACGTATGGAGTCAGGCAATCTTGGTGATATCGTGATCTGGGGCGCTGACGGAGACGATTATGTTCAGGCAGTAAATAAGGGAATGCTCTTTGACTGGGAAGAGGATGACATCCTCGCAGATTATGGTCCATACATCCTTGCCAATATGGACAAGGCTCTTGAGAAGAACCGCGGTATCAATGCAGATGGCAAGATCTATGGCTTTGGACATGACGTAGCATATTCTGCAGAGGATACACAGTCAGTCATGTATGAATGGGATCTTAGATTCGATCTGTATCAGCAGATTGGTGCTCCGGAGATAACAGATTTTGATTCTCTTGTAGATGTACTTGAGAAGATGCAGGCAGCATGCCCTACAGATGACAATGGCAACAAGACCTATGCTGCATCACTTTTCAATGACTGGGACGGCGATATGGTAATGTTCGTTAAGTCAACAGCATCAGCTTACTATGGCTATGATGAGTTTGGTTTCGGACTCTATGATTCTTCTACAGGTGATTATCATCCTGCACTTGAAGAAAACGGTCCATACCTTACAGCTCTTAAGTTCTACAATGACTTATATCAAAGAGGTCTTCTTGATCCTGATTCTCAGACACAGGGCTACGATGGAATGTCTGAAGACTATCAGAATGGTACAGCATTTTTTAACGTATTCAACTTCCTTGGCTCAGCACTCTATAACTCTGATGCTCATATAGCTCAGGGCAAGATGATGTATCCTGTAAAGCCTTCAAATGCAACACCGATCATCTATGGACAGAACATCTACGGTTCTAACAGAATCTGGTCAATCGGTGCAAGTACTGAGTATCCTGAACTCTGCATGGCTATCATCAACTGGCTGTCTACTCCTGAGGGAAGACTTACTGCAGAGTACGGCCCTAAGGGAACATGCTGGGATTATGATGAGAACGGCGGAGCATATCTTACAGATCTTGGCCTTGCCTGCAAGACAGATTCTTCTACAACTCTTACAGGTGACTACAGCGGAACATTTGACGATGGTTCCTTCAAGATGAACAATACAACATGGGCACTTGATTCACTTAACCCTGACTCAGCTCTTTCAGAGACATACAATTACAAGACCTGGGAGAGTTACAAGGCAATAGATGCTTCTGATATAGAGAAGTCATGGATTGAATGGTCAGGAGCACAGACACCTGATGAGTATATCAAGAGTACTGATTATATACTTGCACCAGGAACAACCTATTCTGCAGGTACACACTCTGATGAGCTTCAGGTAATCTGGGATCAGGTTGCTACATGCATCAAGGACAACTCATGGAAGGCTATCTATGCAGAGTCTGATGAAGAGTTTGATGCAATCGTTGCTGATATGATCAAGCAGGCTACAGAGTACGGTTATGATGAGTGCGTAGAGTTCCAGCAAAATGAAGCACAGCTTCGTCATGCTGCAGAACAGGAAGCTCTTGCAGCTAACTGATAAGCTTTGCTAAGAACTAAAACTGTATGTATTTTTTTGATATAAATATGAGAATTAAAAGTATTATTTGATTCTTACATCTAACTTAGAAATTGACAAAAAAGTGGACATAATAGAGACTTTACTCTGTTATGTCCACCAAAATAAGTTACAATAAGAGCTGAATGCACATTTATAAAAGGAAAAGGGTGAAAATGAGAAGAAAAGTTTTATCTGTCCTAATACTGGCATCAGCTCTTTTTTTAATGTCAGGTTGTAATAGTAAAAGTAAATACCAGGAAGAATTAACAATAGATGTTTTTGCAAGCGAAGCAAACAGTCAGGGGATTCAGTCAGGATGGTTTGCCAGGTGTATACATGACAGATTCAATATGAATCTCAACGTCATATCTATCAATAATAATTATAACGGTGCAGTTCTCAAGGATGTCCGGGCAGCATCAGGCTATCTTGGAGATATCATCTTCATATCAGCCCAGAACAATGCTCTTAAGGATCTTGTAGATGCGGGACTACTCCTTGATATGACTCCTTATATCAAGGATAAGGACATAATGAAATATAAGGATGCGATAGAGAAGCTCAACAGCGGCCTTGATGGCATATATGCTATTCCTTCAAGTATATCAACACTTCCTCCGGATACCCCTTCAGATATCATAGATTCTACATATGCTCCATATCTAAGATGGGATATATACTCTAAGGTAGGAAGCCCTAAGATGGACACTTTAGAAGATATGCTTGATGTTCTTGAGAAGATGCAAGAAGCATATCCTACAACACAGTCAGGACAGAAGGTGTACGGTTTTTCACTATTTGATGACTGGGACAATAACATGATGACTCTTGCCAAGCAGCCCTGCTGTTTTTATGGATATGATGAAAATGGATTTGTGCTTTCTAAAGCTGACGGAAGTGATTATCAGTCCATACTTGATGATGACGGACTATATTTAAGATCACTGAAATTTTATTTTGAAGCTAATAGAATGGGGCTTGTGGATCCTGATTCAAGGAATCAGGATTATGGCGAAGTTTTTAGTAAGTATCAGGATGGAGCAGTACTTTTTAGTCCATGGCCATTCCTTGGCGCATCTGCTTACAATACTGATGAGCACATGGCTATGGGGCAGGGATTCATGATGGCTGATATAGGCGATATGCTTATATATGAGCATGGCAGCTCCCCTGACGGAGTATATAGTCAGGTTGTCTGCGTTGGCGCTGATGTCAAGGACCCTCAGAGAATGGTTGATTTTGTAGATTATCTGTACTCTGATGAAGGCGTCTATGAAAATCAGGCAGCAGAAAATGGCGGAAGTGCAGGCCCTGAAGGCGTTACCTGGGAGATGTCAGACGGAGCGCCAAGACTTACTGATTATGGAATTGATGTTTTTTATAATCAAAGCAGCGGCGTCATCCCCGGAGATCCCAATGGATATACCTATAGAGACGGAGTATCCATACTTAACTATACTGCAGTGCAGCTCTCGGAGACTGCAGCTAACGGATTCCCGTATTCATATCTTTTATGGGATAGTGAACTTTCAAGAACCTCAACAGTACTGCAGGATGAGTGGAAAGAGGTTATGGGCGCTGACAATACAATGGATTATCTTATAAAGAACGACAAGATCATAGTATCCCCGGGCTGTGAATATAACGAGATGGAAGAAAGCGCTGAGATCAAAGAGATAAGAGAAGCAGTAAAGCGTATCGTAGTCCAGGGATCCTGGGATATGGTATTTGCAAGTGACATAGATGAGTTTGAAGCTATCTGGGATGACATGAAGAGAAAGTGCATGAGCCTTGGATATGAAGATGTATATAGTTTCGATCTTCAAAATGCCATGGCCAAGGGCAAGCTCAAACAAGAGATAATGGAAGAAAAGAGAAAGTAACAGGAAAGATATATGCAGGATAGTAAAATTAGTGTAATGATAGCTGATGATGAAGAAAATATCAGAGCAGGGCTTAAATGCATCATGGACTGGGATGACCTTGGATATAGCGTAGATTATGAAGCTGAGAATGGCGAACAGGCTCTTGATATTATCGAAAAGTCAAAACCTGAAGTGGTAGTCATGGATCTGAATATGCCAAGGATACAGGGAATCGATGTTATCAAAAAGGCAAGGGAAAAAGGATATCCCGGAAGGTTCATAATACTAAGCGGATATTCTGATTTTAAGTATGCCCAGTCAGCTATAAAATACGGAGTTACGAATTATCTCACCAAGCCTGTAGATGAAGATGAGCTTCAAAAGACTCTTGAAGATATAGGCAGGGATCTTAGCCTTGAAAAAGAAGAAGAAGGAAAGCTTCAGAATATCCGTAAAAAGGCAAGAGACTCTGTGATACAGGATCTTCTAAGAAGTAATGAACTTGATCTAAGCATAGAAGAACTTGGCAAGATGAAACTTATGTATGATAAGTATCAGGTAGTTGTCTATGAAACTTATCATACTGACAGGCAAAGGCCTGAATATAAACTTCCGGAGCTTCTATCTGCTTTTATCGATGCCAGAGACTATGAATCCTGTATCATGAATGAAAGAGCAGTGATACTTCTAAAAGGTAAGGCTGCTGTATCCAGATTTAGGAAGTTCCTTGAATATTATGACAAAAGACCTATACAGGAAGATTCACCTCTTGATGCTATATTCCTTACATATGGAAGATGTGTGGATAAGGCCTGTGATATAAAGATATCCTGTGATGAAGCTATGAAGCTGAGTGACAGGAGATTCTTTGGAGATATGGGCGTTCATAAGATGGGCTATGAAGAGCTTCAAGTATTAAGCAGTCAGAATAAAAGCGTGATCACCAAGGATATACTAAGAGACTATACCCAGAAGATCATAGGTTTTATGCAGGCCGGGTCAATAGACAGAACCCTGGAAACCTTAAATGAGATGAAAGCCTGTCTGTGTGCTTCTAATGAGAATTCTACTGCCATAAGAATCTACATGACAGATATGATCCTTGAGATCAAAAATCAGATATCAAGGATATATCAGGAATCCGGAGATATTTTTGCAGAGAACTCAGAGATAATAGACTTTCTGGAGACGAGATTCTATCTGTATGAGATTTTTGAATACATTCAGGACATAGCTTTTAAGGTAGTTCAGATGGTGCGTGGAAGACAGGGTGCAAGGAGCACTATGGAAGATGCTGCAGCCTATGTTGATCACAATTATTTTAAGAATCTTACACTTGAAGTGGTTGCTCCTTTATTTGGTTATAACAATGTGTATTTTGGCAAGGTATTTAGTAAAGAAATAGGAGTAAGCTTTAATACTTACCTCAATAAAAAAAGGATCGAAGAAGCCAAAAAGCTTCTTACAAGCTCCGATATCAAGATCTATGATATTGCTGAAAGAGTCGGCTACAGCGATGTAGACTATTTTGGAAGAAAGTTCAGGTCCATGGAAGGCATAAGCCCCGCAGACTACAGAAAGAAGGCAAAAGGAAAATAGATCATTACAGGAAACTGCTATACTCTCTGCTGGGATGATGCGAAAGTCATCGATTGTAATATAATAACCTGATTTGCGTTTTCAAATCGGAATAAGTCTGTTATAATCATTTAGTTGGGAAAGAGATAATAGATATTCTTTCGCTTTGAAAAAAGACAAAGGAGCGATCATGAGTAAGAAAGCATTAGTGATTGGCGCTGGACCTGCCGGTCTTACAGCAGCCTATGAGTTATTAAAGCAGGATAAAGATATAGAAGTTATCGTCTTTGAGGAAACTGAGCAGTTCGGTGGTATTTCAAAGACTGTTAATTATAAAGGTAACAGAATGGATATGGGCGGTCACCGCTTCTTTTCCAAGATACCTGAAGTTAATGCATGGTGGGACAACATGCTTCCTATGCAGGGACACCCTACCTATGATGATATAGTACTTCACAGGGATATGCCCGTTCATGAGGGCGGCCCTGATCCTGAGAAGGAAGATCGTGTTATGCTCACTCGTCACCGCGTATCACGTATTCTTTTTGATGACAAGTTTTATGATTATCCGATCTCATTAAAGCCTGAGACATTCAAGAATTTCGGACTTCTTACAACACTTAAGGTTGGATTTTCTTATCTTAGATCAGTATTTCGTAAGCTTCCTGAGGATAACCTTGAGAATCTGTATATCAATTCATTCGGACGTAAGCTTTACAGCATGTTCTTTGAATATTATACAGAGAACCTTTGGGGCAGACACCCGTCTGAGATCGATGCTTCCTGGGGCAAACAGCGTACCAAGGGACTTTCTATCTTCGGAATCATCAAGGACTACCTTGGACGAGTATTTAAGGTCAAGAATCGTAAAGTCAACACATCTCTTATCGAGGAGTTCAAATATCCTAAGCTTGGTCCCGGTCAGCTCTGGGAAGTAACTGCTGATGAAGTAGTGAAGCTCGGCGGCAAGATCATCAAGAATGCCAAGGTTACTAAGGTTCACAAGTCTGAAGACGGAATCCTTACATCCTTAACATATGTAGATAGCAAGGACGGATCAGAGCATGTAGTAGAAGGTGATTATTTCATATCTTCTATGCCACTTCGTGATCTTGTAGGCGGTATGAACGATGTACCTGCAGAAGAGGCAAGGATCGCTGAAGGACTTCCATATCGTGATTATATGACTCTTGGAGTTCTGGTTCCAAAGCTTAAATTAAAGAATCTTACAGATATCAAGACTATCCAGAACATAGTTCCTGACTGCTGGGTATATGTACAGGATCGTAAAGTTAAGCTGGGACGTTTCCAGATTTATAATAACTGGTCACCATATATGATCAAGGATCTTGAGCACACTGTATGGGTTGGACTTGAGTACTTCGTAAGCGAAGGTGACAAGTACTGGAATATGACAGAAGATGAGTTTGCTAAGCTTGGAATCGATGAGATGGTCAAGATCGGTCTTATAGACAGCGCCGATGAAGTTCTTGATTATCATATGGAGAAGGTTAAGAAGGCATATCCTGCTTACTTCGATACATATAATGAGATCGACAAGCTTGTTGCATATCTTAACACTATCGATAACCTCTACTGCGTAGGACGTAACGGTCAGCACAGATACAACAATATCGACCACTCCATGGTTACATCTTTTGAAGCAGTTAAGTGCATCGTAACAGGAGATAAGAACAAGGATAAGATCTGGTCTGTTAATACAGAGCAGGAATATCATGAGACAGAAGAAGTCAAAGAAGAGGCTGAAGTAGACTAAATATTAAAAGCTGCTGTGCATTTGTGCGCAGCAGCTTTTTTGACCTTTGAGGTTGTTTGCAAACTGCCCACTTATCAAAAAGACACCATCCCATGGAGCATAATTCGTCTGGGTGGTTTAAAATGTATTGTCGTGTCTTGAAGGTGTTAAAATTCAAGGCATGATATCTGGGTATTTATATTCTAGGGTCTGAAACTCGCTTTGCTCAGACATGCAGACCCTAAGAAGAATACAAATACCCATCTATCACGCTCTTGAATTTATTAACACCTTCAAAAGAACACGACAATACATTTTAAACCACCCAGACGAACTATGCTCCAAGGGATGGAGTCTTTTTGACAAGTGGGCAGTTTGAGTTATTTATAATTTGAATAATGTGCTAAGAAGACCTCGTCCAAGGCTTGCGCCTACGTTGCCGCCAAGAGTCTTACCGAATTTGCCAAATGTGCTTCCGACACTCTTACCAACTTCGCGTCCTACGGTACCTGCAACAGAATTACCTACAGACTTTGCAACTCTCTTTTTCTGAGCTTCTGCAGCTTTTTGAGCTTTCTCTTTTTCTTTTGCAGCAAGGGCATCGGCTTTAGCCTTTTCCTTGGCAGCAAGAGCATCAGCCTTTTCTTTTTCTGCAGCAGCCTGCTCTTCAAGACCTTTTCTTTCAAGGAATTCATATGCAGAGTCGGGATCATATGCCTTTTCATATTTACTATAGAGCATAGCACCTTTTATAGCTCTGTCTCTTTCGATATCATCAATACTTCCAAGAGCACTTCTTGGAGGAAGGATTGTAGCGATATTGGCAATAGCAGGAGTTCCGTCTTCCTGAAGCATAGATACAACAGCTTCGCCTGTTCCCAGCTGCATGATAGCATCATAGGTTGAGAACTCAGGATTAGCTCTAAATGACTCGGCAGCAGCCTTAACAGCTTTCTGCTCGGCAGGAGAGTATGCGTGAAGAGCATGTTCTATCTTATTGCCAAGCTGAGCCAGTACTCCGTCAGGAACATCGCGAGGGTTCTGTGTTACGAAGTATATACCTACGCCCTTGGACCTGATGAGCTTGACAACCTGCTCTATCTTATCAAGAAGAGCTTTGGATGTACCATCAAAGAGAAGATGAGCTTCATCGAAGAAGAATACGAACTTGGGCTTATCAAGATCACCAACTTCCGGCAGGCTCTCAAAAAGCTCTGACATAAGCCATAGAAGGAACATGGAGTATAGGGTTCCGTTTTGCATAAGGCTTCTGGAATCAAGGATGTTGATAACACCCTTACCTTCAGGACTAAGTGAGAAGAAGTCCTGAATATTAAGTGCAGTCTCGCCAAAGAACTTATCCCCTCCTGCCATCTCAAGGGCAACTACAGCTCTCTGGATAGCTCCGATCGACTGAGGTGACATCTTACCATATTCTGCTGCGAACTCTTTGTTGTTGTCAGAGATATAGTTAAGAAGAGCTTTAAGATCCTTGGTATCTATTAAGAGAAGATCATTGTCATCAGCGATCTTGAAAGCTATCGTAAGGATATCGCTTTGAAGATCATTAAGATCAAGGATTCGGGACAGAAGAAGTGGCCCCATCTCTGATATGGTGGTTCTAAGCGGGATACCATTCTGACCATATATATCCCAGAATACAGCCGGATACTTCTGATAACTGTAGCCGTCAAGGTTTATGGAAAGCTTGGAAGCGCGATCTTCCATACCTGAGCCTTCCTTGATCATGCCTGCCAGATCACCCTTAACATCTGCAAGAAATACCGGAACTCCAAGATCTGAGAATGACTCTGCCAGAACCTTTAATGATACTGTCTTACCACTGCCTGTAGCACCAGCGATAAGACCGTGACGATTAGCTTTGTTTGGAAGAAGGAAGATCTCTTCGCCTGCGTTTGTCTTTCCAACAAGTATTTTACTGTCTTTGATCATATTGAATTCCCCCCTATCATGATGTATGAATATATGAATGGAACTTTGCACTTGCCAAACATACGTCAATTCTTACAGCTGTGTGGTGTGGGCGGTTTATAAAGTCTTTTCGTGTCTTGAAGGTGTTATAAATTCAAGGCATGATATCTGTAGCTTTATATTCTGGGGTCTGAAACTCGCTTCGCTCAGACATGCAGACCCCGGGCAGAATATAAAGCTACATCTATCACGCTCTTGAATTTTATAACACCTTCAAAAGAACACAAAAAGGCTTTATAAACTGCCCCCACCACACAGCTGTAAGAATTGACGTATGTTTGGCAAGTGCGAAGTTTAAGTTATATAAAAAGTGTATTTGGATTCGTTAATCAATAAACGATAGAATCATACATAGATGTTAGCACAAAAAAACTGTGAATAAAAGATAGTTACAATTGGCTTGCGAAGCTTGAAGAAACATAATGAATTATAGATGATTTGTGTTGTTAAGCACTAGATGTTTATGATATCATTGCCTCTGTGGTAGCAGTTTTCTTTGAAATACTGCGGGAAAGAACGAGTGACCTATGAACATTATGGAAATGCTTGGAGGATGATGATAATGAGTACAGATTATAAACTTATGGCAGCTCAGCTTAAGAGCCTTATGGAAGATGAGAAGAACTATATGCCGGTTCTTTCTAATGCATCAGCCATCCTTAATGACACACTTGATGATATCAACTGGGCAGGATTTTATCTTGTAGATAATGGAAGCCTTCTTCTTGGACCTTTTCAGGGACATGTAGCCTGCATCAGGATTCAGCCAGGCAAGGGAGTATGCGGAACTGCTTATGCCACAGACACAACCCAGCTTGTAGAAGACGTGCACCAGTTCCCCGGCCATATCGCTTGTGACAGCGCATCTAATTCAGAGATAGTAGTTCCGATCCATAAAGATGGCAAGGTTGTAGCCGTTATGGACATAGACAGCCCCTTGCTTTCAAGATTTACTAAAGAGGACAAGGAAGGTCTTGAAGCTTTTGCTAAAGTGATAGAAGAGGCGTCTTTTACCGACGTAGAATAATAAAATCGTGCTGGCTACATGTGCGATCAAACGTTAGGTCATCTGGGAGATGTTCCAACTTCCAGGTGATCTTTGTTTTTGCATTTGTACATCTCAAAGTCAGCTCTTGAGAATACATGCATGTAGTTACTATCCATATCCTTGTCGTAGACAGCCATACCGTATGCAATAGATACAGCTTCATAGAAATGCTTAGATGATTGCCTGTTGATCTTTTTCATATTTATGTTTACCGGCTTATATTAGTATATAATAAAGCCTGAGAGCATTGGGACATGCTTTTTAAAGTGACAAAAAATCCTTTATCTATATCGGATTATATATAAAATTTCATTACTATAACTTTTGATTTGAGTATTGAAGAAGTCTCAAAAGTTATGGGTGATACGCGGATCATCCAAATGGAAAGTCAGAGTAATAACAAACAGACAGGTATACCGGCAGTTAGATAGTAAGAAATGTTAAAGGATAAAATATAAATGGATATTAAGGATAAGATCTGTAGTAAGGAAAATGATAGTAATAAAGAAAATGATATTAATATAGCTAAGGATATAGAAGTATCAACATGGATCAAAAAAATGAATCAAATGATTCATAAACCAGACGTCAAGGCTATGGAAGAAGCTAAGAGTCATCTTGATGCTATAGCCAAGCCTCTTGACGGTCTTGGGAGATTTGAAAAGATGCTTGTGAAGATAGCAGGTATAACTGGTGATCCAAGGATTGACTTATCATCCAAGAAAGTTCTGGTATTGTGCAGCGATAACGGAATCGTAGAAGAGGGTATAAGCCAGTCCGGGCAAGATGTTACAAGAGCTGTTGCCATAAGCCTTGCCAAGGGTACTTCCAGCGTATGCCGTATGGCAATGGCAACAGGAGCTGAAGTGATACCTGTTGATATGGGTATAGCCTGTGATAAGACGCCTGAAGGAGTGAAAAGTGAGGTTTCGTCTGATAATATATCAGGCTGCGGTGACAAAGGTGATGTCTGTACATACTCAAGGCGGGGATCAAGGAATTTTGCCAAAGAACCAGCTATGACAAGTGATGAAGTTATACACGCCATAGGTGTAGGAAGACTCCTTGTAAGAGAAGAAGCTGCCAGAGGTACTAAGATAATAGCTACAGGTGAGATGGGCATAGGCAATACTACGACATCAAGCGCTATAGTAGCAAGGCTCTTACATAAGAATGCGGCGGATGTAACAGGAAGAGGAGCAGGCCTTGATAACCACGGCCTTAAGCACAAGATAGATGTTATTAATGCCGCAATAGATAAGTATAATGATGCATCTGAATCCGATGATGCGTCCTATGCTTTTAGAACACTTAAAACTTTCGGCGGATATGATATAGCAGGAATGGTAGGAATATTCCTTGGAGGAGCAATTTATAATGTCCCGATAGTTATAGATGGACTTATCTCAGCGACAGCTGCTCTTGTTGCATCATATCTTTTCCCGGGAGTGTCTGATTATATGCTTCCAAGCCATATTGGAAAAGAGCCTGCGATGAAAGAGATACTAGGTAAGCTGTCTCTTGAACCTGTGATCTGTGCGGATCTTGCCCTTGGCGAAGGGACAGGAGCAGTGATGCTCTTTCCGCTTCTGGATCAGGCTCTGTCTGTATATAATGGTAATACGACTTTTGATGATATCTCTGTAGGCAGGTACACAAGATACGATCATCAGGCAGATGATCACAAAGCAAATAAAAACGAGTGAAGAAGCGGTGACAGATAATGGTGTTTTTTATAACAGGCGGCAATGATAACGGCAAATCCGAATATGCAGAAGACCTTGTGATAAAGCTAAGTCCCGGAGGGAGATCTGCCGGATATACAAGGATCTACCTTGCGACTATGGGCGCCAGAGACGAAGAGAGCCTAAAGCGTATTAAGAAGCATATCTTTAGAAGAAAAGATATGGAGTATATCACTATAGAGAAGAGCTTTGATGTTGGAAGCATAGATATCGGTAATACAGGTATCAGAAGTACAAGTATTAGCAATACAAGTATTGCGGATATAGCTAATGGTAACGTAAAAAATGTTAATGAGGATAAAGGTGGCAAGAGGATACTTCTCATAGAAGATATTCCTAATCTTCTTGCAGGAGAGATGTTCAAAGGTACATCCTTTTATCCGAATGTTGCAGATAAGATCACCGCTGATATTATGAAGCTGATATCAGCCTGTGAACATACAGTTATAGTCACCAATGAAGTCTTCTCTGACGGCATGATCTATGATGAATATACTACGACTTATCTTAGAGAGTTTGGCACTATAAACAGAAGACTTGCCGGGTACTCAGACAAGGTAGTAGAGCTGGTCTGTGGGATACCTTGTATTGTCAAGGAATGAAATCTGTAAGAAGTGTATATGCTTATAACCAGAAGGAATGATTAAAATATGGAATTATATGTAGGCGGCGCCTTTCAAGGCAAAAAAGAATATGTAGACGATACTTATCGTGATATAAAGAAACTAAAATGGTGCAACGCAGAAAACTGTGATGAAGCAGCACTTTTTGATTGTGACGCAGTCTATAACTATCACGAGCTCATAAGAAAACAGGTTTTAAACGGGATAGATCCTGAAGATAAACTTTGCGACCTTATAGACCATAATCCTGATATCATAATAGTCTGTGATGAAGTTGGATGTGGTGTGATACCTATAGACCCAAAAGACAGGGCATACCGCGAAGCTGTAGGAAGATGCATGTGTAAGGCAGCTTCAAAGGCTGACAAAGTTATAAGGATCATATGCGGTATCGGACAGGTTATTAAATGATCTATATACTGCTTTGCAGCGACTTTGGTAATACTGAATTGTCCAAGTGGTAAGTTTGAGTCATTTACTATGGATAAGAGATAGAAGTTTGTAAATTGGTGTCGCGAGCCCCATCAATTTGAACCATTAGACACTTTCTTTGCTCGCAAGAGGTTGTTTATGGCAATATCGTCATTCATTATTTTTAATACAATATGTATACTTACAGGCATTGTCCTTGATCTTCTTGTGGGAGATCCTATAGGCTTTATTCATATTGTTATCGTGATAGGAAGGTATATATCTTTTTTAGAGAAAAAATTGTATAAGGATACAGATGATGATAAGACTATGGAGTTCAAAGGCTCTGTAATAGCCTTTATCGTGCCTGTTACAGTTATGATACTTGCAGGAATAGTTCTTGTTATCTCATTTAAGATACATCCTGCAGTATATTTCGTTATTGAAAGCTTTCTATGCTGGCAGGCGGTTGCTGCAAGAGATCTTGCATATGAGAGTATGCGCGTATATAAGGCTCTAAATGGTGAGAAGATAACAATTCCTGATTTTGAACACGGCGGCAAGATCGTTTTGGATGCTGTAAATAAAAGCGCTTTAGAAGGTGAAGATGTACAGAATCTGTTAAAAAAGCAAAAGCTTGAAAATGCAAGACGGGCTGTATCACTTATAGTTGGAAGAGACACAGATTCACTTGATGAGACGGGAGTTATTAAGGCAGCAGTTGAGACTGTAGCTGAGAATACTTCGGATGGGATTATTGCTCCTCTTTTTTATATGTTCCTGGGAGGAGGGACGCTTGCTGTTATGTACAAGGCAGTCAATACCCTTGATTCTATGCTTGGATATAAGAATGACAAGTATATGCATTTTGGAAGTGCGTCAGCTATCCAGGATGATTACTGGAACTACATCCCTTCAAGGCTTTCGGCTCTTCTTATGTGTCTGGCAGCTTTTTTTACAAAGATGGATCATAAGAATGCCTATAGGATATGGAAGAGGGACAGATACAAGCATGAAAGTCCGAATTCAGCGCAGACAGAAAGCGCCTGTGCCGGAGCCCTTAATATACAGCTTGCGGGCGATGCATCATACTTTGGACATATCAAGCACAAGGACACAATTGGAGATCCTGTCCGCCCTGTAGAAAGAGATGATATCAAAAGGGCCTGCAGGCTTATGTACGCGACGAGCTTTTTGATGATGATGATAGGACTTATTATTAGAATACTGGTGTACTGGATTATTCTTATCTGATCAGATTACTTGTTTGTGAATTAGTATCAACATATGATCATGACAATGATCAATACGGATACGGTTTACTATTTCTATAAAAGAGGATTACGATGATATACGAACATGGTGGTGACATTTACAATAATGATATAGAGCTTGATTTTTCTGTTAATCTGAATGCATTTGGGATGCCTGAAAGTGTGAAGAGAGTTATTGCAGGCAGCCTTGATAAGGCAGAAAACTATCCGGACCCTGATTGGCACGATCTTAGAGATGCTATAGCGGCGTGGGAGAAGACTCATACAGGCGCAGATCTTGTTCCTGAGCAAATCATATGCGGTAACGGTGCATCCGAACTCATACATACTATAATTCAGGCTTCCTGGCCTTCATCTGCAATAATCCAGACTCCGGGCTTTTATGGATACGAAAGGTCCTTGGAAGCCGCAGACTGCCGTATTATACGTGGGGACTCCATGTCAGTAATGCCGGGAGTCAAACTTAGAAGTGACAGAGAAGGTATATATTTTATGCCTACTGAGAAAATGGCGGATCAGATAAGGAGTCAAAGACCTGATATGGTCATCTTGTGCAATCCGTCTAACCCCGTAGGATCCTGTATAAATGAAGAGATACTAAAGAAGATCCTTGCAGCGGCACGTGAAGTTAAGGCAAGGATTGTGATAGATGAGTGTTTTCTGCCTTTTTGCTCAGATTTTGCCGGAAGGAGTGCTGTAAGGTTTCTAGAAGATTATCCCAATATGATGATCATTAGAGCTTTCACTAAGCTCTATGCAATGCCCGGGATAAGGCTTGGCTATGCTATAAGCGGAGCAAGGCTTTGGGGAGAGCAGACTCTTAAGCTCCTTCCGGAATGGAATGTTGGAACACTGGCGCAGGCAGCAGGAATCGCAGCTCTTAAAGATGAGGAGTATCTTAAAAAGTCTCTTTCTTATATTTCAAAGCAAAAAGAAGTCCTTATGCAAAAGCTTCTGTTCCTTGGAATGGATGTAATCCCCGGAAAGGCGAATTTCCTGCTCTTTAGAAGCCCGCACGAGGTAGATCTTAAACATGCTCTTATTCCCAAAGGAATACTCATAAGATCTTGCAATAATTATCCGGGACTTCCGCATTTTGGATTCTACCGAGTATGTGTAAAGAAGGAAGAAGACAATGACAGACTTATTGATGCCTTAAAATCAGCATTTTAACGAATTTTGTGGGATAATGACTTCAAAAGAACGTAAAACAATGAATATTACGAAATAACGATGATTTAAAAGAAAAAATTCAAATGATTATATTTAAAATATTTTAAATACAAAAACGCGTCTAAGACACTGTCATAGACGCGTTTTTGACGTGTATACCAATAGTATATGTGCGGAATGCAGCACAAATAGAAGCGTTATAACAGCTGAAAAATCCCAAAAGCAGATCATTAGCAGTTTTTAACAAAAGCAGCCTACTTGATACAGCATTAATGCTGCATTTGGTATGACAGACAATTGATTTTCGTGACAAATTAGCTATATTTCGAGCAATGTCATTTGATTTTTGTAGTAAATATGCTATATTTAGAGGGTGATTGTTATATAGAAGATTTAGTGATTTAAATCTGAAGGGAATACCCACCATTAAAAAAGAATAGAAAACTTTTTCACAGGGTGAATTGAATTTCATAGATGAAGTTCTTATTTGTGTTACGGTTTTTTAGGAAAAAGGGTACGGAGGGGAAATGTATGAAGAGACGACTTGTAAGAAACTTACTCTCAGGTGCAGTGGCTGCTACCGTTCTATTCCAGGTCATGGGAAGATGCGGTATAACAACCTACGCGGAAAACAGCTCAGATCAGATGATCGGAGACCAGACCATTTCAGACAATGGCGATAATAATACGGGTGATCAGACTACTGATAACGAAGCTACGGGTAATGATGTATCAGATAATGGTTCTATAGGTGATGGAATTATAGATGATGGTCAGGATGATTTAGATGATAGTAATGTTCAGGGTGGCAGTGAAGATCAGACAGAATCAGACAATTTAGATCAGGAAGGACAGGATATAGAAGATTCTGAAACAGATCTGGATAGTGAAGAAGCTATACCGGAAGAAGGATCTGAAAAGGATAATACCAAAACAAATAAAGAAGTCACTGAAGGTAAAGGTGATGACGAAGCAGAATATAAGGTTGTAACTATAACTTATATAGCAGGAGAGGGTGGAACTCTTGAAGGGATTACTAATGGAGAGACATCATTAACTGAAGAAGTTGTTATAGCATTAGATGATGATAATACAGATGAAACAGCTTCAGAGGAATCAGCAGATACTTCTTATACTGATGAAGAGGACATTGCGGATTCATCCGCAGACGGTTCTGCAGAGCTTACTTCTGTTCAGGAAGATACAAATACCAGTGCTGATACAGCGAAGGCTCCAGATGAAGTGGTAGAAGAATCTGTAGATGCTGCACCTGCAGAAGATAGTGAAGCTGCATCTGCAGATGAGACAGTTGAAGGAGCTACAGCTCTTCCTGAAGAAGGATATGAATTCGTAAGCTGGACACTTGCTGATACTGACAGCCTCGTATCAACTGAAGAAAGTCTTGAGCTTTCTGCCTCTGATATAGAGACTCTTAGCGGCGATGCTAATGAGCTTACATTCATGGCAAGCTTTAAGCAGGCTGATGTCTATACATCTGTGGATTTTACACCAACAGTTTATTCTTCTCTTTCAGGTAAGGATCTTACTGCCGGAGAGTTTAATTACTACATGGTAAGTACTGATGCAAATGGTAATAGTATAGATGGTTATGAAGCTACTGCTTCAAACCAGGCAGATGGAGTTGTACAGTTCCCAAGCATAACCTATGACAAGCCCGGAACATATTATTACAAGATAACACAGACAGATGAAGGAAAAGAAGGCTATACTTACGACAATAACTTTTATTCTTTAAGAGTGTATGTAGCCGAGGATGCTGATAAAGCCGGCGCTCTTAATGCAAATGCTGCATATTTTAAAAATGCAAGTGCACCTGCAATTACTGTTAGAATGTATGATTATGAAGAAGATTCCAGTAATGGAAGCCCTATAAATGATGGTCACGCATTTAAGTTTTCCAATGGATCGAAGTATCAGGGCTTTAACAAATGGGTCGGATCTCAAAAAGGAATATATCAGGGTATCGTATTAACAACTCTTGGAGAGGATGGCTATCCGGTATTAAACAGTGCTGTTACTAAAAGTAGTGAAAGTCTTGCTTACCTTTTTAACGGAACTACTGATGGCGTAGAATCATATAATGAGAACGCTACTTTATATAACGCTGATGGTAATGGAATGTATACCTACAATAGTAGCAGTTTCTATCCTTTTGGCACAGGCAACAATCTGTTTGGAGTAGTTACTGAGACAGCCTTTATAATACCTGAAGACGGCAAAGCCGGTGATAGTGATATGGTCTACCGCTTCTCAGGAGATGATGATGTATGGGTATATGTTGATGGACAGCTTGTTATAGACCTTGGTGGTATACATGATGCCTATGGCGCTGAAGTTAACTTTAATTCAGGTGATATCTCATATTTCAATCCAGGTGGAAACGGCATTGCACCAGATAACAAGTATATCAATAATTTAAGTGAAGTCTTTTCAGAAGGATGGAAAGACGGACAGATGCACCAGCTCAAGATCTTTTATTTTGAACGTGGTAAGTATAAGTCAAACTATAACTCAATGTTTAATCTTAATCTGATCGCTAACTTCAGCAATACATATGAACAGGTTATAGTTCCTGATGTTCCCAAGGAAGATCCGCCAGTAACACCTGAAGAACCCACTGTAACACCGCAGGATCCTCCTGTAGTACCTGAAACACCTCAGGAGCCTGCAACTCCAACAACTACTACAACAACTACTACAGAAACTCCTCAGACAACTTCTGAGCAGGCTGTGACTAAGGAGACACCTATAAGCACACCTCCAATAGCAATGGTGGATGAAGAGCCTGAAGTTCTTGGTGAAACAAGACTTGCAGTTACTGATGAAGGCGAAGAAGAAGCAGTCCTTGGAGAGTCCAGAAATCGTACAACAGGTGATGATTTCAATATTGCAGGGAACATTATAATAATAATAGTTGCAGCTATGGCAATTGTCGTACTTGCGGCTCATGCCAGAAAGCGCAGAACCATTGACTGATTAGAATATTGATCCAAGAATCTTGGTCCAAGATTCTCTATGAAATAGTAATCGCATAAGGTTAAAAAAGTCGCCCGGAGACAACATCTCGGGCGACTTTTTTATGGTATGAGACGCTTTATTATCTCTTTGTAATTGTCCGCTTCATGAGGGAATGTACAGCTCATACAGCTTTTAATGATCTTATCGCCCTTTTGGATATATTCAGGGCTTCCCGGACATTCATCCTTGAAATATAAAGGGCAATAACAAAAAAGACAGTTCATATGCTCCATCCCGTTATGACAAGGGTAGTATTTGCAATCTCTGTTTTCAAAATACTTAAATGAATTCTCCATAAAAACTCCGCTTTGAATAAATACTTTTACGCGATAATTATAACACATTGCATTTCGTCGTATAAAATATGCTTTCTGTCGAAATATGCTTTACATCTTAAAAAAAGTGGTATTCTGATAACTGTCAGCAGGGAACAAGTCGCTGACCGATTCCAACAATCAATTTTAACAATGAGAGGAAATGACAATGAGAAAAAAGATTGTAACTTTGTTTTTAACCGGTTTGTGCTCAGCATCCATGGTATTTGGCTGCGTGGGAACTACAGCATTTGCACAGAAGGGATCTTCAGATAGTAAAAAGTCTCAGACTTCTAAAGATAGTGATGATAAAAAGGATTCAAAGAAGGATTCCAAGGACGATTCCAAGAGCGATTCAAAAAAGGATTCCAAGGACGATTCAAAAAAGGATTCCAAGGACGATTCAAAGAAAGATTCTAAGAGCAGCTCAAAGAGCGGATCAGGAAGCAGTTCCAAATCAAAGTCCAAGGATTATGGCGATGCAGAAGAAGTCCTTGCAGAGGCTTTTGAGACAATCTATGATTCAGAGTGCATTGGATTGTCAGGCACTAGCACAGTGACATATGATGACGGAGAAGAGGCTTTATTTGATTCATATATCCTTGCAGATGATAGCACATATATCGAAGTTCTTTCTAACGAAGACGACAGCGACATAGCATATCTTGTTGTTGCATATGAGAACAAGAAGTCTTGGGACAAGTATATCATCCCTGCAGGTGGCGCAGAGGACGATATTACAATTGACGAGGTCGACTTTGGAGATCTTGAAGAGAGCGGATATTCAATAGCTGTAGGAACACTTGCTGATGTTTCATCTGCTGAGTGGGAAGAAGGCAGTGAAGGTGAGACCATCGAGGCTGAGATAGATGATTATGATCTGACCTATACAGCAGATCTTGATGATGATTCCAAAATCGAAAGAATAGAAACATCAAACGGAGAGGATTACGAGATCTATTACGATGAAGAGATCCAGTACATCGTCAAGGATTTCCTGAATGTTCTCGACGAGATGGAGCCTGATGACGGGGGTTATATCGAATCATTCAGAGAAGGTATTGAAAGTTCTGATGAATACGACTATGACGATGACTATTCAGACTATGAAGTCGATGGTGATAAGCTTGGAACATATGTAGATACACCTATCTATTGGCTTGAAGATCTTGTAGAGCTTCTTGATGAAGATGACTATAGCTATGATGAAGTATATGAAGCTCTTGAAGCTCTTGATGGAGCTGTAGAAGATGGCCTTGATTATTACAGTAGTGATGCAAGCGGAATGTTTTCTGCAGGTTATGATGACAATGCATATGCTAAGGTAAAGAAGGGTAAGACAGCTACATATATCCTCCTGTTCTATATACCTGAGACAGACAGCTATGGACAGATTGAAGTAACTGTAAAGAATACTACTAAGAGTGATCAGTATGCTATCGATTGTGAGATTACAGGTTATTCTGTAAGTGAAGAGTAATAAATAGCTATAGCTAAGATAAACTTGGATAATAAAAAATAAAGTATGAAAAAAGGGTGTGGTCAGATTGACCACACCCTTTTTAAAAGACTATTATTCAGCGTCACGAACGAATGTTATTTCAGTTTCTTCATCTAAATTATCTTCATCCATATACTGGATACCTGTAAGATTACCATCTTCGTAAGTAAGGACCCAACCTTCACCTTTGTTGCCATCTTCATCAACAGTATCTACACCTTTAAGAGTGATTGAATCTCCATCTATTTCATATTCGCCGCTTTCTTTTTCTTCGAAATCAGAAGCATCATAAAGTGTCATGAAATCTGCGATGAAGTCTTCCTGAGTTTCATATCCTTCATACTCCCATATTGAGGAATATCCATAATCAGCTAATTCGTCTTCTGTAACACCATAGACATAATAAAAAACGTCGACATTGTCATTCATGAATTTCTCTAAGTTATCTAATGTAGCATTAGCATCTGATGAATATGTATACTCTCCTTCAGAAAGCTCAAGATGTACAGTTTCAACCCATGATCCTTTCCATTCATAACCTTCAACGTCAACTGATTCTGAAAGACCATTTATAAAGCCATCTGTCAGATCAACCTCTGCAGTATAATTTCCGTCAAAGTTTTTCTTGCTGCAGCCAATAAGTGAAAGCATCATTGTTGCAGCGAGTGCAATAGCACTTAATTTCTTCATCATAATAATTTTATCCTCCTAATTAATTAAAACGCAACTATTCTTTTTTACCATGTTTGGAGTATAAATGCAAGATAATATCTGATTTAAAGTGCTTTTGTGTTTTAAATTAAGAATGCTTGGGACTGTATTGTAAGCCCCAAGCATTCTTAGTAGATAGCTTTTATAGATTATTTATTCTTCTGCTTCACGTACAAATGTGATATCTGCATCTTCATCTACGCCAAGATCACTAAAGTTAATGCTGCCTTCAAGATTACCTTCATTATATGTGAGGGCCCAGTCTTCGCCTTCTTTATCAGCTGCATCTACATCCTTAAGTGTGATTGAATCTCCATCAATTTCATATTCACCGGAATCTTTTTCTTCAAAATCTGAAATACTGAAATTGGCCATATATTCTTCAACATATGCTTCTTTGGATTCATAACCTATTGCTTCCCAAACTGAAGAATAACCGGCAGCTTCAAGAACTTCTTCAAGAGACATTCCTTCAACATCAGGATTTGAAGCAAGACCTTTTTCAATAATACTTACAATGTAAGACTCAATGTTATCGTTTATATAAGTTTCAAAATTGTCTAAGGTTGTCTTTGCATCGACAGCGATAGAATATTCTCCTTCTGAAAGCTCAAGCTGATAAGGCATGATAAGAGTGCCTGTCCACTCATAGTCGCTTGAACCTTGAGATGATGCAATAGCATCCTGAATAACTGATGCCATGTTTACAGAATCATCACGAACAAATGATATTTCTGTGTCTTCATCTATATCAAATTCACTCAGGTCAAGAGTTCCTGTGAGAGTATCATCTTCGGATGTGAGGCTCCAACCATCGCTGCCGTCAGTTCCCGCACCTTTAAGTGTGACTGTATTTCCATCTGTTTCATATTCGCCGGATGTTTCTTCGTCGAAATTAGAAGTATCGAAGTAATCCAGATAGTCTTCAATGAATTCTTCTTTAGATTCATAACCCATTGTCTCCCAAATAGAAGAATAGCCTGCAGCTTCAAGAACCTCATCAAGAGTCATTCCTGAAAGAGAAGGCTCTGAAGAAATCTCGTTTTCAAATACACTGACCATGTAAGGCTCGATATTATCGCTTATGAAAGTCTTGAAATTGTCTGATGTAGTCTGACCGTCGATAGAGAGAGTAAATTCTCCATCTGAGAGCTCGAGCTGCATAGGAACAACAAGAGTTCCTGTCCATTCATAATCGCTGGAACCTAAAGTATCTTCAATGGAACTCTGTATGGCATCACATATGTAATCAGCTATGTCAACTTCAGCAGTGTATGCTCCATCAAAGCTTTGACTTGAGCCTTTCCCAAATGTAAGCGAACTCTGAATTGTTGAAGCCATGATCTTGGATAGATCGATATCAGCATTGTAGTCGCCATCAAAGTTCTTCTTTGAGCATCCAACAAGTGACAGAATCATTGTTGCAGTAAGTGCAATAGCACTGAATTTTTTCATCATATTTTTTCCTCCTTAAAACTGACCATTTTTTATAGCATTTTGTGAGCAAAAAAACAAGTTGAATTGAATAGCTTATCGTTTTATTGAAGGAGAATAGTGATCATTTTTATTGCAGATGTTTGGCTGCGTTTGATCACTATATCATAATATAATGCGTGACATAATAGTATAGAACTTGACACACTGACTTTATTTTGCTAAAACAGATAAGGTTATTAATTCATAAAAAAGGGTAAATTAACGATAAATGTCCCCCGTTTTGCTATAACAGTGGAACAGGCGTTTATCGTTTTTGTATGTTAGAGGAAAAGAGGACAAAATTATGGAAAAGTATGAGTTTTTGAAAGATCTGGCGATCATATTGTTATCAGCCAAGTTCTTCGGTATTGTCGCTAAGAAGTTCAAGGCACCTCAGGTAGTTGGAGAGATCATTGCAGGTCTTATTGCGGGTAACTGCCTCCTGGGTCTTGTACAGGAGTCTGATTTTATATCAGGTATAGCAGAGATCGGTGTTATCATGCTCATGTTTGAAGCAGGACTTGGCACCAATATGAAGAAGCTTAAAGAGACAGGTGTTAAGGCTACTATCATAGCCTGCTCAGGTGTATTTATTCCACTTATTCTGGGCGCTATATTGTATATGTCTTTTTATGGTTTTGCTTCCTATGGTACAGAAGAATTCACCAAGGCTCTGTTTATCGGAACTATCATGACTGCTACAAGTGTTAGTATCACAGTTGCTGCTCTTAAAGAGATGGGCAAGCTCTCAAGCACTGTAGGAACTACAATCATGAGTGCAGCTATCATAGATGATGTTATTGGTATCATCGTACTTACTATGGTTCTGGGCCTTAGAGATACTACTCAGAATCCCGGAATGGTAATCGTTAAGTCTGTTCTTTTCTTCGTTATAGCAGCTGTTTCAGGTGTTGTGGTTTATAGAGTATTTGCATGGCTTGATACAAGATATGAGCACACAAGACGTATCACAATAGCCAGCCTTGCATATTGCCTTGCAATGGCATATATTGCTGAGAAGTATTTTGGAATCGCTGATATCACAGGCGCATATGTAGCCGGTATCGTTCTGTGCAACCTTGCAGATGCTTCTTATATAGAGCGCCGCATAGATATAAGTTCATACATGGTATTTGCTCCTGTATTCTTTGCAGGAATAGGTCTTAAGACAAGCTTTGATTCTATGAACAGTACGCTCCTTGTCTTTTCTATCGCATTTGTAATAGTCGCTCTTATTGGCAAAATTATTGGATGCGGACTTGTATCCAAGGCACTTAAGTTCAACTGGTCCGATTCACTTAAGATAGGACTTGGAATGATGACAAGAGGAGAAGTAGCGCTTATTGTAACCAATAAGGGCCTTGAAGCCGGGATTATCTCTAATGAATACTTCTCTGCCGTAATCCTCCTTATCATAATCAGTTCTATTTCAACACCACTTCTTCTTAAAGCGGTTTACAACAAGGATGAGAAAAAGAAGCTGGCAGCCTGATCTTTATTATAATGTTAGTGCAGTTGTTAGAGAGTAAGTTACTCTGACAACTGCATTTTTTTACCCGAAATAAGTAATAAGGTTAAATAATTACAGTTCTTTTTTTATCTTGTAAATAAACATTTATAGATTTATCATTAGTATATATAAGATTTTGTCTTCAATAATTGTAAACAATTTAAGAAAATGTTCTTGGGCAGTCATCAAATGCCCTATATGCCAGCATTAGATGACTAACATAAGGCATTTTCTAAAGTCGTTTACTATGGATTATGAAAAATTTTTTGTAATCGGCAGGTTGTAATCGGCGTTTATAACATGGCAGACTATAAATGATCGGTACAGCAAAGAAAGGAGACAGTCTATGAAATACATTTGTCAGATATGTGGTCACATATATGACGAAGAAAAGGAAGGAGTTCCTTTTGAGCAACTTGGAGATGACTGGACATGTCCTAAATGTCATCAACCAAAATCTGAATTCAAACCCGTAGAAGAGAAAGAGGATACAGACATGGCAAAAACAAATCCATACGCAGGAACCAAAACAGAGAAGAATCTTGAAGCAGCATTTGCAGGTGAATCTCAGGCAAGAAATAAATATACATACTTTGCTTCTGTAGCAAAGAAAGAGGGATATGAGCAGATCGCAGCTCTTTTCCTTAAAACAGCAGACAATGAAAAAGAGCATGCTAAGATGTGGTTCAAAGAGCTTAAGGGCATCGGCGATACCAAGGAGAATCTTGCAGCAGCTGCTGATGGTGAGAACTATGAGTGGACAGATATGTACGAGGGCTTTGCTAAGACTGCCGAGGAAGAGGGTTTCCCGGAGCTTGCTAAAAAGTTCCGTGCTGTAGGCGAGATCGAGAAGCATCATGAGGAGAGATATCGTGCTCTTCTTAAGAATGTTGAGACTGCTAAAGTCTTCGAGAAGAGTGAAGTTAAGGTTTGGGAGTGCAGAAACTGCGGTCATATCGTAGTAGGAACCAAGGCTCCTGAAGTATGCCCTGTATGTAATCACCCTCAGTCATACTTCGAAGTTCACGAAGAGAACTATTGATAATAAACTCCATAGCTTACTAAAAGGATGTCATAAATGTGACATCCTTTTTTTGAAAGTGCGTGCAAGGCCAGTGCGGTATCCCCTAAAGCTTTGCCGGGGCGGATGATATATAAACCATTGACGTGCTGTTAATCGTTTTTCAATTCATGGCATGATATCTGTAGCTTTTTATTCTGGGGTCTGAAACTCGCTTCGCTCAGACAAGCAGACCCCGGGCAGAATAAAAAACTCCATCTATCACGCTCATGAATTTGTAAAAACGATTAAAAGCGCGTCAATGTTTTATATACCATCCGCCCCGGCAAAGCTTTAGGGGATACCGCATTGGCTAAGTTGTGGAAGTTTGCAAATAGAGCGTGTATTAATAAGTTTTGTTATTTATATCAAAAGTTCCAAGCTTTTTTGTAATGTAATTTTTAATATTATTAGTATTGGTTACTCAAGTTCGCACTTGTACGGTGCAGCAAAAACTTTGGTGATGCTGTATTGTACAAGTGCGAGGGGGCTGCATTTAGAAATATGGTAGAAGGTATTTATCAAAAGGAGAGAACTTATGGAAGAAGTATATGCATTTCAAGTGAAGGTAAGAGGGGATTCTTTTAACGGACATTATACTAATGGTATATCGCTTGCTAATAGTGAGAGTGTCAGAAGATGTAAGCAGGTATATAAGGATGCTGAGAAGACTGTATATGAAGCTGATAATTATAAGGTTACAGCTTATCATATACCAAAAGGTAATGTGACACAGTGTTACACTGTCTTTGAGAATACATCAAGCAAGGATATCACAATAGATCTCCTGTCATCTTTTTGTATTGATAATATAGAAGCAGATGTCCTTCATAGAGCGACGTCTTTCTGGAGCGCTGAAGGTAAGCTTCTAACACAGAAACTTACTGATCTTAACATGGAACCATCCTGGAACAAGCATGGGACCAGAATCGAGAAGTTCGGACAGATAGGTTCTATGCCTGTCCGTAAATGGTTCCCATATGCTGTTCTTGAAAACACTGCTACCGGTGAATTTATCGGTGTGCAGATATATTGCGCCTCCAGCTGGCAGATAGAGGTCTTTAGGACAGCTGATCCTGTTTCGCTGTGCGGAGGTCTTGCAGATTTTGATTACGGCCACTGGTGTAAGTGCATCAGAAGCGGCGAGAGCTTCACTACGCCTAGGGCAGTCGTTGCTAAGGGTAAGTCTTTACTTGAAGTGAGTGATAAGCTTGTAAAGGCGCAGAACCCTCGTATAGCAGATGTAGATAAGGATATGCCTATTATATACAATGAATACTGCACGACCTGGGGCAATCCTACTCTCGATAATGTTAAGAAGATATGCGAAGCACTTAAAGATACTAAGGTCAGATACCTTGTTATAGACAGCGGCTGGTACAAACAGCCTGATAAATTCTGGTGGGATACGATAGGAGACTGGGACGAAAGTCCTGAGCTTTTCCCAAATGGAATCAAAGAGATGACAGATATGATAAAGTCTTATGGCCTTATCCCCGGCATCTGGTTCGAGTTTGAAAAGGCGGCAACACTATCACAGTTGTATGAACAGACTGAGCACCTGTTAAAGCGTTTTGGTGATCCTATCAATGTTGATGGTCAGAGATTTCTTGATATGAGAGATGACTGGTGCATAGATTATCTGTCAAGGAAGGTAATAGATTTTTTGAAAAAGAACGGATTTGGGTATATCAAAATTGACTATAACGATACTATAGGTGTAGGCTGCGATGGCGCAGAGAGCCTTGGAGAAGGCCTTAGACAAAGCGTTCTTGGAACTCAGAAGTTCTTCAAAAAGCTTTCTGATGAAATTCCGTCTCTTGTAATAGAGAACTGTTCAAGCGGCGGACACAGACTAGAGCCTTCTATGATGGAACTTGTATCACAGGCCAGCTTCTCTGATGCCCATGAATGCAAGAGCATCCCTGTAATAGCCGCTAACCTTCACAGAGTCATACGCCCCGAGCAGAGCCAGATATGGGCAGTTCTAAGAGCAGCAGATGACATCCATAGGGTCAATTATATCCTAAGCTCAGCATTCCTTGGAAGAATGTGCCTTAGTGGTGAGATATTTGATATAGACCAAAGAGCCTGGGACACTACACATAAGGCTATAGATTTCTATGATGAAGTTAAGCATATCATAAAAAATGGCGTGACAACTGTAATAGACTGCAAATGTAATGACTACAATAATCTTACAGGATATCAGGCTGTGCTTAGAGAGTACGGAGATGAAGCGCTTCTGGTAGCACATACTTTCGAAAATGGCAGTAATCCTGAAATAGATAAGTATCTGTCCGGATATAACATCATAGATACCTTTGGCAGTGAGCTGGATGGAGATTTTAGAGGAAAAGCTTTTTTCTTAAGAAGATAATTTTATAATTAAATTTGCCTGAAACTTCGCTAAAAAGGTCCTGCCCCGGATTTTTATCCGGCGGCAAGACCTTTTATTTTAAACACTTTTATGACTCCGTTATGTGAGCTTTATGAAAGGATTATTTCTCCCATTTCCAATTAGCTACTTCAGGAAGATCAAGACCAACCTCGTGGATGTACTGCTTGTGCTCAACAAGCTTGTCGCTCATGCGCTGATACAGATATGCGCCGCGGTTTCCAAGCTGTGGAAGATACTTAAGAGCATCCTGTACAAGGTGGAATCTATCGATATTGTTCTGAACTCTCATATCGAATGGAGTTGTGATAGTTCCTTCTTCCTGATATCCGCGAACATGCATAAGTCTGTTGTTGTGACGACGATATGTAAGCTCGTGAATAAGTGTAGGATAGCCGTGGAAGTTGAAGATTACAGGCTTATCAGTTGTGAAGAGCATGTCATATTCAGCGTGTGACAGACCATGTGGGTGCTCTGATGCAGGCTGAAGTTTGAACAGGTCGACAACGTTGATGAATCTGATCTTAACTTCAGGAAGCTCCTTGTTAAGGATTGATACAGCTGCAAGTGCCTCGAGTGTAGGTGTCTCACCTGCACAAGCGAAGATGATATCAGGTTCCTGGCCCTGGTCATTGGAAGCCCAATCCCAGATACTGATACCCTGTGTGCAGTGCTTAACAGCCTGTTCCATAGTGAGCCACTGTGGACGAGGATGCTTAGATGCAACGATAACGTTTACATAGTTACGGCTTCTTACGCAGTGATCGAAAGTAGAGAGCAGGCAGTTAGCATCTGGTGGAAGATACAGACGTACTACGTCAGCTTTCTTGTTAGCGATATGATCCATGAAACCGGGATCCTGATGTGTGAAACCGTTGTGGTCCTGCTGCCATACGTTAGATGACAGGAGGAGGTTAAGAGATGCGATCTCTTCTCTCCATGGAAGCTGGTTGCAAACCTTCAGCCACTTAGCGTGCTGAGCTACCATTGAGTCGATGATACGGATGAATGCCTCGTAGCTTGCGAAGAAACCGTGACGACCTGTAAGAAGGTATCCTTCAAGCCATCCTTCGCACATATGCTCTGAAAGCATTGAGTCCATAACGCGACCATCAGCGTTAAGAGCATCATCTATATCAAGAGTATCTGCATTCCAAACTCTGTTTGTCTCCTCAAATACAGCATTAAGTCTGTTAGAATTGGTTTCATCAGGTCCAAATACACGGAAGTTGCGTGATTCCTTGTTGAGCTTGATGATATCACGAACGAACTTACCAAGTTCTGTCATATCCTGTCCGTCTTTTTCGCCGGGAGCTGTTACATCGAAAGCGTACTTGCGGAAGTCAGGCAGACGAAGGTCACGAAGAAGCAGACCACCGTTACCATGAGGGTTAGCACCGATACGTGCATTGCCTGTAGGAGCAAGTGCCTTAAGTTCAGGGATAAGCTTACCATTCTCATCGAAGAGTTCTTCTGCATGATAGCTCTTGAGCCACTTTGTAAGGATCTCAAGGTGATCATCATGATCCATCATTACAGGAACCTGATGTGCTCTCCAGTAATCTTCAACCTTATCGCCATTTACATAATCAGGGCCTGTCCATCCCTTAGGAGTTCTAAGGACGATCATAGGCCATACAGGACGAGTTGTATCGCCTGTCTCACGAGCGTGCTTCTGGATAGCCTTGATCTCTTCGATGACGCTGTCCATAGTTTCAGCCATCTTTCTGTGCATATACATAGGGTCTGAACCCTCTACGAAATATGGCTTCCAGCCCATACCTTCGAAGTACTTCACAAGCTCTTCGTGTGAGATACGTGAAAGGATAGTAGGGTTAGCAATCTTATATCCATTGAGGTGCAGAATAGGAAGAACAGCACCGTCTGTCTTAGGGTTAAGGAACTTATTGGACTGCCATGATGTAGCAAGAGGTCCTGTCTCAGCCTCACCATCACCAACAGTAACAGCTGCAATAAGGTCCGGGTTATCAAATACAGCACCAAATGCATGTGCTATAGAATAGCCGAGCTCACCACCTTCGTTGATAGAACCGGGAGTCTCAGGTGCACAGTGGCTTGGAACACCGCCTGGGAATGAGAACTGCTTGAACAGCTTCTGCATACCTTCTTCGTCTTCGCTGATGTTAGGATAGATCTCGCTGTAAGTGCCTTCAAGATATGTGTTGGCAACATAGAAGTTTCCGCCATGTCCGGGACCTGATAATAAGATCAAATCAAGGTCATATCTCTTGATAGCACGGTTTAAGTGAACATAAACAAAGTTCTGTCCAGGTACAGTTCCCCAGTGACCAACGATCTTCTTCTTGATCATATCCATTGTAAGTGGCTTCTTAAGAAGAGGATTATCAAGCAGATAAAGCTGGCCGGCTGAAAGATAATTGGCTGCACGCCAGTAGGCGTTCATTTTGGTGAGTAGCTCGTCTGTGATAGGTCCTTTTTCTTCACAGACAGTTGTCTTAACGTCTTCCATTTCTTCTCCTTTAATACTTGTAAATACCAGTAAATAACAAATTCAAAATGTCATCTACCATATAGTTCTTCGTGTTAAAAAATTAACACGAACACGATAATATAACATTGTGGGAAAAATTACAATAGGAAACTAAAATATTTTATTTGTACCTAAAAATATAGCAATTAATGAAAAAAATAAAGCAAGCATTAAGTATACTTGATAGTCGGAATGTTATATGATAAAAATTTTGAATAATAGGGCGAATAATTTGGAATACATAGAGCAATACTTGACCAGATAGGAACAAGATATGATAAGAATGATACCATATTTGTGTGTTATTGTAAATCGTCAGAAACCATTATTTGCTTCTATTATTTGGCATATGCTAAAATAATTTAGTTAGCTGTTTCCGAAAATTGCAAAAATACTTCAAAAACAAAAAGCGGATAGGCCGAAAGGTCTATCCGCTTTTTGGAAAGTGATATTTACTATAATTATTATTTGAATGACGTAAGGGTCAAAAGTCATTTCGATTCGAGCTTGCTCGAAATCGAATATGAATTTATGACCCGCAAAACATGAGCAAAGTAGCACGTAGTGCGGATTTGCGAATGTTTTAGGATTGTGAGAGTTTCGAAGAAACGGAACAATCCGTTAGTCATAAGGTGTCAAAAGGAACTTTTGACACCTACCTCATTTGAATTGTATAAGTATAAAAACTAAAGGAAGTGCATTGCCTTTTGTTTACTTAAGCAGTGTATCCTCAAGATATTTGATCAAAGACTTAACAGTCTCCTGATTTTGTTTATAGAAGATCTTAGAATCTACTTTCTCAATCTGTAAGAGACTTTGTTCAAATAAAGCTGAAGTGTGATGTGATATAGTAGCTGTCGTAAGCCCTATCTTATTGGCAAGTTGTGCTCCATAATATGCCTCATCCCTGGTCAGCTGTAGGATTTCTAATTTACTCTTATCAGACAGAAGTTTTAAGATCGTAAGAGCCTTATCCTGCGTTATGCTCGTTCTCTTGATCATGATTTTGTCATATGTCAGATTGTCGCTGTATATAGCTCCTATCTGGGCTATAGGCCTTGCTGTTTTGATATCGTCCCCTTTAAAACTCAGACTGACCTTCATGCAGTTTAGATAGGAGAGAGTGATATAACAATCATTTGAAGAGTTAAAACCGGAAGATGAATATCCCATTTTCTTCATGACATAATCTACATATGGCTCATCTGCGGCATCTTTTTTGGCATAATCGATAGTATCTTTACCGAACTCTTCGAGCTTTTTTTCATATCTTTTAAGAACTTTGGCTGCGCGGCTTATGATAGTTAAGAGCTTTGGTATATGCTCACTGCGGTGTATATAGAGCTGCTGAAGTTTTAATTTGTCACTGTCAGCTATATCCATTTCATAGATAGCATCGATAATATCACAGATACCGGCATATTCTGCATCATCATTGTCAGAAGCGTTTTTGCCGGCTCTTCTTATAAGCTGATAGAAATACTTATTGTAGCTTTCTTCTGGTATATCTTTAATATACTTTTGATAATCTTTGATAGATATGTTCTCCGGAATATCATTCATAGCAGGACATACGCTATCGTGGAGTAGGAGCATACTTGCAAATGAATAGCTTATCTTATCTTCAAGGGCATAATAGCTTTTTATATCGTCAATATCTTGTGCAAATTCTTCTCTTGCATCGTCTTCTATACGCTGGAGCAGTTCTACAAACTTTTCTTCCCTTGGCCCCGGGATGATGTCATAATCGACAGCACTTTTGTCCATATGCGGCTTAAAATATGGAGCTGGCTCCACCAATACATTTAAAAGGGATAGGCTTTCGTATACATAATGTATTTTATAAGAATAATTGTTCATAAATAGAATCCTTTCGTGTTCGTAGGCGGAAAACCACTTCCCTTGGGAGAGTCCGGCGATCTTAAGCTATTATTTCATCTGCACAGCTTTTTTCATCAGCCAGAGCAGAAGACTCTTTGTTTTCTCTTTCAGCTTCTACAATAGCCTTGGTTCCTGATGTGAGCATGTACATGCCAAAAAGGAAAGCAACAACACCTGCCATAACCAGTATAACCTTTGTAGAAGTTAATTTTACCACAATACTTATAATAAAAGCAGTTACGGGTGTAATTCCAACAGAAATGGCACTTCCTATGCCTGAAACTCTTGCAAGGTAAGATCTGTCAATAACATTGAACATCTCAACATTTATATACATATTGCCAAGAGATATACCAAAGCCAAGTGCTATAGACAGGAGTAATAGTGTTATAGCAGCTCCGTATCTAGTTTCATACAGTGGCGCTGCGCCTACAAGACCGAGATAGAAGGTTATGATAAGAGCAATCATCATTATTATAGTCTTCTTGCCATTCAAAAACTTTCTAAATACCGGGAAAAGCAGTGATCCCAGAAGCATTGATACTGTAACAGCAATTCCGAAGATAGATAAAAGTTCAGGTCCTCCCTTAAGTACTTCTGTGACTATAGGTGTCTGAAGAGAGTTGATAGGAACAAGTATACCATTTAGAAATAGTGCAACGAAAGCAAACACTACAAGAATCTTTTTTCCTTTACAGTATACAAACCCGTCTTTTAACTCCTTAAGATATGCACCAGCGCTGGCAGATACCTTAGTATTAAGAGTTTCTGCAGGTATCTTCATCCATGCTATAAGAAGTGCTGAGATTACAAAAGTTGCCATATCAAGATATATAGCTCCGGAGCTCCCTATAAGAGCGATGATGGCAGCGGCAAGACCGGTACCTATAAGCTCTGTGATGGATGATACTGAGCTGTTAAGAGATATAGCTTCGTTGTAGGAGTCCTTATCTACAACCATAGGGAAAAAAGCTGATGAAGCAGGACCGCGGAAAGCTTCTGCAGTAGAGATGATGAGATTTAAAAGTGCTATAAGCGGAGCACTTAAAAAGCCCATCAAAAGGCCGGTAGCCATGACACCTACGCATATTGCGCGGATAAGGTCGGTTACAACCATGATGTTTTTCTTACTGTGATTCTCAACCCATGGTCCTACAAGAGGAGTCACGATGATGGTGGGGAGACGGTTGATAGCATAGATGATGGCAGACCAGGATGCCTGACCGGTAAGTTCATATACTATCCATGATGATGCGATAGCATCTACGGAGTCTCCGAAACGATTGACGATGGTTGATGCGAGATTTTTGCGGTAGTTTGGATTTCTGAATAGCTTGCCATACTTAAAACTCATGATTAACCTCATGTCGCGAGTGAAACGAGTGACTAATGGTTCAAATTGATGGAGCTCGCGTCATCAATTTGGGTTTGAAAGTGGAACACTTTCAAACTTGATCCTCCTGTGAGAACTGGTTGAGCCTATCTGTTAAAGCTGTTCATATAGCTTAGATGAGGCGATGTTTGATATTTGTCTCTTGGAGAGTTAGATATACATCTAACGCCTCCTTGATCAGTATAATACATTGATGTTAGATGTATGTCAAGCATTGAATTAGATGATGATAATATTACTACGATACAGAATAAAAAAGATCAAGGAGGCAATACATGATTCAAGCGATTCTGGATTTTATGTATCCCCAAATAGTTGATAAAAATGATCATTTTGAATGTGGTCTAAAGAGAATTTCAATACAGTTTTTGATGAAAATGGCAATTTAAATAACTGGTGGCTTGATGAAGATTGATATACAAACAATAGTGGCAGGAGTTTTTTTGTACGTGGTAAAATGAATTGTAGTGTGATTTTATGGATAATATACGAGGAGTAGTTTATGAGGTGTTATAAGATAAGTGAAAAGTTAGAGCCTATAGAGCTTAAAACATATAAAAATCTTGATTTCCAGTATGTCATAGTCATGACAAGCGATGAATGGAAAGATAGAAGTACGGATTTTGATATGGGTATTGAATGGGATATATATTCAAGATCCGGAAGTGGTACCAGAGCTGAAGTTAACTACGATTCCATAACAGGTAAGTTCTCTGTACTTGATAGGCAGAACATGCCGGAGAAAGCAGGTGAGTTTTCTTTCTCACTTGATGAAAAAGGTATAATCTTCGTAGACGATCAGGGACTTGCAGGAGAGATCATAGACAGGATTTCTTCTTCAAAAAAACTGTTTAATCCATGTCTTGAAAGATTCCTTTATGATTTTTTAGAGCAGATAATCTATAACGATGCAGATCTTCTTGCATCCTATGACAGAACTCTTGATGAGATAGAGAAGAAGATATTTGCAGGGTATACAGATAATGTACTTATGAAGATAGCTGATATGAGAAATCAGCTGCGAGATCTTAAGATTCATTATCTGGAGCTTATGGATGTATGTCAGGAGTTTGAAGAGAATGAGAATGAATTCTTCATGGCCAGCAATGAAAGATACTTCCATCTTGTTAACCAGAGAATCCAGAGACTGTATGAAAGAGTAACATCCCTTGTAGAATTCACTATCCAGCTGCGCGAGTTCTGTCAGTCCAAGACTGATGAGAAGCAGAATAGTAACCTTGCTTATCTTACTGTAATATCAAGTATTTTCATGCCTCTTACTCTTATCGTAGGATGGTATGGCATGAACTTTAAATACATGCCTGAACTTGACGAGAAGTGGGCATATCCTGTGACAGGTATCATATGTATACTAATTGTAGTAGTATGTATAACTTTCTTTAAGAAAAAGAAACTTCTGTAAAAGTCACATAATTACATTGCCTTTCTATAATGGCGCAGTAAACATAGAAACTGCGCTATTTTTTATGGTAATAATTGGGCAGATAATAGCACAGAGTGACATTGTTTTAAGGCTGTAGATATTGGAAAATATGCATTGGTACATAGTACAGATCACATAATATGAGGTAGGTGTCAAAAGTTCCTTTTGACACCATATGACTACCGGATTGTTCCGTTTCTTCGAAACTCTCACAATCCTTAAACATTCGCAAATCCGCACTACGTGCTACTTTGCTCATGTTTGGCGGGTCATAAATTCATATTCGATTTCGAGCAAGCTCGAATCGAAATGACTTTTGACCCTTACGTCATAATATTATGGGTACAGTACCTTGGGCAATTGGCAACAAAGTATGTATGGAAAGGACATAACATGGCTTCAGATAAGATCACTAGAACATCAAGAGAACACCCTCAGGTAATTAGCAGTAAAGATTACAGATATGATTCTTTTAATAATGGAAAGACTTTTGAGGGCAAAAAGAAAAGACTCCCTGCAATGGGCTGGAACAGCTGGAATGCATTTGGAAGCGGTAATACAGAAGCTCTTACCAAAGCTATGGCTGACAGATTCATAGAACTGGAACTTGATAAGGCAGGTTATGAATATCTTGTTCTTGATGATGGCTGTTACAACTCAGAAAGAGTAGATGGAAAGCTTACTAATGAGCCGCTTAAGTTCCCAAGCGGATTTAAGGCACTGGCAGATTATATCCATGCTAAAGGCCTTAAGTTTGGAATGTACAATGATATAGGAACCAACCTCTGCGCAGGATCAGCAGTTGGAACCTGCGGCTTTGAAGATGTTGATGCAGTAAGCTATACAGATTGGGATATTGATTTCCTTAAGGTTGATAACTGCTACTATCTATGGGATAATGCAACATTCTCAAATGGTGAGAATGCAAGATACACTTATGCTCCAAGGATTAAGGCAGTAAAGCTTGTAAGCCAAGATGGAAGCGAATATACATATAATGCAGTAACTGATGGCGTGATAACAGGAAGACATGCAAGGATCGAAGAATCCTATGTTACTAATATAGGTACTTTTGATGGAACTAATATAGGTAACACACCGGTTGGAGACCAGAGTAGCGAGCTTACCTTTGATCTAAAGAATGTAACAGAAGGTTCTTACAAACTGTATGTAACCTATGCTACAGGAAAAGAAGCCGGCGTTGGCGAGTGGCTCCAGGTTGCTGTATCAGATGGAAGCATGTCAGATTTCTTTTTTGATAACCTTGTAGAAAGTACACAGGGACCGGAAGACTTTAAGGAAAACTATGTGTGCGATATAGCTGTAAAAGGCAGCGATACAGTTCTTAGACTTATGAATCACAGACGTCAGGAAAACACACTGTGCTCTTATGCGGCAATGTATAACTCCTTGAAAGAAGCCGATCCTAATAAGGACATACTCCTTTCAATCTGCGAATGGGGCAAGACAATGCCTGGCGATTGGGGATACAAAGTAGGTGATTCCTGGAGAATCCTTAATGATATAACATTCCAGGTAGGAAGAGACGGGGACCCTGGAAGAGGATACTGGGAAGCAGACGGAACCTGCAGTATCACATCACAGTATGACAAATGCGTAATAATGGATGAATTCGCCAGCCTTGAAAGAGGCTGGAACGACCCGGATATGATGGTTATTGGAATGGGAGATGTTGATGAAACTATGGCCAAAACTCATTTTGCCATGTGGTCTATGATGAACTCACCACTTATGCTAGGCATGGACCTTAGAAAGGTCGAAAAAGGTGACTATATCTGGAACATAATAACCAACCAAGATATCATTGCCCTCAATCAGGATGAGCTGGGCGTTCAGGCTAAGAGAGTATGGTCAAGCCTTGCAGACAAGGATGCTGATAAGGTATACCTTATGAATCATGACAGGGTAGATATCCTTGCAAAGCCCCTTTATGGCGGCGATATCGCAGTATCATTTATAAATCTGTCCGGCGAAAACAATACTAATAAGATAGAAATCAGCCTTGATAATATAGTAAGCGCTATTGAGGGCAAGATGGCAGATCCTGAGATCTTCAAAGATGCACAGTCATATAAGATCAAAGATCTCTGGACAGGCGAAGAGAATAGTCTTTCAGGAAGAATTGTTTCAGTAGATGGGATTAAAGCTCATGACAATGTGACACTTCGCGTATCACCGATCAGATGATTTCAAAACAGGTATTTATGGCATGAAAGCAACAGTCAGAGAATTTACCCTCGCCATAATGAGAGATGATCATATCGGCGGCGAGATGATGACAGATGATGAGCTTTTTAGAGAAGCTTATACTATGAATGTCATCGACAATCAGGATTATCTCCATCCGGATGATTACATTACAAGGAAGGCAGCAGCCAGAATATTACATCATACGCTTCTATATCTTTTGGAAGAAATAGATGTAAGCGATATACAACGTGCAAACGTACTTGTAGACCTCTATGACTGCAGGACCTGCGTACTTCATATAGCTCAGGTTTATTGTAAAGGAATTATGGGATCAAAGACGATCACTGATAAGTCTTCCGGCAAAACATTTGAAATCTTCGATATGAACTCCGGAATTGAGCATGAGGAAATGAAACAGATCTTATCTAAAATATGGAATAGCTCAAAGTAAATGTAAATGAAGCGATGTGTTTTAAACATGTCGCTTCATTTTTTTTTGAGCATTTGGTAGAATGGTGAAGCTGGTGCCATTATCGCACAGATTCTACAATCTGGCTGCAATAAGACATAAAGCATAATCGTGTATAGACAACAATAGTAAACGAATTAAGAAAATGCACTTTGTTAGTCATCAAATGTCATATATGACATTTGATGATCTACATGTACTTTAGTCGTCTACTAAAGGTATTAACAGAAGGAGGCACATCTATGCTTGGAAGAACACATTTTTTTGTAGGAATGGCGGCTGCGCTTATAACCTTAAGACCTGAGTCACTGCCTGTTGTAGTAGCAGGAACTGGAGTTGCAGCAATAGGAGGCGTCATAAGTGACATCGATTCCGGAACATCCACAGCTCATAAGGAAGCTGACAAGATAGTTATGGCGGCTACACTGGCCTTGGGAGCAGTGATCATAATAGAGTATAACTTTCATATAGGTATATACAGAAGACTGCTTGCTGATAGTAATATCTATCGGATCATAACAGGAAGCGCAGCTTTTCTTTTACTATGTGTATTTGGAATGAGGCAACCTCACAGGTCATTTATGCATTCGCTACTGGCACTTTTATTATTTTCATCATGTGTAGGGATAATATTCCCTGAGGTGGTGCCGTACTTTGCGGTCGGGTATGCATCACATCTGATAATAGACCTTCTAAACAGGAAGCGTGAAAAGATACTCTGGCCCATGAAAAAAGGATATAGCTTCAATCTCTGCTCATCAAAAGGTTATGTAAATAAACTGATGATGGCTGCCGGAATGCTTATATCAGCGATTTACATTTCGACACTTCCATATGTGCAGGAGGCATATGCAACTATGCTGACAGTACTAAGGCTGAATTAGTCATCTATGTGAAGTAAAGGTGAAAATGGTGCCAGGAGAAAAAATAAGCAGCTAATCGTTTTGTCATGTACAGCATAAAGCAAAGAGAAGATAACAATAATTAAGAAAATATTGTCATAAAATAATAAGAATTCAGTATCCATCCGCTTTATAGTGTTATTTAGAGAAAGGTTTTTTCTTTAGTAAAACTTATAACCCTGGCGGTGCAGTATCTTCAAGGATTTTGCCGGGGGACTTGACACTCAGGCGGACAGAATATAAAGCATTGCCACGCTTTTAATTGTTTTATAAAATTCATGAGCGTGATAGATGGAGGTTTTTATTCTGCATGGGGTCCACATGTCTGAGCGAAGCGAGTTTGGACCCCAGAATAAAAAGCTACAGATATCATGCCATGAATTTATAAAACAATTAGCAGCGTGGCAATGCTTTATATTCTGTCCGCCTGAGTGTCAAGTCCCCCGGCAAAATCCTTGAAGATACTGCACCGTCAGAGTGCTAAGTTGTAGTTATTTATTAGGTATTTGCGAAACTCATTAAAAGTTTAGATGTAACCTTAACAAAAGCATTCTGGAACGCTTTTGTTGAGGGCAAAGACGTGAACTGGGCTGATAAATCTTATCTTAGGCGCACTTGAATAAGGCTGATGCCTTATTAAGTTGGTAAGCCCTATGCTATGAGGGGCTTGAGGCTTCTGATGTATTCATGGTGATGAATTTTGTCAGCAAGTACTACAGATATAAGCTGAGTGATTCCTGCAAGTATCAGATCAGCATGCAGAGTCTTCTCATTTTGAGTGCGGCGTCCAGCCAAACAAAGATTATCCTTCATATGGTTGATATCG
>NZ_FOER01000053.1:0-1768 GCF_900110805.1 Butyrivibrio sp. TB | reverse complement strand
TAGGCGTTTGCGAAACGCCAAAAGCCGCATAAATACGGCATTTTTATTGCAATAAAAATGAATAACCCCTCACCGGATATGGTAAAATAGAGTTGTCCAAAAACTACCTACCAACACTCAAGAAAGGAGTTATTCTGATATATATGATACCATACAAACAGCTTTCTTTGGCTGATATTTATTCAGACTGCCAGGATAAATTTGAAAATGACAAGCCTGCATTTCTGTCTCTATTAGAAACCTATATCGATCTTGATGAAATTATTCCGATTTCCTTTAGAAATCATTTCTATGCATCAACGGGAAGATCCCGTAAATACCCTTTAAAAGCTCTTCTGTGGGCTTTGATCATTCAGCGCATCTTCTCGATACCAACTGACCAGCTTCTATTAGCTTTCCTCACTTATTCAAAACCACTTCGTGAATTCTGTGGTTTTACCAAGGTTCCTGATGCTTCCAAGATTACCCGTTTTAAGCAGGATTTCCTTGATGATCTTCAGATCGTCTTTGATAAGCTTGTTGATGTTACCGAACCTATCTGCCAAGCCATTGACTCTGCACAGGCAGATATGACTATCTTTGATTCATCAGGCATAGAAGCCTTTGTTACTGAAAACAATCCAAAGTATGCAAATCAGATAATCAGGCAGCTTAAAGCATATGCCAAAGCCAAGGGCTTTTCCAAATCTTATGATCCTTATAAGGCAGCATATAGCTCCATGCCTTCACATGCTTCTGCAAATCCAGAGATAAAGCAGTTATACATCAATGGCCATTTTTGTTATGTCTTCAAGTTTGGTATTGTTACAAATGGTCTTGGCATTGTCCGCCACATATCCTTTTATAACAAGGAATTCCTGACATCACATCCAGATATAGTTGTCGAAAAGAAATCATCCTCTCCTGATGAAGATAAATGCGTTCATGATGCAAAACTGCTCATTCCTACGCTAAAAGATTTCTTTACAAAACACCCTTTAATAAATCCTAAAACATTTCTTGGAGATGCTGCATTTGACTCAGCACTCTTGTATCGTCAACTACTTACCGGTGATGCATTTGGTGATAACAGGCATTTCTCCAAAGCTTATATACCGCTTAATTCCAGATCCGGCATCAAATATCCTGATTGCAAAGTTAACGCAGATGGCATTCCATGCTGCCCTAACGATGACACGCTCCCTATGAAATACGAGAGCTCTTCAACAAGGCCGAACGGCATTGTCAGATATAAATTTGTATGCCCCAAAATCAAGTATGTCTATGATAAAAGCACACGCAAATGTCATCGAGAATGCCAATGCGCCAATCCCTGTACCGATTCTTCATGTGGACGAATGATACACATCTATCCTGAGAAGAATCTTCGTGCTTATCCAGGCGTCCTTCGCGGAACTGAAGAATGGGATAACACCTACAAGATCAGAACTACCGTGGAGCGCGATATCAACCATATGAAGGATAATCTTTGTTTGGCTGGACGCCGCACTCAAAATGAGAAGACTCTGCATGCTGATCTGATACTTGCAGGAATCACTCAGCTTATATCTGTAGTACTTGCTGACAAAATTCATCACCATGAATACATCAGAAGCCTCAAGCCCCTCATAGCATAGGGCTTACCAACTTAATAAGGCATCAGCCTTATTCAAGTGCGCCTAAGATAAGATTTATCAGCCCAGTTCACGTCTTTGCCCTCAACAAAAGCGTTCCAGAATGCTTTTGTTAAGGTTACATCTAAACTTTTAATGAGTTTCGCAAATACCTA
>NZ_FOER01000002.1:0-252647 GCF_900110805.1 Butyrivibrio sp. TB | reverse complement strand
CCGTGGAGCGCGATATCAACCATATGAAGGATAATCTTTGTTTGGCTGGACGCCGCACTCAAAATGAGAAGACTCTGCATGCTGATCTGATACTTGCAGGAATCACTCAGCTTATATCTGTAGTACTTGCTGACAAAATTCATCACCATGAATACATCAGAAGCCTCAAGCCCCTCATAGCATAGGGCTTACCAACTTAATAAGGCATCAGCCTTATTCAAGTGCGCCTAAGATAAGATTTATCAGCCCAGTTCACGTCTTTGCCCTCAACAAAAGCGTTCCAGAATGCTTTTGTTAAGGTTACATCTAAACTTTTAATGAGTTTCGCAAATACCTACTATACTTTCATTATATCGTTATTCCCACTTAGCCTCCATACAAAAATAAGTCATTAATTTAAGAAGGCCTTCGGAAAACCGAAGGCCTTAATGTCTTATTGAACTTATATAGAGTATATTTGCGCAAGTTTTTTTATATTTTTAGTCAATAAGATCTTTGATATCAACGTTCTCGCCGTCGATACCAGCAAATGCTCCGTCCTTAACTTCTCCAGCTTCAGGATGAGCGATAAGCCACTTGTTGCGGGCAAAAAGGAGTCTGTCTTCAGGGCATCCTGCCTTAGGTATAGCATTTCCAACATTGGTCATCTGAGGAAGAGCTACAAGAACCTTAAAGCCCTTGTCCTTGTGTGCCTGGCAAGGTGCATAGTGAAGTGTTGTTGCATATACTTCTACAAGTACTCCTGCAGGAACCTTGAATGCCATAGTCTTTGCAGAATCGATGTGGAAGTTCTCATCGATATCAGACTCTGTAGCTACAAGGAGGATGAAATCCTCTGTTCCAAGGTTAAACTCACTGCTTCTGTGATATTCGAAGCAGTTAAGCTTTGTATTGTGACCATTGCACCAGCCAAACTGAGCAGGCATACCGCCAAAAAGTGTATCAGCAAGTACCTTGGCCTGAGGAAGAGACTGAAGCTCGGGCTCTTCTGCTACATAGTCAGGAGCATTCTCAGGACATGGAGTCTTCTCTGTAAGAGTTTTGAGGATCTGATCTACCTCTACTCCGTTTACGATTCTGCCGTATTTTGCAAATTCTTTGTCTGTTACGCTGTAAATCTTCATACAATACCTCCAATCATCCCTTCATCTCTGTGAAAAGGCCCTTAAGTGCCGGATAAAGCTTTCTATATGTCTGATATCTCTCTTCGTAAAGAGCTGCAAGCTCTGGTTCAGGCTTTGTAGAACCTGTAACCTTGATAAGCTTCTTAACAGCTTCATCTACGCTTGCGTACTCGCCGCATCCTACTGCTGCAAGGATAGCTCCGCCGTATCCCGGTCCCTGCTCTGTTTCAGGAATTGTGAGTTCTATGTTCATAACGTTAGCAAAGATTTTTCTCCAAAGAGGGCTCTTTGCTCCGCCGCCGCAGATCATACTCTTTTCAACCTTGATGCCCATAGCCTTAGCAGCTTCAAGAGAATCTCTCATACCAAATGCAACGCCTTCAAGAACTGCCTGTGTCATATCAGCACGGCTGGAATCCATAGTCATACCAAGGAAGCAGCTTCTTGCATATGGATCATTGTGAGGAGCACGCTCACCCATAAGATATGGAAGATAATATACATGGTTGTGACCAAGCTTATCATCAGAGATAGGAGCCTGCTCGCCTGCAAAATCCTGTGTCTTAAGGATTTCTTCCATCCACCACTTGTTGCAGGAAGCAGCTGAGAGCATACATCCCATAAGGTGGAACTTACCATCTGCATGGTCAAATGCATGGAGTGAGTTACCGTCATCTACGCTGAACTTATCTGATGAGATGAAGATAGTTCCTGATGTACCAAGAGATATGTTACAAGCACCTGCTCCAACAGTAGCTGTTCCGATAGCAGCTGCTGCATTATCACCTGCACCTGCGCATACCTTAACATTCTCAGAAAGTCCGAGCTCGTCGGCAACGTCTTTTTTAAGAGTGCCAACTACTTCATAGCTTTCGAAGAGCTTTGGCATCTGATCTTCTGTAACGCTGCAGATATCAAGCATCTCCTTACTCCACTTCTTGTTCTTGACATCAAGAAGGAGCATACCTGAAGCATCAGAATAGTCTGTGCAGTGAACGCCTGTAAGTACATAATTGATATAGTCTTTAGGAAGCATGATCTTAGCAATTTTGTTAAAAAGCTCAGGCTCGTTGTTCTTCATCCACAGGATCTTAGGTGCTGTGAAGCCTGCAAATGCGATATTGCCTGTATACTCAGAAAGCTTATCCTTGCCGATCTCATTATTAAGATAGTCTGTCTCGCCCTGAGTTCTGCCATCATTCCAAAGAATTGCTGGTCTAAGTACGTTATCATCCTTATCAAGAACTACAAGTCCGTGCATCTGTCCGCCTGCACCGATACCTGCAACCTGACTCTTGTCAGCATCCTTAACAAGTTCCTTGATGCCTTCTTTTACAGCACTTACCCAGTCCTGAGGTCTCTGCTCAGACCAGCCCGGATGCGGGAAGAGAAGTTCATACTCTTTTGAAACTATGTTCTTAATGTCTCCCTTTTCGTCCATCAGCAGAAGCTTAACTGCAGATGTACCTAAATCAACTCCAATGTAAAGCATTTTTCCCTCCAAAAATTGAATAATGCCGGATCAGGAATACGTTTTAGGACATTCTTAATCATTGCCTAAAAAATCTGACCCTTTCGTTTTTATTTGCCAATAAAAGCATCAAGAGGTGACTGATCAAGTGTATCTTCACCTGCCAATATCTCTTTTAGCTTAGTTGCCATAATAAGGTTTCCGCCCTTTGTGTTACTTTCGATATTAAGGGGCATGATAGGCTCATGAAGTGACTTTCTAAGAAGAAGCCATCCATCGCCGTGGTCCTTATCAGTATTAACTCTGACGCCTTCGTAGTTACTTTCAGGAAGTGACCAGCCTTCTACCTTGCCTGCAGCTTCTTCCAGCATTTTAAGAATACGGTCACCATTGGACTGAAGGTCGCCTCCTTCGATCTTGTCTGCATATACAGGGAATCTTATTTCATCACTTTCGCAAGGCTCTGAAAGATCTTTGATCATCTCTTCAAGCTTTTTGCCCTTACCCATCTCGATAAGGAGCTTGACCATAAGATATGCACCGTCATCAAGGAAGTAGTTTTCTTTAAAAGCGCCATGTCCGCTTGTCTCTATAGCAAGCTGAGAATCGATCCCTTCATTGTTGAGTCTTATGGATTCATCTATAACATTGCGGTAGCCACGCTTAAATCTCTTGTGCTTGCCACCATGTGCTTCGATGAAGTCATGAAGACCGTCTGAAGTAACAGAGTCTGTAACGATCGTTGTTCCTGGATGCTCTGAAAGAGCGATCATAGAAAGGACTGCTATAAGATCGTTTCTTGTAAGAGTCTTGCCGCTTGGAAGTACAGCACCTGCTCTGTCTACATCTGTATCGAATATGATTCCAAGATCTGCCTTTGAATCAAGAGTTGCCTTCTTGATAGACTCTGCTGCCTCTTTGTTCTCAGGATTTGGAATGTGGTTAGGGAATCTTCCGTCAGGTGTAAGGAACTGGCTTCCCGACGTATCTGCTCCAAGAGGCTCTAAAACCTTGGTAACATAGAATCCGCCTGCGCCATTACCTGCATCTACTATGATATGAAGTCCTTCAAGAGGCTTATCGCCCTTACCTACGCCGTCTCTGATCTTCTTCTGAAGATAGGATGCGTATGTATCCATAAAGTTTATGCTCTTAATATCTGCACTACTTGTATCTACGGACTTTTCGGGATTTTCCGCAAGGATCTTATCAGCAAGCTCTGTAAGCTCCTTGATATCGCCCTTTTCAAGTCCCCCTTCTTTAGTGAAGAACTTAAGACCATTCCTGTAATAAGGAAGGTGACTTGCAGTTATCATGATACTTCCATCAAAAGTAGCTGCATCATCTTCATCGGAAGCAAGAACCGTTGACATGAACATAGCAGGTGTAGAAGCAATACCAAAATCACATACCTCGTGACCTTGTGCGATAATTCCTGCTGCAGCTGCCTTTAAAAGAGCCTCTCCGGTAAGTCTTGAATCTCTTCCAAGAGCAATTTTTACTTTCTTATTATCGTTCCTTTTAGAAAGCCACTTGGCAAAAGCTCCGGCAAGGTCTTTAGAAGCCTTGTTGGTAAGATTGACAGAAGCACCGGTTTCGTTGTCCATAGCAATACCACGGATATCGCTACCATTTTGAAGATTAGAATAGCTCATTTGTTAGATTTCCTCCCACATGATCGATTCTGCTTTTACATTTTATTATTCAAAAGCAGTAATTGCTATTTAATTATTGCTTACATCCTCTCAAAAAACAATAAACTTTTCATAACCAACTGCCGATTTAAAATATAGAGCGTTTTTATTTTGTTAGGAGGTTAGGCATGGGTCAGACAATAACTCTTTACAGAGTATCTCTGGATGGTCAGATGGACATTATCGCCTTTTTAGGTGAGCAGGATGCTCAGACTTATTCTACTATCCTGTTTTCAGGATATGATCAGTACATGATACTTGAATCGGAAACAGATATTGAAGATATTAAAGGAGAATACACATATACCATATGTAATGATCTGGGAGAGATTCCCTTTGATATTGTCTTCATACGTGACAAGAAGATAAGAAATGTATTCGTACTTACACTTATGTTTGCAATGGCAGGACTTTCAATTGAAACCTACGATCTTACAGCTTCAAGAAATCTTCTGACGCGGCTGAGCACAGATCTTGATAATCTCGGAACAGATGATATACCACTATCGTATATACAGAAGCAGGCAACAAAGCTACGGTCTGTAGCTATGGCGTAGAACAATCTGACTGTACCCACGGGCTTGCCCGTGGGTACAGTCAGTTGTAGAGCTATTAATTCATCTCCTATATTCAAATATTTAAAAGTGAATGCTCCATATCCGTCAGGAGCTTTTCTGTATCGCATAGCAGATTTTGCTCTGCTTTTTTCTGGTTTTCATCTTTTTTATATGTATAGATGAACATAACCTTACCTTTAGACTTAAATGATAGCTTCCCTTTGTAATGTTTTAATAAAAGTGGTATATTCTCACTCTTTATCTTAGCTTCTCTAAGTATCTCAAAGGTTATCTCACCACTTCCGCCTTTAACTTCGCGCATATAAAGGCTGTGAGCCTTGACTCTCATAAGAGCAACTCTAAGAAGGTTATCTACGCTGTCCGGAACTTCTCCAAATCTGTCACGAAGCTCATCTCTCATATCATCAGCTTCGCCAAGGTTTTCGATACTAGCGATCCTCTTATATATCTCAAGTTTCTGCTCTTCATTAAGGATATACTTAGTAGGAATATAAGCATCTACGTCAAGGTCTATAGATGTATCAAAGTCTTCAGGATATGCTGACTCAAGGCCCTTTTTCTTGCGAACGGCTTCATTGAGCATCTTACAGTACATATCATAGCCTACTGCCATCATATGTCCGGACTGCTTCCTTCCAAGAAGTGAACCTGCCCCTCTTATTTCAAGATCACGCATAGCGATCTTAAATCCCGAACCAAGGTCTGTGAATTCTCTTATGGCAGAGAGTCTTTTTTCTGCAACTTCCTTGAGCATCTTGTTCTTTTTGTACATAAGGAAGGCATAGGCATTCCTGTTGGATCTTCCTACACGGCCTCTTAACTGATAGAGCTGTGACAGACCCATTTTATCAGCATCAGAGATGATCATGGTATTAACATTGGATATATCAAGTCCTGTTTCTATGATAGTAGTAGATACCAGTACATCTATATCTCCGTCTATGAAGTCGTACATGATCTTCTCAAGTTCCTGCTCAGACATCTGACCGTGGGCAAAAGCTACGCTTGCTTCCGGTACCAGTTTTTGTATCCTTGCTGCTACATCCGCTATATCATTGACTCTGTTATAAACATAGTATACCTGGCCTTGTCTTGAAAGCTCTCTTACGATAGCTTCTCTTACCATCTCTTCGTTATATTCACATACGAAGGTCTGTATAGGCTGACGGTCATTGGGAGCTTCTTCAAGGATGCTCATATCCCTGATACCCACAAGGCTCATGTGAAGAGTACGGGGAATAGGCGTAGCTGACAGGGTCAGTACGTCTACACTTTCTTTGATCTTCTTGATCTTCTCTTTATGAGTTACACCGAATCTCTGCTCCTCATCTACTATGAGAAGCCCAAGGTCTTTGTACTGGACATCCTTGGACAATAGTCTATGTGTTCCTATGACGATATCTACAAGGCCTTTACGAAGATCTTCTACGGTCTTCTTCTGTTCACGGGCTGTCCTGAATCTGGACAACATGTCCACTCTTACAGGGAAGTCCTTCATTCTCTCAGAAAAAGTATTATAGTGCTGCTGAGCAAGGATAGTCGTAGGCACCAGTACTGCTACCTGCTTGCTGTCCTGAACAGCCTTAAAGGCAGCTCTTATAGCGATCTCAGTCTTACCAAATCCTACGTCACCACAGATAAGTCTCTCCATGATACGAGGAGATCTCATATCTGCCTTGACCGCTTCTATAGCAGCTTCCTGATCTTCAGTCTCCTGATAAGGGAAAGCATCTTCAAATTCCTGCTGCCATACAGTATCAGGTCCAAATTCATATCCCTTGGTCTGCTGCCTCTTGGCATAGAGCTCCACAAGATCCTGAGCTACTTCATCAACTGCGCTTCTAACTTTGGCCTTGGTCCTGTTCCACTCAGGGCTTCCAAGCTTGTTGAGCTTGGGCTTATGCGTGGTATCTTCTGACGATGAGGCATACTTTTGAAGTACATCAAGACCTGTAGCCAGCACGTACAGATTACCGCCGCCAGCATACTCGACCTTGATATAATCCTTTACCACGTGATCAGTCTCTATCTTCTCGATACCTCTGTAGATACCAAGTCCGTGGCTTTCATGTACTACATAATCGCCGGGGTGAAGGTCTGCCATTGAGGATATAGTCTCTCCGGACATGCCCTTCTTTTTCTTTCTCTTTTTCTTCTTGTGCTCTGTGAAGATATCACTTTCTGATATAACAGCAAACTTAATATCAGGATATTCAAATCCCTTTAATATACGGCCATAATAGGTCATGATCTCGCCAGGCTGCAGTACACGCCCGGGATCCTCACTATATGAAGCGCTGACTTCATTGTCCCTAAGATCTTCTACGATTCTCTTAGCTCTTGTTCTTGATCCGGAGAGGATGAGGACTCTGTAGCCTCTCTTTTTATAGCTCTTTAGATCTTTGACCAGAAGATCGAAGCTGTTATTATAGGGAGCAATAGTCTGAGTATGGATCTCGAAGCTCTTTCCGGGCTCATAATGATTCTGGGATGCAGGAAGCGGGATTGATTCAAGAAGGACTCTTCTGACATTGCCCATCCTGGCTATTATCTCTTCTTCTGAAAAAAGAAGATCCATCTGCCCGGGGAGTATGTAGCCTTGCTCGGCTCTATTTATCATACTCTCCCTGAACTCATCAAATACAGCCTTGGCCTGGGCCTGCACATGAGAAGGCTCATCAATGAAGATCATAGTACTTCCGCTATTAAACAGTTCAAGGAATGTAGACGGGTTATCTACAAAGTATCTAAGGAAGCTCTCAAGACCTGACATATTGTCATATTCTAAAGCTTCTTCCTTCTTTTCTTCTATATACTTTTTAAGTCTTGCAGACTCTTCTGTCTTAAAAGCCTTCCTTAGCTGATCATATCTTGATTCGAATTCAGCTGTTATTCTATCAAAGCCTTCTTCAAGCCTGTCTCTTGTAAGGATGAGCTCAGAAGCAGGATATATCTCAATTGATTCAAGCTTTTCAAGAGATCTTTGAGACATTATGTCAAAAGATCTCATGGATTCTATATCATCACCAAAAAGCTCTATTCTGTAAGGATTCTCTTCTGTAAGGTCGAATACATCGATGATATCGCCTCTAACGGAGAACTGACCGGGGCCTTCTACCTGATATACCTTCTCATAGCCCATGTTTACTAGTTTTCTTGCTATATCCTGCTCATCTACAGGTTTTCTTTTATCAAGCGCAAGGATATTGCTTTTTATAACTTCAGCAGGGATCTGTGGACTCATAAGAGCAGCAAAGGTTGTCACTACCGTAACAGGGCGGCCTTCTATAAGACGGCGCATAGTCCTTATACGCTGGCGCGTAAGATCATTGGAATGGATATCTACCTGATAGAATATGAGATCCTTGGCAGGATATACTGTAACATTCCTGTCATAGAACTTATAATCTTCGAAGATCTCTTTGGCTCTAAGATCAGAATCTGTCACGATTATGCGGTAGCGGACCTGGCTTCCAAGTCCGTTGATCATATGGAGCTTCTCAGAATCAAGGCATCCTATGACTTCAGCGCAGGCAAATGGATTATCAAGATATTTATCAAGTTCGGTAAAAGCAGGCAGTTCCTGCAGTGGTGCCTCTATAGCACGCATATCATTCCTCTTTCTCTCTATATAAAACAACAAAAGATATACTAAATACCGTTTTTACGATGCCGACATTATCTATGATTCAAAACGTGATATCAGACAACCTTACGGTTAAATCTGGTCATAGCTATATCGCATCCTTCATCAAGGATTACAGGTATAGCTGCAATCGCGTTATCTATCGCATTTTTAAGATTAACTTCTTCTTCAGAGTTAAAATGGCTAAGTACATGATCAGCAAGATCCATGCCCTCTGGCTTACGGCCTACACCAACTCTTATTCTGGTAAAACCATCTGTCTGGCAATGTGCGATTATGGATTTAAGACCGTTGTGTCCACCAGCACTTCCCTTGGGGCGAACCCTGATATTACCTACATTCTGATCAATATCATCTGATATTACAATGAGATCATTTTCAGGTTCTACTTTATAAAAATGGCACATAGGTCCTATAGCTTCGCCGCTCCTGTTCATATAAGTAAGAGGCTTCATAAGAATGACTTTATGACCCTCTATCATACCTTTACCATATGCAGCATTAAATTTAGTCTCTGTAAGTTCGATCCCGTACTTGTCACACAAGGCATCTATTGTAGCAAAACCAACATTATGTCTGGTTCCAATATACTTCTTTTCCGGATTTCCAAGTCCTGCAATAATTACCACTTCTTCGTTACTCTCTTTCTCTTTATCTTTATCTTTTATAGTGTTAAAAATTTTAATGATATATTCAAGCATATTTTAACCTCAAGCAATAATTCTAATCTTCCCATATACCTATAAGATCACAGCCTTCTGACTGTAGCTCTGTAAGCCCATCCTACAAGATGTACAAATGACGATATCACATTAAGATGAGCTATCTTTCTATAAAGTCCCCATATACGTTTTATCGCCACAAACTTGTTGGATGAAAGGGAATTGGCCGGTCTTCTGTATATTATAAGTGGCATGTCAAGGCCTCTTGCAATAACACCCGTTTTTAATATACTCCACCAGGTTGCTGTATCTTCGCTTTCTATCAGGGGCATGTATATATGCTTTTTATCAAGGTGTCTTGTATCAAAAAGTGTCGTTGATGTAAAGATAACAGTTCTGGAAAGGGCATGCTTATAATCAAGTCTGTCAGGAACATGAACTATCTTACCTGTAGGCTTTGCATTCTCATCTCCGAATTCATAGGACATGAATACAAAAGAGGCACCTTCTTTTTCCATGAACTCAAGTTCTCTTTCAAGCTTTTCAGGCAGCCACACATCATCGGCATCAAGGAAAGCTATGTATCTTCCTGAAGCTGCGTCAAGTCCTGTATTTCTGGCAGCTGCTGCCTTCTCATTCTTGTTTTTTAATATAAGTACAAAATGCTCTTGGGAAAAGGAGCTTTCTTCAATAGCACTAGTTATCTTTTCAACGCTGTCATCTGTTGATGCATCATCAACAAGTATAAGCTCCCAGTTGGTATAGGTCTGCACCTCCACCATTTTGATAGTGCTTTCTATATAATCACTTGCATTGTGAACAGGGACTATGATGCTGACTCTTGTATCCAGCACAGATTCTTTTGTCATAAAATAAACTCCATTATAAGTATTAGTGTAAACAGGTAATTCTTCTACAAATCCAACTTTTATCCACAGCTAATGCCCCATTACCTTAGGCAATGGGGTATCTCCAAAATTTAATCTTACTCTTACGTCATCTTATTGTAATACATATCAGTCCGTAATGGTACTTTCATTTGAGCAAAGCTCACGGACTAAAGTATGAGGTCATGACAATGTATCGCCCTTATTTTCAAGGAAGCTTTGGTAGCCATTCATACGTGCAGGTGAATCGCTAGGCCTTATGCAGGCATAGACCCTTCTTTCATCATGAGTAGAAGCATCCACCATTATGAAGGTCTTCCAGATGAACTTGTCACGGTCGTTTTTATCACGGAACCTGAAGTTCTCTGATACAAATCCCATCCCGCTTGAATGTATCCTGTCCAATATAGTCTTATAATTCATGAACTGTCTGTATCTGGCACTATCCTTGGGATATACCTCTTTTTGAATGAACATCTCCATTCCGTAGTCAAGTGCCGGTCTTCCTGTTTCCACGAAGAAATTAGCGCTGTTATATACCACCTCAGCATAATTCTCATCAATATGCCACAGATCTATCCTTTCGAAGATCTTAACGATATCACGAAGGGCATAGTCTACCATCTTCTGCTCTTTGAGGTAAGGAGATCTCGATATATTCTCAAGGGTTATGATACCCATCATTCTGTCATTGCCCTCTTCAGTGTCTCTGGCAATGAATTTGGCTCTGATAACAAACAGTTCTCCGCATAATATAAAATCCTGTGCAACAACATCATTATCATGAGACAGTGAGTGGAAGAGCTCACGCATCTTATGATAGTACTGTCTTCTGTTATCATTAAGATACTTCTGGGCAAGTTCTACGCTGTCTATATCAACCTGACTGATCGTATATCGAAATGCCTCATTGGTATACATGAGCTTAAACATATCATCTTTAAGTTCTACGATAGCAACAGCTCGTGAAGTCCTCATCTTAGTTCCATCAGGTCTTACTATCTTAGAAAAAATAGACGAGTCGAGCACATTAGCATAGCTGACTTCACCATAGAACTTTCTGTCATGATCCGTTTCTGCAGTCTCAGGATTCTGGCCGAATATATGAATATATTCATCATCAGGCGGTACAGGCTTATGATACAGATATCCCTGCATCATGTCGCATCCCCACTCGCGGAGAGCATCTACATGCTCATTGGTCTCAACACCTTCTGCAAGGGTCTTCTTGCCGAGCTTTTTAGATATGTTGATAATAGCCGGAATGATAATATGGGACTTATCATCAAATGTACGAAGGAAAGTCATATCGATCTTGATAAGATCAAAATCAAACTCCTTCATAACATTCAATGAAGAGAAGCCGCTTCCAAAATCATCCATCCACACTTCATAACCTGCTTCATGGAATTTGGCTATAACTTCTTTCATGAACTCAGGTTCACGCATAAGAACAGACTCGGTTATCTCTATACGTATATACTTTGGATCCACATCATATTCAGAAGCAGCCTTCTTGATCTCAGAGAAGATATCGCACATCTCGAAATCTATCCTGCTAAGATTAACTGAAAAAGGCACCGCAGTCCCATACTGGGAATACCATCTGTTAAAAGTCCTGCATGCAGCTCTTACAATAGCAATATCAAGTTTATAGATCTGCTTGCATTCCTCCAAAATACCTATGAATTCTGCAGGATTCATAAATCCATATATAGGATCATTCCATCTTGCAAGAACTTCAAATCCAGCCAGCCTTCCTGACAATGTTCTCATTATAGGTTGAAGCCAGGCCTGAATATTGCCATTTGCTATGGCATTATCAAGTTCATTTATGATATATCTTTTTCTACGGATCTTAAATCCCAGTTCATCATCATAGAAACGAACATTCTGAGAATATACGCCTTTAATGGCGTCCATGGCATCTTTGGCTCTGTCACAGGCATTCATGACACTTTCGTGAACATCTTCAAGTCTGTATATTCCGGCATCGAACATGATCTCCCTAAAAGTGTACATCTCATGAAGTACTCTTTGAACTTCTTCGATACCTCTGAGCGCTTCATCCTCAAAGCACATAACAACGAAATGATCGGCAAGAAAATGGCCACAGGTTCTTCCATAGAAAACTTCTTTTATTATAGTTCCAAAGCTCTTTAATACTTCATCGCCTTGTTCAAATCCAAACTCTTCATTAATGCCCTTAAAATCCCTGATATCTATATATATAAATACAATAGTCCTTGAATCGTGTTCTCTGACCTCTCCAAGTATAATTTTAGAGAACCTTCTAAAAGATGAGATGCTAAGAAGACCGGTCAAAGGATCAGTCTCACTGCTTTTGTACATCTTGGTATACAAATCATAATCAAAATTGTTCCTATCTGTAACGCATTTAATATCAGGCATTATAGCTCCTTCAAGGAATTCTAAATCCGTTTAATTCATACAAATGAGGTAGATGTCAAAAGTTCCTTTTGACACCATATGGCTAAATAATTGCCATGATCAAATACAGAAATACTCTATATCTACTTATATCGGTTTTTAAATTTTTTCCTTGAGATAAGCAGATATTATTTCTGCAGATTTTGCATGACTAATGGCGCCGGGATGTTGTCTTGAACCAAATCCTTCACCTTCAGTATCCGGAAGCGCCAGATAGGATGCTTTGGCATCTTTCGTCTCATCTACATATTCATTTACAGCTTCTTCAAGATACTGTCCAAGACCATATCCTATCATCCCATATACCCAGACAAGCTGCGCATCCGGATTATCCTTTCTTAGCGTTTTGAGAAAAGATATAACGCTTTTTTTGATAACATCTATATCACTATCTCTATAGCTTCCATCATCCTTAAGTGTCTTCTTATAAACTGCAAGCGTCTCAGGATCTACATATTCCGGGCTTCTAAAAGCTCCTTCATCATTGGTTCCTAAGTTAATAACTACAGCGTCCGCTTTCCAGGAATTAAAGTCATGATCTGATACGCCCCTTTGACACCTGTCGCTTTCATATACAAGGGGAAGTGTACTATATATATTATTGTCCCAGCCGCAGGAAACTCCCCATCCGCTCTGTGATATAAGCCTGTATTCAGCATTAAGGTTATGTGCTGTCTTAACACCGTAATGATTGATGGTGCTAAAATAAGGACTTATCCAGTCCATAGCATCATGGGCTCCAATAAGACCTTCGCCGCTTGTAATACTGTCTCCGACAAATTCGATCCTGTACTTATAATCCGGTGTCTTTAATACCTCGCCGTCATATAACAGAGAATTTAATATGACAAAAGAGTCAGGATCATCAGGCATTGCCTGCGTCTCTTTTATAATTCTGATGTTGTGGCTTGTAGATGGATCAAGTCCTTTGAGCATTATGACTTTGTTTGTACCTTCCTGAACCGGCATATGCATGATCCAGGCGCCGTCCATGATAAGACTTATCCACGGCTGATATACAGAATTTCCTCCTGTTATCTCGATCCCAAGCTCTAAACCTCTAAATATAAATTCGACGCCGCTTCCTGACCAGATAAGCTCAAGCCCAGTATCTGTCACCGGAGTCCTTCCAAGTATCCTTACATTTTCCCAGTTTTCATTTGCTACCATAAGTTCCTCCCGAGTTTAAATCATGTCACTAACATAAATGGTCATTTTTGCTAAGTACAAAGGATTATTAGTAATAGTATCTTAAACATCATGATGATATTATAAATGAAGCGGGTACTGCATACAAAGACTAATTGCATTCAGGGGGAGCATTAACATGATAATATCGTTAAATGACAGCTTTAACTGCTCTTTTGAAGGAACAGATATTCCTTCATCCAATCTGTCTGTTCCGGGGACAATTCAGGCATCAAAAATAGCGCCGCATACACAAGAACGTGATACAGGTAATCTTACAGATGAGCATGAATACAGCGGCACAGTAATGCTAAGCAGGCAGATGACTATACCACAAGGATATGATTCATATATTATTAGTATAGAAAGGAGCCGTATCACCAAGCTCTATATAGACGGACAGCCTGTAGGAAGGTGCGACTCTCTTATAGCACCTCACATATATGACATCACTTCATATCTCACGAGAGAAGATACCCTCATACAGATAGAAATAGATAACAAGAACTATCCATGCCCAGGTGGGCACCTGACATCCAAAGATACTCAGACCAACTGGAGCGGTATCCTTGGAGATGTGTATATTAAGTGCACCAATAAGGCTCATATCGTATCTGCAAGCGTAAAAGCTGACTATGACAAGAAGTCAGCATATCTTACTATAAATGTAGCTAAAAACTTCCCTTCAGATAAGGTTAATATCAAAGTCCAGACTTCTTTATGTAAGCTTCTGGACAAGTATCTAAATAAGGATGCTGATCCATCTGAGTTTAAGAAGTTCAGAGATGATATAAGCATTGCCGCCAAGGGAACTGATTATGATATATTAAAAGAATATCTTGAGATAACAGAAGATATTCTTAAACCTCAGGAATTTACAGAGTCTTCCAGCACTGATTCTAAATCTTTTGACCATGCAGATACTAAGCATATAAATGCCAAATATGCATATACCAGCTATATAAAAACTGATTCAGATAATAACAATGATAGTATTTCTGATAATTGCTCTGGTAATACCCATGATGGTATTTCTGATAATTGCTCAGATACTAACATATGTTCTTTTACCTATGAGCTTGACCTTACTGCTTCAGATAAGGGTGTATTTGAATGGGATACATTCACTCCTTACCTGTATGTTTTTGATATAGATCTATGCGATGAAAGCGGATCTGTCCTTGACAGCACCAAAGCTGTATGCGGACTTAGAAGTCTGAAAGCAGATGGCAATGATCTTCTATTAAACAACCGTCCTATTTTCCTAAGAGGAAGGCACTGCGGTCTTCTCTTTCCTATGACCGGCTTTGCTCCTATGAACGCATGTGGATGGCTATATGACATGATGATATCAAGAAGATGGGGAATCAATCATTACAGATTCCATTCATGTACACCGCCTGATGCTGCCTTTCTTGCTGCCGATCTTCTTGGAATCGTGATACAGAGTGAGATGGAGATATGGGGTTCCTGGCTCATGGAAGATGAAGAGGGATATGATGCTACAATGCAGCAGTACCTTACCATGGAAGGATATCGCATGATATCTTTATTTGCATCCCACCCTTCTTTTTGCATGTTTGGATGTGGCAACGAACTTTGGGGTAATCCCAAGGCTCTTGGTAAGCTCCTTGCAGGATTTAAGATGATCAATCCAGACCTTCTATATACTCAGGGCTCCAATACATTCCAGTTCTCACCCAACATCCAGCCGGAAGATGACTTCTTTGTAGGAGTACGCTTTTCCACAGACAGGCTCATACGAGGTTCCTATGCCCTGTGCGACGGGCCTTCTGGACATATCCAGACTATGCCTCCAAGAGCAGACTATACTTATGATGCCAATATAAGACCAGATCTTATCACGGAACAAAATAATATAAACAATACAGCAGGTATTTTAGAATCAGACAGTACTAAGGCAGATAGATCAAGATCTAATGACCCAGAACCTGATATTTCAGAACCTGCATCTACAACCACCATCCAGTTTGGTACTACTGTCAAGGAAGTTGCTCTTACATCAAAGGAGGAACTGATCCCTCACATACCTGTCATCTCCCATGAAACAGGTCAGTTCGAGACCTATCCTGACTACGATGAGATAGATCACTACACAGGAGTTCTCAAAGCCTACAATATCGCCGCTCTCAAAGATAATGCCATTAGGATGGGGCTTTTTTCAAATGCCGGGAAGTTTTTCAAAAATTCCGGAGCACTTGCCATGCAATGCTATAAGCATGAGATGGAGGATGCACTTGCATCCAGATACCTTGCAGGAACCCAGCTTCTGGATCTTCAGGACTATGCGGGACAGGGAACAGCCCTTATAGGAATCCTTAATTCTCTTATGGAAAATAAAGGCCTTATATCCCCTGAAAAGTTCAGACAGTCATGGGACGATATCGTAGTGATGGCAAGGTTTAGAAGCTATATCCATACCCCCGGTGAAAGCTTCACCTTTGAGCCGATGATAGCCTATTATGACAAGACCATATATCCTGATATGATCTTTAAGGCTATGCTGATCTCCTACCCTAACGAAAGTGACTGTAATAAGAATATTGAATGTAATAAAAATGCTGACTGCAGTAAGAATACTGACTGCAATAAAAATACTGACAGTAATATAAATGCTGACTGTAATAAGACTACTGTCTATAATAGGAATGATAATACGGCATCATACAATGATATCATTATCCGTAGTAACGAGATATGCTGTGATAGTGCTATTATTAAAGTTCCCTTTATTAAATCGCAGGGAAGGATCACACTTCCTAGGATAGCCCTAAACTTCCCGGAAGGCTCTGCGCCTGAACGATTAGAACTTAGGCTGTATCTTATAGATAGTTCTGATAACATCCTTGCAGCTAATACATATACGCTTTATTCATATCCTAAGGTACCGGAAAGCATCATATCATCTGCTGCCACAGATTTTGCAGATGACCCATATGTTACAACCAGCGCCGCAGCAGCTATCAGCAAGGTACAAGAAGGTCACAATGTCCTTCTATATCTAAAGGATAGGGAGAATACCAATTCAATTGCCGGTACCTACTGCACTGACTTTTGGTGCTATCCTATGTTCAAGAGTATCTCAGAGAGCATGAATAAGCCCGTAGCTGTAGGAACACTTGGCCTGTCCATAGATGATGCAAGCCCTGCCCTTAAAACCTTTAACACACGTACCTACTCTGAACCTAACTGGTATGAGATCGTGACAGCGTCAAGATCTACTATTCTTGATGATACAAACATAGAACCTATAGTCGCTACTATAGACAATGCCAGCAGAAGTCACCGCTTAGGACTATTATACGAGATACAAATAGAAGGTACAGACGCTTATATACTCGTCTGCACCTCCGATATTCCAAGGCTTATAACTTCTAATGTTAAGGAAGCATATGCCCTTCATAAAAGCTTATTAAGTTATGTAAAGGACACTTCCAAGCATGAAAATGCCAATAAGATAACATCCGAAATCTTTAATAGATTATTTACAGCAAGCTAAGATTCTTAGCATGCTGACTCGTTCATATTTAATCAAATATGAATGAGTCAGTACACTTACTTTATACCAATAACACAAACTACCCACTTGGACAGACCGGCATTCGCAAAGTCTTTGCAGGTCCGTGCAAGTGGGTAGTTTAAGTTAGTAAGTATTAGTATTTGGGATTTACCGGCTTTGACATGAACAGTTCCGGACAATAGCCGCTTTCTTTTACTTTGTCATAAGCTTGTTTAAGCTTAGCTTCATCATCGAAGATTCCAAATACTGTAGGGCCGCTTCCTGTCATAATGGATCTGACTGCGCCGCCGTCTTCCATAAGTGCTTCGATCTTGCCTATAATGTCATATTTACTCTTAGTAACAGGTTCAAGTACATTGGAAAGTCGCTGGCATACGCCGCCAAGATCGCCACTTCCTATAGCATCGCACATTCCGTCTATGTCCGGATGGAATTCAATCTCTTTGCTGTCAAGCTCTGTATATACCCAACCGGTTGATACGTTAATATCCGGCTTACCTACAAGGATGTAGCAATCAGGCATATCAGGAAGAGCTGTAAGAACTTCTCCGATACCTTCAGAGAGCATGGTCCCTCCCATGATGCAATATGGAATATCTGCGCCCAGCTTTACAGCCATCTCGCACATCTCTTCCTTGGTAATAGGAAGATCAAAAAGTTCCTTCATACCATAGAAAGCTGCTGCCCCGTCTGTACTTCCGCCAGCCATTCCTGCTGCAACAGGTATTCTTTTTTCAAGGTGCACATCCACGCCTTCTTTGATATCATACTTCTCCATCAAAAGGGCACATACCTTATAGATAAGATTGTGCTCATCTGTTGGGATTGTGTCTTTATTAGCTGTAAGTCTTATTTTGCCAAGGTCATTTTTTTCAAATGTAAGGGTATCGTAAATATCAACATTCTGCATTATCATGCGGACGATGTGATATCCATCCTCTCTTCTTCCTGTAACATCAAGACCTAAATTTATCTTTGCATATGCTTTTCTTGTGATCATATTTCCTCACTTTCACTTAGTATTATCCACTTTAACTGTCTACTTGATTACTGCAGTATCCTCGAAGGCTCTACAGCGGTACATAGACCCCGTAGGACAGAATAATAATACTTCTTTCAACCTCAATTCTAACACAAATATCGCAGTTCGGCTTCCATGCCTGAATTTTTCCTAAAAAGCTATAAAGTTTTAGTCTTTTGCATCCGATAATGAGAATGTAGGAGTATAACCTTTTTGGGCAGTATTATGTTCTATACTGGAAGAGCATATGCCAAAGAGGATAGATGTATTATCTAAAATACGCACTCGTAATGCACAGGCAGGTGCAATGAGTTCGTGGAAAGGAGTCCAATTATGAGTGTAGAATCAATTAACAGTGTATCTTCTATTAACACCGGCAACTATCAAGCATCCCCCGTTGCAACTAAAAAGGATACTGCAGAGGAAGTAAAATCTTCTTCTGAAAACAGCGGCGTAGTATATGAAAAATCAGATAGTGCCAAAGTCGACAATTCCAAGAAGACCTACAAACCCAACACCGCTCTTGTTCAGCAGTTAAAGGCTGATCAGGAAGCTCAGAAGCAGAACCTCATCAACATTGTCAACAAGATGATGAGTAAGCAGACCGGAGCTTATGCTACTTCTGTTTTTGGAAGTGATTCTGATGATATCTGGAAGTTCCTTGCAAAGGGTGACTTCACAGTTGATCCTGAAACCAAGGCACAGGCTCAGGCTGATATCGCAGAAGGTGGTTATTGGAGCGTTGAAGAGACTTCCAAGAGAATCCTTGACTTTGCAACAGCTATCACCGGCGGCGATCCTTCTAAGCTTGAAAATATGCGTGATGCATTCCTTAAGGGATACAAACAGGCTGAAGAGACCTGGGGCGGCAAACTCCCCGAGATCTCCCAGAAGACCTATGATGCAGTACTAAAAGGATTTGATGAAAAAGCCAAAGAATATGGCATCGAAGACTGGAAGTCTGTATCAGAACAGGCATAACTGAATATTAATAAAGGCGTTTCGTGGTCATGCTGCGAAACGCCTTTTTTTATAGATACACCATTGTAAAAATAACAATCGTCACAATTGGAGCGAGTACAAAATCTAACCTTTATATACGTTAATCATTACACCATATTTCTATAAATCTATCAAATCTTGGAAGCCGTGCTTCAAGGTAGCCTCTTTGATTTGCAGAAAAGAAGTGCTTTTCAATAAGACGATCTCTGTACATGTTATAAGTGTCTGGATTAGACATATTTGCTTTAGTATCTTTTGCCTTTCCAGTCTTACCCTTATAAAAACTTCGTATGAATTCCTGTTCCTTGTCAGTCAGCTCAGGCCAATCGAGATTATAAGATTTAAACAGTGTTCTCTCATAATCAGGAATCAAATCTTCAAGTGTTTCTGTTTCCTTTTTATTAAAATATAATGAACCTAGCACCTGATATGCATACGCATAGCCCAATGTCATGTCGTATAATTTTTTTGCTTCTGCAGCATCCACACCAAGATATTTTTCATAGTTATTTGCAATATCAAATTTATCTAGTGGCTTCACTTCTCTCGTGTCTCCACGCCTAAAAAATGACAGACTTTTGGAAATCGCCTGATTACTTGGATTGTTCCTGCTAGTTGTAAAAAATTCTTCTATATTCTTTGAAAGTCCACTCACAACTAGATATACGCGTTTACCTCGGTTAAACATAGTCCCCAATATAGAAAGGAGTTCTACTGTATTATCCGTTCTGGAAATATCATCTATCATAACAAGGACATTGAGATTTTTCTTGTTCGCTTTAGCAATCATACTTGCCAATACAGCCTCTTTATCATAAAAGTTATTATTCTCAGCATAGGTTTTTGTTATTTCTATGCTTCCCTTACCAGATATAATTGGAATTCCGCCTTCCGCAGTTGCATTAGTTTTTACTGAAGTTTCTGTCTTTTGTTCGTTAATAAAATCTTCTTGACTAAGATATGATATAAGTGCTGTTACTCCACTGCCCTCTGCCGCTAATGGATACACAAGCCAGTTTTTATCTTTCTCAAGTGCCTGTAACACCTTACCATATTCCACAGATTTCCCGGAGCCTCTAAGTCCTGTTATTTTATATACATATTTTGACGATTCACTGCTTTTAAAATTTGTAATTATTTCATCTGCTATACCACAATCAATATATGGTTTACCTGCCACTCCTGGTGTAAGAGTAAAGGGATCAATCCTAACATTCATAACAGCTCCTCTCTTTTACTATTATTTTATAGCATTTCTTTTTACGCTTTTTATTTGTTTTTACTATTTTTTACGCTTATATATTAATATTTACGCTTTTTTACTATTTTTTACGCTTGTATATTACTATTTACGCTTTTTTACTATTTTATTCTTTTTTTTACTATTCATCAATAATATTTACGTTTTTTATTTTGTCCGAAAATATTAAAGGCATTTCGTAATTATGCTACGAAACGCCTTTTTTCTCTAAATACACTCGTATTCAAATTACCATTGTCGCAATTGGGGCGACCACAAAGTCTAATATCCCCAAAGTCAATCCTCATTCTTAATTAGATACTTATTATTGTCTTGTCATCCACTCTTGCAATAAATACAAACCACTCAGGCTTCTTCAGTTTAAGTCTATTTTTCTGAATTCCTTCGCCGCACCATTCCCCCTGTAAAACAATGCTCTGGAATCCAAGGATCTTATCACCCCCGCCATCCTTAGCAGTACTAATCAGATTTTCAGAATCATTATCAGTTCTCAAATATTCAGTTTCAAACTACATTCATTATTTTCGATCATCTTCATTGCTTCGCATAAAATATCACGACAATTATCTTCTGTCTTTTTCGGTTCTGCAAACATCTCCGAAATAATATTATCGCACTCTTTAAGTGCATCATCATACTGCACCTTCGTCAGATACTTCTGCCGATATGCTTCATCAAGTTCATCTCTATCGTCGATTCTGATATCACCTTGAGGCGTCGCAATAACATCTATATATTTATCCCAGTATACAGCCACCCCATCGTTATCAAACTCATTTTTGTCTTCATTATGTGTTCCCCCTTTAAAATAACCAAGTCACATTTTTGCCGGTAATTTATTGGATTTTCACCGACAAAAATGTGACTTTATATACAAATAATATACACTCAAACAACTACAAAGCAATCATTCATGCACAGCGCCAATGATCTCATTTATATCATCAACCTTCTGCTCCTGCATGTACTTATTAATTCCATCTACAACCTTCTCTGTAGAATACGGATCATGGAAGTTCATCATACCAACAGCAACACCTGTAGCTCCTGCCAGCATAAACTCTATTGCATCCTCACCTGTTGCGATTCCGCCCATTCCAACGATCGGGATCTTAACAGCCTGAGCGCAGCTGTACACCATACGAACAGCAACTGGCTTGATCGCAGGACCTGAAAGGCCTCCTGTTTTATTGGCAAGAACGAATTTTCTTTTGTTAATATCAATCTTCATTCCTGTGATCGTATTGATAAGTGATATTGCATCAGCACCGGCACTCTCTGCTGCCCTTGCCATCTCTGCTATATCCGTAACATTAGGAGACAGCTTCATTATAACAGGCTGCTTAGCATGCTTTTTGATCTCAGAAGTAATATGATAAAGAGCATCCGGACGAGTTCCAAATGCAATTCCGCCTTCCTTAACATTAGGGCAGGATACATTGATCTCAAGCATATCAACCTTCTGATCAGAAAGTCTGTCAACAACGTTTAAGTACTCTTCTTCAGAATGTCCGCAGACATTTACGATGATCCTTGTATCGTATTTCTGAAGGAAGGGAAGATCTCTTTCTATAAAAACATCTATTCCCGGATTCTGAAGACCTATTGCATTAAGCATTCCGCTTGCAGTCTCAGCAACTCTCGGAACAGGATTGCCAGGCCATGGCTTATCAGCGACGCCTTTAGTTACAACTGCTCCAAGCTTATTAAGATCTACAAATTCTCCGTACTCCTGGCCGGATCCAAAGGTTCCTGATGCAACCATTACCGGATTTTTGAATTCTACCCCTGCGATATTTATCTTAGTATTCACTTTATCTCCTATTTCATGCTCTGCATGACTTTTAATAACAATAGTCTTTATGATTATATGCCTATATATACCTTTACCTTACATAGGTAGTATTTAGATATTTATATCTATATACTGATATCATTATTTTTACATGAATTAATCAATATCAGATATCTACATCCTCTGCATCAAATACAGGCCCATCTGTACAGATCCTTGCGTTATTGACATGTGAATGTGCATCTACATCCCTTGTCTTTACAACGCATCCAAGGCAGGCTCCAACGCCGCATGCCATCCTCTCTTCAAGAGAAAGATATGCCTTCATGTTATGCTCTGCGGCATACTTTTTGATTCCTCTAAGCATCGGCATAGGTCCGCAGGTATAGATAACATCGCCCTCGATGTTCTGCTCATTAAGGGCATCTATTACAGTTCCGTGCGTACCAAGACTTCCATCGTCTGTAGCTATATACAGCTCAGCATATTTTCTGAATTCATCAGCAAGGAAAGTCTGATCATTCCTGTATCCCATTACTATCTTGATACCTTTAGGACGCTTATCTTCCGGAAGTCTTGTGAGCCTTTTTGCAAGCTCCAAAAGCGGAGGAACACCGATTCCGCCGCCCATAAGGATTGCAGTCTTACCTGCAGCTTCTTCCATAGGATAGCCATTGCCAAGAGGTCCCAGTACATCCACCTGATCACCCTCTGATAATTTTGAAAAAAGATCTGTTCCCTTACCCACAACTCTGTAAACGAGCCTTAATTCCTTTTTTTCCTTATCTACACCGCAGATACTGATAGGGCGAGGAAGGAGAGATGACTTATCATCTGTATAAACTCCAACGAACTGACCGGGAACTGCATCCTCTGTAATCTCTGTTTCAAGTCTTAGATCATATATCCCATCAGCAAGGATCTTCTGAGATATAACTTTTGCACTTACTTTCTTCTTTGCCATAAATAACCTCATGTCGCGAGTGAAACGAGCGACTAATGGTTCAAATTGGTGGAGCTCGCGACACCAATTTGGGTTTGAAAATGGAACATTTTCAAACTTACCTACCTTTAGACTGTTTTATATACAACCTTACCACTTGCTATAGTATACTTGATTACCCCCGGCATTGTCTCTCCAATAAATGGAGAATTTACAGCTTTTGATGCAAACTTGTCCGGAACAACCCATTTTTCATCTTTATCAAATATCATAAGATCCGCCGGTGCTCCCTCTTTTACAGCTCCTCCCGGAAGTTCGTATAGCCTTGCCGTAGCAGTGCTCATGCGATCAAGAAGCTCTCTTATCGTCAGATATCCCGGCTCCACAAGTTCTCTAAGTCCTAAGGAAAAAGCTGTCTCAAGCCCTATTATTCCACTTGGAACATCCTTAAAATCTCTGTCCTTTTCTTCCTTACTATGAGGAGCATGATCTGTTGCGATCATATCTATAGTCCCATCTTGAAGTCCCTTGATTATAGCAAGTCTGTCATCTTCTTTTCTAAGAGGAGGATTCATCTTGGCAAGGGTTCCATGCTCTTTTACTGCTTCATCTGTAAGAGTAAAGTGATGAGGAGTAGCCTCTGCATGGATATTAGCTCCATTTTTCCTTGCCTGTCTTATAAGTTCGACTGCCTCTTTAGTACTGATATGCTGTATTGTAAGCGCGCATCCTGTCTCCGCAGCAATCCTTATATCTCGTTCAACCATAGATATTTCTGCCATGCGATCAGATCCTGTAAGTCCAAGGCTTTCTGCCGCGCTTCCGGAATTTACTCCATTTTCTTTTATATATTTGGGATTTTCTTCGTGAAGACTTATCACTTTATTAAGCCTTGCTGCATTTTCACATGCAGTCTTCATAAGGCTTTCTTCGATTACAGGTTTTCCATCATCTGTAAATAGAACTGCCCCTGCCTTTATAAGCGCAGGCATATCAGTAAGCTCTCGCCCTTCCATACCCATAGTCACGTTACCGCATACGTAGGTATGGATTCCTGTTGTAGCACCTTTTTCAAGAGCATATTTAAGAGTCTCGGGATTGTCCATATGAGGGATAGTATTGCCCATCATGATGACACTTGTATATCCGCCCTTTGCTGCAGCATTGGCCCCTGTTATTATATCTTCCTTGTAAGTCTGGCCGGGATCTCTAAAGTGTACATGACCATCTATAAGACCTGCTGTGACTATAAGCCCGTCTGCATCAATAACCTGAAGACCAGAAGCTGTGTCATTACTGCCTTCTATACCACTACATTCAGTGATATCACATTCATTGATACTACTTTCATTGGTAGCATCGCTTATCTTAGATATAATGCCATCGTCGCTGATAAGGATATCAGCTTTACCTTCCCTGCCGGATTCAGGGTCTATCACATATCCGTTTTTTATTAATAGCATCGTGCTCTCCCTTATACCTTTGTATCTTTATGCTAATAATCTCTTCGTGAGAAAAGAATTGAATCCTTTACCTTTTAAAACCAAGGTATTATCATCGTCCCAAAAGGATTTGACCTACAATATACATCTAAATTATAATAAATCTGCATCTGTGGTTTTGTCCAATATATATTGCAAAACCACTTAATTATTACTAATTCAAACTCGCAGCACAAGGAGACAAAATGATAAGATTCATTCTTACTGCAATATTTTTACTTGTATTTTTTATAGTATCAATTCCGCTCTATATCATCGAACTTATAATAGGTCTTATTAATAAAGATCTATCAAGGAGAAGTTCACTTGCTATCGTATCCTGGGCATTTAGAGTTGTTGCTTTTCTATCCGGTGTCAAGCTCACTGTTAAGGGCGAAGAGAATGTACCCAAGGACGAAGCAGTTCTTTATATCGGTAACCACTTAAGCTACTTCGACGTAGTGCTTACCTATTGCAGAGTTCCAAGACCTACAGGCTATATAGCCAAGAAGGAATTCTTAAAAGTTCCATTCCTATCCTGGTGGATGCTCTTCCTCGACTGCCTCTTTATGGATAGAAGCGATGTTAAGCAGAGCGCTCAGATCATCTTCTCAGCAATTGATAAGATCAAAAGCGGCATCTCCATCTGCATATATCCGGAAGGCACCAGAAACAAGGACGAAGTTACAATTCAGGAATTCCACAAAGGAAGCTTCAAACCAGCTCAGCGTACCGACTGTCCTATCGTTCCTATGGTTATAACTCATACGCGTGACATATTCGAAAATCACCTTCCATTTCTTAAATCACAGCATGTTGTTCTTGAATATCTTCCACCGGTTCGTTTCAGCGAACTGTCCAAGGAAGACCAGAAGCAGGTTCATGAATATTTCAGGAACATGATGCAGGAAGCTTATACCAGAAATCTTAACGAGAACTAAAAAATAAGGACATCGCTTTTACAGGCGGTGTCCTTTTTAATAGCTAGCACATGATTAGTGTGATCCCCTTAGGATTTGCAGACGGTGGACATTTATAAATAGTTTTCGCATCTTTGAGAGTTTTATAATAATTCAAGAGCATAATAGATGGAGATTTATATTCTTCTTATGGTCCGCATGTCTGAGCGAAGCGAGTTTCGGACCATAGAATATAAAGCTACAGCTATTGTGCCTTGAATTATATAAAACTATCAAGATGTGAAAACTATTTATAAATGTCCACCGCCTGCAAATCCTAAGGGGATCTCACTGATCATGTTGGACTCTATATAAGCTCTACATTATCGCACTAAGCAGTATCAGGAACTCGGCATCCAGGATGGGATCGTACAGAATCCCTGTTTTGGTGCCGTTTTCTTTGTAGGTATATTCTGTGGTATCTGTAGCCAGATTGGCTCCGGAAGGCCCCCTTCCAAGGAGAAAGTGTGCATGGTTTTCTATTATCTCAACATACTCCTGACTGTATATTATATGGTTGGTCACTGTAAGGCAGCGCATATTGCGAAGGATCGTCGTGATATCATCATAACTTCCTGTAGATATCATATAATCTGATTTCTTGGATGCAACACTTATGGTCTCAGCCTCGCCTATCAGCGCTCCCATTATCTTAGAACACACATCTCTGTTAACAGGCTGAGTAGTCTTAAGATAGCATATGCCTCCCATGAAGATACAGTCATTCATGATAAAATCTGATTCGAATGAGCTACTCTTAAAATATGTCGAAAGACAATTCTCATAAGTCTTGTCCCCTGTCAATCTGTAAAGCTGCGCAGCTGCAAGAAACGAAGCATCATAACTTCCCAAAGCTCCCATTGACGATGCTGCTTCATAAGCCTTCTTGGAAGCATCAAGACACTTTTTGGAAAAATCAGGATCGATATCCCCATAAACATAACTGCACCAGCCAAGGGTTGCTGCAAAGCTGATAGTAGCCTGAGGCGTAACATCTGTTACTATAACCTGGGCCATAGACAGGTTCTGTCCTGCTTTGGCATTGGTCAGAGCAGATGCATATACTCCTCCTGTACTCTTATCCTGCATCTTCAAAAGCCAGTCAGCCTCATATCTTATCTCATCAAGGACATCCGGAACATCATCCCCGCTTTCTGGAATCCCGCAATCTTTAGTAAATACCTCAGGATTCATCTCATACGAAAGCAGAAGGTTATCTATTATAAGGCATCCCGTCTCAACGTCTCTGTCCGCATTAGAATCAAGGTGCCATCCGCCTGTTATATCAAGGGTTTTAGAACTGTCACTTTTATAAGTTGCAAGATCAGAGTGGCATATACCTCTGGCATCGTCACCTGCGTATTCCTGCGTCAGCGCAACACCGCACCTGTTAAGGTAGTACTGCCTCAGCGCACTTTCATACAGCATGTCATATACACCATCTCCTATGGAAAAAGAGCAGGAGTCCCCCAGTCCTTCTGCGTAGATATAATAGTCACCATCTGTCTGATAGTCTGTAAACGTGCCGCTTCCAATGCATTCGCCTGTATCACCGGCCTTATCCAAAGACCATGTGATTGAAGCTGTAAAAACGACAGCATCATCCGCTGTTTTTCTGATCTCAAATGTTGATGGAAGCTTAGAAGTATCTAAATCTTTGTTTATAAAAAGAACTGTCTTGGAAGCTCCCGTTCTATAGCCGTTTTGATCGGTCAGAATTTTAGGAGATATGCTCTCAAGAGCTATAGCCGTAGAAAGGGCCGGATCCGGCGTAGTAAGCGAATCCTCTTGTATAGTATCTGTGATGGGATTGATAGAAGGCGCAGATTCTGCGCACCCTGAAACGAGTAAAACACAGGTCAATAGCAAAGTACTGGTAGCTCTTATCTTATGTGATAGCATAACGAAAGAAGTCCCCCAATTTCAGTAGATTGATATATAGAAATGCATAAAGCCATAATGCCAGCCGTATAGAGCCTGGCATTATGACTTTAAAACCTATGATGTTACTTATATTATATTACTGTCTGTTGAAATTGATAAGACATCCATCAAGAATGATCTGTCTTTCATGATCTGTAAGATCACCAAGAGTCATAGTAAACTCTTTGGTCTGGTCACCACTTACAGCTACCGCTTTGATAGTATCAACCTTGTCCTCAACTTCTTTTCTTATATCAGGAAGGAAGATATAATCAAGGTTCTTAAATGGAAGGTCGCCCTTATCGATTATAAGCGGAAGCATACCCCAGTTAATGAGGTTGGAACGATAACGCTTAGTAGCATATTCATTGGCTACATTAGCCCATCCTCCAAGAACCTTCTGGCAGGAAGCTGCCTGCTCACGGGCTGATCCATCGCCCGGCTTAACTGCAAAAATAGTTGAACCAAATCCAACGCTTTCAACATCTAGTGTGATATCTGCACCGGACTTTTTGATAGTTTCTACCACATTTTCAAGTTCCGGTACTGCCTTGAAAGGATCATCTCCTGCAACAAGGGCTGTCTCAGCTTTCTGGATCTCCTTGGCACGACCTACATACTCAGGATCTTTTCTTGAAAGAGTAAACTCTGCAAGTCCCTGAGGATTAGATCTGTAAGATGATGTCTCACCGGAAGGTATAAGCTCATCAGTTGTTGTAACAGGATCATGGATCTCAGATACAACCTTAAGTACAAGATCCTTGGGAAGTGCCTCCATCTTAGGCCAGTCCTTGATGTTAGGTCCGAACTGAATCTGAGCATCTGGATCAGCAACGCCGTGTGAATCAAATACTCTGTTCTTATAAATATTGGCATCAAAGTGATATGTATACTGATTGTATTCTCCATCAAACTCAGTTGCAGGTGTAAGGAAGCCCTTATTGGCAGCTGTAGCTGCGATAGATCTTGCATCCATAAGTGCAACTGAAGATATCTGTCCGTTCTGAACCTTGGAACCTTCTCTGTTAGGGAAGTTACGTGTTGAGTGACGGATAGAGAATGCATTGTTGGCAGGTGTATCTCCTGCGCCAAAGCATGGTCCACAGAAGGCTGTCTTAAGGACTGTTCCTGTCTCAAGGAGTGAAGCTGCAACGCCGTTTTTGAGAAGTTCCATATAAATAGGTGTAGATGCAGGATATACAGACATAGTGAACTTATCAGCTCCTATGTAGCGGCCCTTCATGATATCAGCTGCGGCGCAGATATTCTCAAATCCGCCGCCGGCGCAGCCTGCGATGATACCCTGATCTACAAGGAACTTGCCATCTACTATCTTGTCCTTAAGAGAGTACTCTATCTTATCTCCAAATGAAACCTTGGCTCTTTCTTCTGTCTCATGGAGCATCTGCTCAAGGTTAGCATTTACAAAATCAATCTCATATGCCATAGAAGGATGGAAAGGCATAGCGATCATAGGTCTTATAGTGCTAAGATCCACCTTAACTACGCCGTCATAATATGCTACGTCAGAAGGTGAGAGCTTCTTATAGTCTTCTTTTCTTCCATGGATCTCATAGAAGGACTCTATCTCATCATCAGTCTGCCAGATAGATGAAAGACAGGTGGTCTCTGTAGTCATAACATCAACGCCTATACGGAAGTCTGCAGAAAGGCTTGCAACGCCGGGACCTACGAACTCCATAACCTTGTTCTTGACATATCCTGACTTGAATACTTCACCTATAATAGCAAGAGCTACGTCCTGAGGTCCTACGCCCTTAACAGGCTCTCCTGTCATATAGATAGCTATAACGCCCGGCATCTTGATATCATAAGTCTGAGACAGAAGCTGCTTAACAAGCTCCGGTCCGCCTTCTCCCATAGCCATGGTTCCAAGAGCGCCGTATCTTGTATGAGAATCAGATCCAAGGATCATACCACCACCTGTAGCAAGAACCTCTCTTGCAAACTGATGGATTACAGCCTGGTGAGGTGGAACATACATTCCGCCGTATTTCTTGGCTGCAGTAAGACCGAACATATGATCATCTTCATTGATAGTTCCACCTACTGCGCACAGAGAGTTATGGCAGTTGGTCAGAACATAAGGAATCGGGAACTTGGTAAGACCTGACGCACGTGCTGTCTGGATGATACCAACATATGTAATGTCATGGGAAGTGAGTTTATCGAATTTGATCTGAAGATCGTCCATATTGCCCGATGTGTTGTGGGCTTTGAGAATGCTATAGGCTATAGTACCCTTTTTAGCTTCTTCCTTATCCGGGGTCTTGCCTGTTTTAGCTGCTACGGCCTCTAAAGCTTCTGCGCTGTCTTCTATAAGATCTGTGCCGTTTACAAGATAAGCGCCTGTTTTTGTAGTAGTTATCATCTGAACCTCCTGCCAATAATATAAGGAACATATAATCACTTAATGACATCACCGTATCATAAACCTTTGTTCTTATACTTGATAAAAAAATCATAGCCGGCTATATGCGTAATTATAAAAGAAACATTAAAGAAATTATATAATTCCAAGTTGTGATATACGTGTATACAATCTTACTTTTATAAATATACAATTTTATCTATATATAATCAAGTTACTAAATTAATATCCCTAATGTAGCGATTTTATGTAAAAAATCCCCTCCGCAAACGCGAAGGGGAAACTAATTCATATAGATCAGGTTGTAAATGCCTAAACTTACTATGCCATAATCACTTAGATCTTGATCTTATCCAGATGCCATATATCCTTAACATACTCTTCTATAGTCCTGTCTGATGAGAACTTGCCGCAGCATGCTGTCTGAAGCATAGCCATCTTGGCCCAGCCGGCCTTGTCCTCATAAGCCTTTCTGACCTTTGCCTGAGCCTCGGCATAGGAATGGAAGTCTTTAAGGATAAAATAAGTGTCTGCCTTACTTGTATCCTTAGTATTAAGAAGAGAGTTCCAAAGTGGTCTGAACAGTTCCTTGTCCTTACTGAAGGTTCCGTCGATGAGATGGTCCACTGTCTTTTTTATAACAGCATCGCTATTATAGATGCTCATAGGATCATAGTCATTTTTTCTCTCATGCTCTATGACTTCATCAGATGACATACCGAAGATGAAGGCATTGTCCTTGCCAACTTCTCCTACTATCTCTACGTTAGCTCCGTCCATGGTGCCGATGGTAACAGCACCGTTAAGCATCATCTTCATGTTACCTGTTCCGGACGCTTCACGGCTTGCGGTAGATATCTGCTCTGATACATCTGCTGCCGCAAAGATAAGCTCAGCATTGGATACCCTGTAATCTTCTATGAAGACAACCTTGATACGGCCGTTAACATCAGGATCATTATTAACTACATCTGCTACTGAATTGATGAGCTTAATTGTAAGCTTTGCAATCCTGTATCCTGCCGCAGCTTTAGCACCAAAGATAAAGGTCTCCTTAGGCATATCGAACTTAGGATCTGACTTGATCTTGTCATACAGGTATATTACATGGAGTATATTAAGGAGCTGCCTTTTATACTCATGAAGTCTTTTTACCTGGCAGTCATAGATAGAATCAGGATCGATCTGGATGCCGTTATGCTGCAGGATATATTTGGCAAGTCTTTCTTTATTCTTTTTCTTGATAGCCATGAATTCCTTGCCGGCCTTAGCTGTAGCAGCAGTCTTCTTAAGTCCCTTTAATACTGTAAGATCTGTTATCCAGCCGTCTCCAACCTTCTTGGTACACCAGTCTGCAAGAAGAGGATTAGCATGCATCAGGAATCTTCTCTGAGTGATACCATTGGTCTTATTGTTGAACTTCTCTGGCATCATCTCATAGAAATCCTTAAGTTCTCTCTTTTCAAGGATCTCTGTATGAAGTTTGGCGACACCGTTAACTGAGTGGCTTCCAACTATTGCAAGATGAGCCATACGTACCTGATTATCATAGAGGATAGCCATCTTACGAAGCTTCTCGTCAACACTTGCATTATGATCGTTTGAATATCTGTTTACTATTTCTATATTAAATCTTCTATTGATCTCCTCAACTATCTGATATATACGAGGAAGAAGTCTCTGGAACAAATCCTGAGGCCACTTCTCAAGAGCTTCTGCCATGATAGTATGGTTGGTATAACAGCAGGTCTTGGTAGTAACATCCCATGCTTCATCCCATTCAAGATAATAGTCATCCATAAGAACTCTCATGAGCTCAGCTACAGCAACTGTAGGATGAGTATCATTGAGCTGGAATACATTCTTCTCGTAGAACTTTTTGATGTCATCATGATTCTTAAGGTATTTCTGAACAGCAGTCTGAACAGATGCAGATATAAAGAAATACTGCTGTTTGAGTCTTAGCTCTTTGCCCGCTATATGATTGTCATTGGGATACAATACTTCACATATCTGCTTGGCAAGGTTCTCCTGCTCTACAGCCTTCTGATAATCACCCTTATCAAAAGAGTCAAGCTGGAAATTGTTAATAGGCTCAGCATCCCAGATACGCAGAGTATCTACAACACCATTGCCATAGCCAAGAACAGGAAGGTCATAAGGAACAGCTCTTACAGCCTGATAATCCTCCTGCTTGAACATAGTCCTTCCGTTCTCATCCTGATACATTCTGACATATCCGCCGAACTTTATCTCCTTGGCATATTCCTGACGGCGAAGTTCAAATGGATTGCCGTTAACAAGCCAGTCATCGGGCTTTTCAACCTGATATCCGTCATGTATCTCCTGACGGAACATACCGTATTTGTAACGGATTCCGCATCCGTATGCCACATAATTAAGAGATGCAAGTGAATCAAGGAAGCATGCAGCAAGTCTTCCAAGACCTCCGTTACCAAGGGCAGGATCCGGTTCCTGATCCTCTATGAGGTTTAGATCAACGCCAAGTTCATCCATAACCTCTCCTACGCCCTCATATGCACGAAGGTTTATGAGGTTATTGCCAAATGCTCGCCCCATCAGGAATTCCATAGACATATAATACACGATCTTGGGATCCTGCTCTTCCATGGCTTTCTGCGTGTCCATCCACTGATCGATGATCTGATCCTTGATGGCAAGGCTTGCCGCCTGATATATCTGTTGGGGAGTTGCTTCTTCGAGAGTTCTTCTGTAGAGAGTTTTGATATTATATAAAACGCTACGCTTGAATAATTCTTTGTCAAAAGATTCTCTGGTCTTAGTAGTCTTAGCCATATGTATACCTCCAAAAAGTAAACAATACAAGTAGAATACTTAAGCCGCGGATGCTGATAGCGACATACATATATATATAGATAATACAGATTATAGTACAAATTACATATATATTGTACTTTATTTTTGTTAAAAATAGCAAATTCTTAGTTGTAAGAAGCAGTATCCTCACTTCCTGTAGTATATTCCAGAACGATCGGATCCTGAGTATAGGTCATCTTCTTATCAGAATAAGCTATACCAAGGATTGTAAATTTCTTGTCCTTGTCTTCTTCAGCCATCCTGATTTCCAGCTTATGCTTGGCCACTTCCTGTGAATCATAAACAAGTTCAATATAGCTGTTATTCCAGGCGTCTGACTTGTATCCATCAAGGACAGCCACAAGTTCGCCATCTACATAGATTTCTGCTTTACCATATTCATCACTGATTGATCTCTTATAATCAAAGAGAATATTCTTGCAGGTAACTTCTAATACAAATGGCTCATTACTACTTACATCATGCGACCAGTTATAAGGGAATGTAACTTCACCGTTTCTAACGAGAGCATGAACCTGAGTATCAGTCTGTGAGAAGCTCCCCTTTGTAACCTTGGCACCATTTGAATCCTTGCTGCTTACAAGCTTCATATTAAGGAAGTCAGGTGAATAGAAGTATGTGGCAGGTACAGGAGCTATAGACTTTGTTGCAGTTCCTGCTGCGACAGCGTCATCAACTTCATTCACAAGATTCATCAGTGTATCAGCCATGATCTTATGACCAAGGGCTGTCGGATGATAATCATCACTAAAGTATAATTCATTATTAAGATACCCTGCTTCAAAGGCTGCTGCAGTACCGTCCTTAACACTTACCATAGGTGTTCCATACAGATTACCAACTGGTTTGTAGAGATCTTCCGTATTCCACCTTGACTTAAATACAGCAAACATCTGCACTACTGCAGTCTCATCATCTGTTTCAAGGATCTGTCTTATAAGGCTTTCATATGCACGGCCGTTTGTAGGATCCTCCTGGTCATTGACCGAAAATTCTACAACTACAAGATCAGGAGTCTTGGAGCACTTTTTAGTAACGTCCCTGTCATATCTTAGGGCTCCGATAGCAGAGGATGTCCCGCCTACTCCGGCATTGACATACTCTATCTTGGCTTTAGGATATTTCTCTCCAAGAGAAGCTATAAACTGATCACCATAAGACTGGGCAGGATCAAGGACTCCGCCGCCCTCTGTTACAGAGCCGCCTATAAATGCTATAGTAACTTTTTTGCCCTTTTGAAGTTTTCTTATGAAGTTTTCAAATCTTCCATTGGTACCTGTCGAAAGAGTTCCTGCCTTAAGAGCTTCTATGTACCACTCTTCTTCGTAGAGGCTGGTATTATAAAATACAGTAGCCTCATAATCTATAGATGCTGGGCCTGCCGCATTACCATTATGAGGTACAGATCCTGCATAAGCTTTCTGCATGCCAAAACTAGACATACATACTACCATGTTAAGCACGAGCAGCAAGTTTATTATTCTTTTTTTCATATATCACCTTCTATTAGTTTGAGGTATGGCTGAACGTAGCCAAACGCACATACCAACAATTATATCGGATATATTATATATTTCATAAATAAAATCCTTTCGGTTGTCGTAGGCGGAAACCCACTGCCCTTGGGCGGTGGGAGGAGCCTTGTAAATTCGTAGCTATTAACCTTGGTTCTCGATATATTTTTGTATAGTTGTTGAGGATACTTCGCCTATACTGCAAGCAAAATAACCATCTGACCAAAATATCTTATGCTTCCAGTAACACTTAAATAAAAAGTTTGGATATTTCTGCCATAGATAGTGTGTGGTCTGTTGCGATGATTATATCTGTTGTCCATAGGATGTATTTACGGCAAAGCTTCGATTTTTACAGCGACTCCATTATTGGTGTCGTAATCATCTACTATTAGCATTCTGTTATCAATTTCAACGTCATAGCCTGCATCTTGCAAAGCTTTGATTATTTTGTATTTAATTTGGTTTTCCTTGTAAAATCGCCTTACAAATAATTGATTTTCACTAATAAATATTGTATTATATATTTAGTGAAATAACAATGAGGTACACTATGGAACAGATGACAGTTACAGCTAAAATTCAGATTTCTGTTAATGCAGACAGTAAGGTTTTTCTTGATGAAACCATGTCTGTTTATTCTGATGCCTGTAATTATGTATCTGACTATGTGTTCCGCACTCACGACCTAAAGCAGTTCTCACTTAACAAGGCTTTGTACTCTACACTCCGAGAAATGTTTGGACTCAAATCTCAGATGGCTCAGTCCGTATTTAAGACTGTCATTGCAAGATATAAGACCATCCTCGAAAATCAGAAAGAGTGGATTCAGCCATCCTTCAAAAAACCACAGTATGACCTTGTTTGGAACAGAGATTATTCCCTTACACAAAACTGCTTTTCAGTAAATACACTGAATGGACGTGTTAAGTTGCCCTATTTCGCTGAAGGCATGGCAAAATACTTTGATCACGACATCTATAAGTTTGGAACTGCTAAGCTTGTAAATAAGCATGGTAAGTATTTTTTGCATATCCCCGTAACCTACGATGTCGAAGAAAGTAATGTTTCTGACATTTGTAATGTCGTTGGTATTGACAGAGGTATAAACTTTGTCGTTGCTACTTATGACAGTAAGCACAAGTCTGGATTTGTAAGCGGTAAAGCCATCAAGCAGAAACGTGCTCACTATTCTAAGCTTCGTAAAGAACTCCAAATGTGTCAGACACCATCTTCAAGACGTAGATTAAAAGCTATCGGTCAGCGAGAAAACCGTTGGATGCAGGATGTTAACCACCAGGTATCAAAGGCACTCGCCACCTCCAACCCGAAGCATACGCTTTTTGTTCTTGAAGATTTGTCAGGCGTTCGTAATGCTACAGAGCGTGTCAGAACCAAAGACCGCTACGTTTCCGTATCGTGGTCTTTCTATGACCTTGAACAGAAACTTATCTACAAAGCTAAACAGAATCAGTCTACTGTTATTAAGGTTGACCCTCGTTATACGAGTCAGTGCTGTCCTGTATGTGGACACATTGAAAAAGCCAATCGTGATAAGAAATTGCATCTGTTTACTTGTAAGAACTGTGGCTATAAATCAAACGATGACCGCATTGGAGCTATGAATCTGTACCGCATGGGAATCAACTATCTTGAAGATAGTCAAGTACCTGATACAGTTACGGCAGAGTAAATCTTTGTCGTAAGGGGCGGTGTCAACCGTCCCATGATGCGACCCCACGGAAGTTACACCGACAAAATGTAGGAGTTATTGCAACGAACTACAGGGGAGTCGCAAGCCACGTACCTTTAGGTGCGTGGTAGTTGACTTAGGTAGCATAATATTTTAACTCAACCTTTGCACTTGCTCACGGCGTGTTAAATTTTTATTTCAAAACCAGAAATGCCGCAAGATTCCCACGCTTCTCTCCGGCAGTTCTGTGAGAGAAGAGGTAATCAGGATTGCAGTGGGTACAGATGTCTGTAATCTCGATATTCTCAGTTTTAACTCCGGCTTCAATCAAAGTAAGCCTTATTGCTTCCCACAAATTAAGCTGATATTTGCCGCCTGATTTTCTATAGACGATATACCCTGCGCTATCGCCATCTGGTATATACTCCGGCACGTCTTTTATACCAAATTCATCTATGAATTTATCAGCAACGTCGCTACTTACTTCATAGCAGTCTACGCATATGGAAGGACCTACAGCGCAGATAATGTCTGAAGGATTGCTTCCATATTCTTTGGTCATAGCTTCTACAGTGCTCCTACCTATACGGCTGACTGTTCCCTTCCATCCGGAGTGAGACAGTCCTATAGCCCTCTTGACAGGATCTACGAAATATATGGGAGGGCAATCTGCATGGAAGGTTGTAAGTATGATACCCGGGATATTCGTGATCATACCGTCTACATCTACATAGTCCCTTTCTTTGATCACTCCTTTGCCCATATCATCAGCTGTAATGACCCTGACATTACTTGTATGTGTCTGAAAAGTTGTAACGAAATGTTCAAGACTTCTTCCATATCCCAGTATCTGAGCCATGCGCCTGTAATTCTCTTCCACATCTTCTCTAACATCGCCTCTTGTAAAGCTATAATTAGCTTCACCAAAATATCCCTTAGAAGCTCCGCCTATCCTGGTACTGAACGCATGGCTTACTATCCCGGTAGCTGTTATAGACGGGAATGTGAGATATTCCATTTCGTTTTCATGTTTATTTTGTTGTACTACTTGGGTAGTACCTTTTCTGACTATATTCATTCTATTTTTCCTTTATTACCTCCTTACTTGTAACTACTTTATCACAATATCTTTATATTACGAAAGCTATACCTTACGGCACCTCATTTATCAAAAAAATGATAGCTTTAGTATAACTTTTCTCTTTTTAGTAAAAGATGTTATATCCTAAAGCTATCATTATAATCAATATCTAAATCATTTAATTGTCAATGACATCAGACCTTCTTAACACCAATCTTGCAGCTTTCGCCGTTGATATCCCAATCCTTGGCACTATCAAGATCCTGATCATAGGAAAGTGAATCAGCAAGTACCTTGGTTGAAAGAGCAACTTCGTCAGCCTTAACAGCTGCAGCTACCTTCTCAGATCCTGTAAGAGATACTACGATTCTGTCCATAACTTCGAATCCTGAATCCTTACGCATTGTCTGGATCTTAGAGATAACTTCTGCTACGAGACCTTCGTTTACAAGTTCCTCTGTAAGGTTAGTATCAAGGACTACTGTAATACCCCAGTCTTCCTGGCTCATGAAGCCTTCCTTCTGAGTCATGTCAATAAGGAGATCTTCCTTGGTAAGCTCTACAGCTTCACCTGAAACTTCAAACTTAATAGATCCTTCTGCATTAAGTGTATCCATAGCAGCATTGCCATCAAGCTCAGCAAGATACTGCTTGATACCACCAAGCATCTTACCATACTTAGGACCTACTGTCTTGAGCTGTGGCTTGAATGTGTAGCTTGTGAAGTCACGTACATCATCTGTAAATGTAACAGACTTAACATTGAGCTCGTCTCTTACGATATCCTGATAGAAATCACTAAGAGTCTTACCTTCTGCCTTATCATTCTTGACATACATCTGTCCGAGAGGCTGACGGTTCTTCATGTTGCAGGCGTTTCTGCAAGCACGGCCGAGTACTACTATATCAAGAACCTCTTCCATATCCTCTTCAAGCTGCTTATCAACATACTCTGCATTAACTACAGGATAGTCGCACAGGTGGATTGACTCAGGTGCATCCTTGAAGTTCTCTCTGACAAGATTCTGATAGATCTCTTCTGTCATGAAAGGAACCATAGGAGCTGCTGCCTTACAGATCTCAACAAGACATGTATAAAGTGTCATATATGCAGAGATCTTGTCCTGTTCCATGCCCTTAGCCCAGAAACGCTCACGGCTACGGCGAACATACCAGTTGGACAGATCGTCAACGAACTTGTCCAGAGCCTTAGCTGCTTCAGGGATCTTATAATTCTCAAGGTTCTTGTCAGCTTCTGCAATTGTTGAATACAGACGTGACAGGATCCACTTATCCATTACTGTAAGCTTATCTTTCTCAAGCTTGTAGTTAGAAGCATCAAATCCATCAATATTAGCATACAGTACGAAGAATGCATATGTGTTCCAAAGTGTTCCAAGGAACTTACGCTGTCCTTCCTGAACTGCCTTGCCATAGAATCTTGAAGGAAGCCATGGTGCTGAGTTTGTATAGAAGTACCATCTGATAGCATCTGCGCCATACTGATTAAGTGCTTCCATAGGATCTACAGCATTGCCCTTGGACTTACTCATCTTCTGTCCGTTCTCATCCTGTACAAGACCCAGAACGATAACGTTCTTAAATGCAGGCTTATTGAAAAGAAGAGTAGCCTCTGCATGAAGTGAATAGAACCATCCACGAGTCTGGTCTACTGCTTCGGAGATGAACTGTGCAGGGAACTGTTTTTCAAAAAGCTCCTTGTTCTCAAAAGGATAGTGAAGCTCAGCATATGGAGCAGCACCTGAATCGAACCAGCAGTCGATAACTTCAGGAACACGCTTCATAGAGCCGCCGCATTCTGAACACTTGATAAGATACTTATCAACATAAGGACGATGAAGCTCAGATGTAAGAGCTGACTCGTCTCCTGAAAGCTCAGCAAGCTCCTTCTTAGAACCTACGGCGATCTTCTTGCCACAGTCAGGGCATTCCCAGATGTTAAGAGGAGTTCCCCAATATCTGTCACGAGATACAGCCCAGTCCTGAATGTTCTCAAGCCACTTACCGAATCTACCTTCACCGATTGACTCAGGGATCCAGTTGATCTCTTTATTATTTCTTACAAGGTCATCCTTGATATCTGTAACTTTGATAAACCATGACTCACGAGCATAGTAGATAAGAGGAGTATCACATCTCCAGCAGTGAGGATAGTCATGCTCAGCTTTAGGTGATGAGAAGAGGATTCCTCTTTCTGCAAGATCCTTAAGTACTTCAGGATCTGCTGATACAGCACCCTGCTCTACTTCCTTAGCTGTAGGCTTGCAGCGCATACCTGCAAACTTGCCTGTCTCAGGCTTAAGACGACCGCTTGCATCTACCATCTGTACAAATGGAGCATCATACTTACGACCAACTCTGGCATCATCATCACCAAATGCAGGAGCGATATGTACGATACCAGTACCATCTTCCATAGTTACATAGTTATCGCAATACACGAAGAATGCCTTCTTGTGCTGCTTGTCTGCTTCTGCCTTAGCACACTCATAGAGAGGCTCATATTCCTTGTACTCAAGGTCTTTGCCCTTATAGGTTTCAAGGACTTCATAAGCTGGCTTTCCATCAGGATTAACCTTCTCATCCTTAGCAAGAGATCCTATAACCTTATCAAGAAGAGCTGATGCCATGTAATATGTATTGCCATCTACGCACTTAACCTTAGCGTACTCTTCATCAGGGTTCACACACAGACCGATATTAGATGGAAGTGTCCATGGTGTTGTTGTCCATGCAAGGAAATATGCATCTTCATTTGCAACCTTGAAGCGAACAACAGCTGTGCGATCCTTGATAACCTTATATCCCTGAGCAACCTCGTGAGATGAAAGAGGTGTTCCGCATGAAGGACAGTAAGGAACAACCTTGAATCCCTTATAAAGAAGACCCTTGTTCCAGATCTCTTTAAGAGCCCACCACTCAGACTCGATATAATCATCATAATATGTTACATACGGGTTATCCATGTCAGCCCAGAATCCGACTTTGCCGGAGAACTGCTCCCACATTCCCTTGTATTTCCATACAGACTCTTTACACTTCTTGATGAAAGGCTCGATACCATACTCTTCGATCTGGTCCTTGCCTTCGATACCTATCTCCTTCTCAACTTCAAGCTCAACCGGAAGACCATGAGTATCCCAGCCCGCTTTACGAGGAACCTGATATCCTTTCATAGTTCTGTAACGAGGGATCATATCCTTGATGGCACGTGTCAGAACGTGTCCGATATGAGGCTTACCATTAGCTGTTGGGGGGCCATCATAGAACATGTAGATCTCGTTTCCGTCTTTACCTGAAACACTCTTATTAAAGATGTCATTGTCTTTCCAGAAATCAACAACCTGTGCTTCACGTTCTACGAAGTTCATGCTGTTATCAACCTTCTTATACATCTGCTTGCTCCTTCTTTCTTGATAAAAAAATAAGCTCTCGTCCCTGTAAAAAGGACGAGAGCATTAAAATCTCGTTGTACCACCTGTTTACACATACGCGCCGCGTTAAAAAACACAGTTGAATATGGCTCTTAATAACGGTAAGATACCGGCTCGGCCTACTGATATAACCTTCAGCCTCGCAGCTTGGAAGTGATTTTCACAAATTGCCTACTCGATCTGCCTTGCACCAACCGGCAGCTCTCTGAATCTTTGAGCGAATCGCTACTGTCTTCGTCATAGCTTTTAATATTCATTTGCAATTACTATAAAACCATATGACATAAATTGTCAAGGGCTTAAGTGATACTGTAGTAAAGATTACTCTTCGCTTGCCTCTTCAGAAGCTGAATCAGACTCTTCTTCTGAAGTTTCCTCTGTATCTGTTGTTTCTTCTGTATCTGTTGTCTCTTCTGTATCAGTGCTCTCTTCATCTGTAGAAGTCTCTGTTGTAGAAGAGTCGCTTGTAGAAGAATCGCTTGATCCATTCTCACCTGCAAGAACCCAGCTGAAGTTGTAGTCTGAAGAGTAGTAAGACTGATCATCTTCAATATCAGTTGTAGTCTCATATCCATACATTCCATAAATACGATAACCATCTTTGAAAGAATGTGAGAGATAATTGTAGTTATAGAAGTTTATGTTAAGCTTCTCAGTAACAACGTTTCCGTCACCGTCAAGTACGATATCCTCAACCTCAGCTACCTGATAATAAGAATACTCTTCGCTCTTATACTTGAATGTAATTTTGTATGTAAGGAATGCATCGAAATCATAATAGCTGTCTTTCTTAGGCTCACCAACATACATTCCATAATACTCAACATTAGAAACTGTAACATCATCTGTTACTGAAGTTCCAATGTCATCTGTAGTGAACATGCTGTCCTGATCTTCAACCTCTGTTTTAAGCTGGCTAAGAATATCTTCTGTAATCTGATCCTTAGTTGTAACAGCTACCTGAAGTCCTTCTACTGTGAAGTCCTTAGTGATCTGAGTAGGCATAGCACCATAGTTCTCTACAAAGTCTGCAATGTACTCTTCGTCAGACTGAGTTTCATCATATTTGATTGTGATAGTGATCACATCTCCATTAGAAAGATCCTGAAGCTGATCATAATCATAATCAAAGAAATAGTCATTAGAATTGTAATACTCATTATTAACATTAGCATCATCAAGTGATGCGTATGCATCAGGAGCTGTACCATAATATGTGATCTCAAGACCTTCGAAAGGATCGAATGTAGGAACTTCCTCAAGACCCTTTACGCTAAATGACATACCGTCTGTTGTTGTCTTGATGTTGAGATCTTCTAAAAGGGCATCAGCATCATATTTGAACTTAACAGTAACCTTATCACCGTTAGTAAGCTTCTCTGTCTTATCAAGAGATACAGCTTTGTCAAGGTACTCAGCGATGAGCTTCTTAGAGCTCTCGTCCTTCATATCCTTGTCATCGCCGTGGTACTTGATCTTGTCGCCATAGTCTTTTTTGAACTTTTTTTCATCAAAATCAACAGTAGCTGTACCAAGTGTGTCATAACCGTCGAATGAAACCTTTACATATTCGTTAAGGTCTACTTCGATAGGACGAGACTTAAGGTAGAATACTACTCCACCTACAGCAGCTACTACTAAAACAAGAAGGATGATGATAGGAATAAGGATCTTCTTAACACCCTTTCCACCCTTTTTGCCATCGTTTACAGAAGCTGCCGGATCAGGTACTCCTGCATAGATGTTCTCAGACTGCTGGAAATTAGCATTCTGGAACTGTGCGCCGTCTGCCGGCTGTCCAAAATTGTTCTGGAAATTATCCTGAGCACCGTTCTGCGCAAATTCATTTGCTGCAGGAGCCTGGCTTTCAGGAAGAATTACTTTGGTTCCGCATTCGCTACAAAAGAGAGTACCCTCTTGTATCTCTGCGCCGCAATTAGTGCATTTCATAAAAATTCCCTCCCTAAAATGCTACGTTAAATAGTTTATACTCTGTAATAAAAAGTTACTGAATATCCTTGTTATCCACAGACGCTTGACATTATATCATAGTAATATAATATTGAAAACCCGTCATTTTGACGTTTCATCGTACAAAAATGGCGTTCTGTCAGAATTCAGCCCTTGTATATTTTTCTGAAATGACAGTACAACTTTTTTCACCCCGCCATGCAAATTACATAGACGGTCAATAGTTCATATGCAAAGTCTGTCAATCATTCAAAACTTATATTCTCAAAACTGATGCCCTTGCAGTGCTGCATGCAGATCGACTGAACCTTACGGTCTTCTATCACTATATCCTTGAATTTAAGATTCTTGATCTCATATCCCTCTTCATCGAATCCATACAGTTCTATTGCAGGTGATTCCTTGATACCGCCACCTTCAAAATCATGCTGATCTGTATAATGTCCCTGAATGTATACTCTTTCGAATAAGCAGTTTTCAAAAACAGGAGGATGAGGTGATACCCTCTCTCCATCATCATTGTAGAGTACAGAATGCATAAGAATTCTAGAAGTATGGCAGTCTGATACATGAATATCTCTTACATATGCGCCTCTTTTCTTAGTACCCTTGATCTCAATTCCGCACCATGAATCTGACAGGTCGCAGTCCCATATCCTGACATCAGATACGCCGCCGCTCATCTCAGAACCTATACATATGCCGTGTCCCATCTTGGATACGCAGTCAAATACTCTGATATGCTCCGAGGGACGATTCACTATATTACCCTCAGGATTTTTGCCGGATTTTATGGCAACGCCGTCATCCCCTGTATTAAATACAGTAGCAAAAAGCGTGCAGTTAGTAGATGAGTCAGGATCCCAGCCATCCCCATTCCACACGCCATATGAATTAATAGTAACATGATCTGTGACTATATCATCGCAATATATCATGTGCACATTCCAGCATGCACCATCACTTAAGGTCACTCCTGTGATTCTTACATTAGAACAGTTACTAAGATTTATAAGACGCGGACGTACTCTTCCCTGAATAGTATGATCTGTCTCATATTCCTTGATCTTATCTCCAAGAGATTCAAGATATTCTTTCTGTTTATGAGTTTCATCTTCTATAATGGCCATTCCCAGTATCTGACCACCGGATCGTATCTCGCCCTTACCTCTTATGAGGATATTACTACAGTTAGGCCCGCTGTTATGATCGAGCTCTCCGGCATTTAGAAGTGATGAATAGCTCATATTCTCAATTCCTTCGAACCTGCTTTTTATCATAGGAAGATAGTCATGAAAGTCTGCTGTTCCATGGAGTATAGCACCCTCATCAAGATATATCTCCATATCCGAATGAAGATGCAGTGCCCCAGTCATATAATCCCCTTTTGGGAAAAAGATCTGATCGCCTTTACCACAGTCATCGAAAGCCTTCTGGATCACTGCTGTATTCATGGTCTTACCATCGCCAACGGCATTGTATGGAGCTTTGGTAACATCAATTCTTCGTTTGGTCTTAAGTGTTCTGACTTTAGCTATAGAGGTTTTTGCTTTGTTTTCTTCATTTGCTGTGTCTACTATATTGCTATCCGCCAATAAAGCTTTAACTTCAACATGGTATTCTGTATCAGGTTCTAAATCCTCCCATGTATAATGAGTCTTAGCAGTATTAGAAGTCTCCCCATTTATACTGACTTCGTATTCAGAGACGTTCACACCCTCCTTATCCCACCATATGGTTATATCACTATCTGTAACCAGACTATGCAATTCCATATCACCTTTATCCTCTCTACTTATTTTATGTTTTCAGTGGAGTCCGCGTATCCATGTAGCTGCCATGGATACCCATGCCGATGTCGAGGGCACGTATTCCTTGGCTGCCTGGAAATTGATATTGCCGCCATCATTTATAGCACTTTCCGGCATCGCCGATATAGTCCTCTCATCTCCAAGTGAAAGTCCATGTCCTCCCTTACGGAAGAGATGATATTCTACGGGGATATTTTCCCTCATCAAAGCCTCTACAAGAAGCACCGAGTTCATAGGGTGAACACTACCATCTTCTGCAGTTCCCCAGATAAATGCAGGTGGGACATCCTTATTAACATGTTTCTCCAAAGATATATCATCAAGCATCTGCCTGTACCTATCTTCTGATTCATAATCTGCTGCAGTCCCTATGAGATTTTCAATAGATCCAGTGTGTGCATATTCACCGGATGTGATAACAGGATAGCCCAGCATCATTCCGTTTGGGCGAAGCTCTTCTACATCAACATGCTTATCTTCCTTGGCCATACTATGAGCTATATCATATTCAAGCTGTTGCCTTACAAAGTCTTCCGACCATCTCTCGCAATAATTACATACAAGGTGACCACCTGCAGAGAATCCTACTGTATATATAGCATCAGGATCTATCTTGAACTCCTTAGCATGTCTTCTAAGATACAGATGAGCTCTTCCAAGCTGTATCAGAGCATCAGGATATCTTGCAGGTGCACATGAATAGCGAAGAACCGCTGCATTATATCCCATAGCCAGAAACTGCATAGCTACAGGATCTGCCTCTCTGTCTGAAGTATAAGCATATGCCCCGCCGGGACATACTATTACCATAGGTCTTACTCTCCAGGCAAAATTGTCGCTAAGATCCTGCAAGTGAATATGCAGTATAGCCTCCATTCCATGCTTTGTTCCACCAACTGCTGTAAATATTGTTTTCATTTTTTAACCTCATGTCGCGAGCAAAGCGAGTGACTAATGGTTCAAATTGATGGAGCTCGCGTCATCAATTTGGGTTTGAAAATGGAACATTTTCAAACTTAACCTCATGTCGCGAGCAAAGCGAGTGACTAATGGTTCAAATTGGTGGAGCTCGCGACACCAATTTGGTTTTGAAAGTGGAACACTTTCAAACTTATTCCTTCATTTATATGCGATTCTCTTAACATGGCTGTGATGCATATCCGTGATCCAGTCTACATCATCTGTTATCCATTCCATGATATCCAGCATATGCTTTTCCCATCTAATTGTAGACTCCTTTTCATCTGCTGTCATCTCATGTTCCATAGAGGTATCTATCTCGTCATAGCCAAATATGAAGTCGCCTGCGTTCCATATTGAAAAATTGGAATCAGGGCCTTTTGTAACACTAGTTCTGGCACTTGCAAGTTCATCATGGCGGCGCTTGTATTCTGCTGTATCTCCTTTTAACAGGTGAGTCATAAAGACCCTGTGCCTTATCATGGATTTATCTTCTCTTACAATGCCAAAATCTTCATACATAAGAGCCATGCCTTTTTCAAAATCACTCTTCCACTTAATAAGATCTTCTAAGGTATCAAGCACAGGCCCCAGGATTTTCAAAGTTGAAGGCTCTTTGTCACCAGACTCATAATACCCAAAGAAAAAAGTATCACAGTTCCATAGACTAAAATTAGTTACTCCGCTTTCTTTAATTTCTGCGCGCACGCTGTCCCAGTTACTTCCAAATATTTTAAGGAAGTCTCCAACCTTGCCTTCTTTGATCTCAAAAGAAAAACTATGTCTTTCCATACCCGCCTCCTATTATTTTAATGAAAAAAAGCCAGCCTCAAGCGTGGATTTTCTTAAATCGTTTACTACATATACCACTGCCGGGCTGGCTATTAAAACTTTAACTTCATCAAGAAAGCTCATGTATCTGTGTTTCAAAAGGCTTTAAAGCCACATGGATATCGCCATCACTTGTCTTAATACTGGTTTCGGCATCCCTGTCAGTCTCATTCATTACTACAAGTCTCTTAGCATTTGGATAGTATGCGCATTCTGTATCTGCAGTATCTGTAAGATACAGAGCTTTTCCAAGATCTCCCTTGGCATAGAGCATGAGATTTAGAAGAAGTCTTGTATTTTCATTATTTACCTGGAAACTTGAAAGGTAGATGCCTTTTCCTTTACCAAAATCATGTATTGATATAGTGGGAAGTCCGCCTTCGCCTGCCCATCTGAATATAAGTGATATCACTCTGTCATCTTCCCAGTTGTCACCACCGCTCCAGGCATCTCCGGCCCGACCTGCATTGATAAGGATATCAACATCATCTAAAGCTCCATCAATAACATCATCAAAGTTTATAAACTTAACATCCACAGGAAGCCCCGCTAAGGCCTCATTGATATGGATAAGGTCATGCATATATGTCTCATGGAAATGTCCTGACAAAGTCCAGCTGCGAAGATGTCCCCAGCTATGAAGCACAGCAACCTTGTAGGGAAGAGTATAAGGTTTTCCCTCTGCATGGAAAGACTTTATAAGTCTGAATTCATCTGCAACCTTCTCTATGTAATCATTAAACTCAGGCTGATCTTCTACAAGATGCAGGTACCCTCCAAGACCTATCCTGTCTACAGGTTCACGTAGAAGTGCACGCCTTACCCTGTTCCAGTACACTGCAGCATCCCTTGCAGGATCACCGCCTTCTGAGAATGTAGGTGCTCCGCCAAGACCTGTCGGGAAAAGATATGGATGCAGGCGAAGCTCATGAGTATTAGCCTTAGCTCCTGCACAAAGTCTTGCCTCATATCCGTTAAAGACACACTTGATAAGTCCGTCAAATCCGAATTCTTCAAATCTCTTAGAATAGGGCTCAACTCCTATCCAGCTGTCATCATAGAAGACGTAGGCTTTTTTGCCATAAGAGTGAACCAGGTCTACGAGTTTTTTGCCATAAGATACTACAAACTGATTGGTAAAATCCATGTAATCGAGAAGCTTTTTTGTAGGTGGCATATGAGTCGGGTGATTGCTGCCCTTATTGATAAAATCTTCTGATGTAAGTTCATATCCATACTGCTTCTTGAACTGCTCAAGTGCAAGAGGACTTACAGTGAAGTCATAGCTGCCCCAGTCAGTATAGAGGTTTCTGTTTCTTTCATCAGATCCCCAGATCCATACAAAGTTATAGAACATAGAGGTGAAACGGACTACATTGGTAAGCGGATGCTCTTTGCACCAGTTGTCCATCCACTTGTAGAGGTATTCCTGCGCTTCATCAGATCTTGGGTCAACAGGTATAAGATGCTCTGATGTCCAGTTATTGGTCACATGATTGTACATGTTGATCTCTTCCCACTTACGATATGCAAGGAAGTTAACTGTATATTCATGAAAAGGCTCTGTAGTCTTGATCACCACATGATCAAGCTCCTTCTCATAATTCCACAACCGCTTTGGGACTTCCATATTCGTAGTCCTGTCAAAAACCTGCCACAGCTCTACAGATTCCTTACTCTGGTTGACTTCAAACTGCTGTGTAAAATAGCCGTCAAGAAGATGTATTGACAGAAAATCACCCTCGGCGATCTTGGGCATACTCTGCAAAAAAGTCTGCTGCATGTTGGATGGATGTTTTCTGATCCAGTCGTTATGGTCTCTTATGATACAAACTGTAGAATATATGTCATATCCTGCTTCTAATATTTCCGGGGACAGCTGCGTTCCATCACTGTCTCTTATAACATCTGCTCCCCATTTTTCTGCCATCTTAAGAGTAAGATCTTCGTATCCGGATTCACCCGGTAATGTAAAACTCCCCTTCAGCTTATTGGTCATAACTATCTATCCTCGTCGTTTTATGATGATAAGTCTCTCCCTTGCAGCAGAAACTTCCGGTTTTAAGATCAAAGTGCTCCGTCGCTTCTAAGATTGCCGTATTCAAGAAGGCCTGCCAGAAATGCAAGTGCCAGTCCCTGCCCCCAGCCCTGCATCCAATCGCGGCTTATATTCCTATATCCATCCCTGTCTTTCATCACAGCTGTTCCACCGGACACATTCATAACACGGCCCTGAGGTGATATGTTTGCAAGTATACCTTTGATCGATTTATTTATATATTTGATATGAAGTGGATTACCTTTAGAAAGCATTGCTGCAGCTATTCCGGCAGATGCTGATATCTCTTCATATGACTCAGGATCATCCAAGATAGTACGCCATAGACCGTTCTCAGTCTGAACCGTTTTAAGAGCTGATAACTGTTCATTGAGTGATCCTACTATGTCCAGAAACTGCGGATACAGATATGCTTCCGGAAGGATATGACCTACCTGCGACATAGTAAATGCAGCCCAGGCATTGGCCCTTCCCCAATAGAATCCTGACATATGATCCTTGGTGATATTGTTATATCCGTGATAATAAAAGCCTGTATCCTTGTCCTGCAGATACTTTATATGCCAGTAGTACTGATTCAGCGCATCATTTATAAGATCTTCATCCTTTTCATGAACTCCGACTCTTAATAAGAAAAAAGCTGCCATGAAAAGAGTATCTGCCCAGCACTGCTCCGGGAAATCATTATTGGCTGATACTGTATGCTGAAGAACATTATCACCAAATCTAAGAGCTTCATTTTCGAGATAATCTACCTTACTCATTACGATGTCCCAGTATCTCTTATCACCTGTCGCATCGTATAACGTTATAAGGCAGTGTCCCATAGCACAGGTATTGACTGTCCATACCTTAGGAAGTCCAAGCTCATCTACATATTCATCTATTCTGTCTTTTAATACATCAAGATATTCTTTTTTCTTAGTAACTTCATAGGCTTTGGCAATTCCGTAATATGCTACTCCGCAAGGCCAGTCCCATGTAAGGTCCATGCTCATTGTTTTGTCAACTATATGATCGATCGTATCCTCTACGATCTTTTGGTCGAATTCAAGTGATGTCATCATTCTCCTCTCAGGTAGTAATACCGCTATATGTAATTCTGAATCAAATATCATTTTTTTTATTTTTTAAATAATGACTATAAAAAAGAAGATTCCGAAAGTTACCTTTTGCAGCACATTCAGCTGTAGGTTCCATTAACCAGCTGAAAATCACTGTTTTTATTCATCATTAACCTCATGTCGCGAGCAAAGCGAGTGACTAATGGTTCAAATTGATGGAGCTCGCGTCATCAATTTGGGTTTGAAAGTGGAACACTTTCAAACTTTACACTTATTACTTAACGCTATTATTTGATTTTGTATTTATAGTCATTATTTAAAACATAAAGAAAAGATATATCATAACAATTAAATTCACACACTTAGCATTTACACTTCGTTTACTCTTTTTAAAGTGATCCCCGGGCCACTCCAAGATTTAGCCCGAGGATCTTCTTTTTTGAAATGTGATTGTCACAAAGATGGAGCTGTTTATTTATTTAAGAAAGGGTAAGTATGAAAACATATTATTTCATCTTGGAGGTCATGCCGTTATTGTAAGCTTCACCTCTTTCATCGATGATAGCCTGATATCCGGCATCAAGGTACTCCTGCTTGAACTGCTCATAGAGAGTATCGAACTCATCTTCTGATGCAACTACAAGCTTAGAAGCAAACTCTTCATAAAGGCCAAGGAGTGTCTCCTGGTTATCTGTTACAGATGTAAGAGTTACAGCGAAGTTACAGTCAGGCTGGATGACACCGCTATCAACCATTGCTTCCATTCCGTTGTAGTTATCAAGGATCTGCTGATACCACTCATCAGAATCAGGATAGTTAACTGGCATGTTGAGCTTGATATCATCTTCGATAGAACCAAGTGTCTTGGACTCAACTGCTACGCACCAGTAATCCTTGTTGTTATTGGCCATAGCATACTCGCCTTCTGTGTTGTTAGTAATTACAGGATATCCGTTCTCATCATATTCGAAAGTCTCACCTTCGATACCATACTGCATTGTGAAAAGAGCACTTGTACCATCAACTTCACCTGCGAGCATCCATTCCATGTACATCATAGCTGCTGTGATCTGATCTTCAGAAGCAAGGGCTGAGAAGCCGATCATCATACCGAAGTTGTTGTTAGGACGATATGCATTGGTTGTTGAGATTCCATCAGAGCCTGTATCCTCGATAAGACCAGGACATACAGCGATTGAAAGGTGTGCGTCAGGATTGGTCTCATAGAAGGAATCAAGAACTGAGATTGAAGGAGCGATATAAGCTGAGTATGTAAATGCATTGCCTGCGATGAAGTCAGCTTCGCCATCTGTAGCTTCTCTCTGTGTAAAGTCAGGATTGAAATATCCAAGGTTGTAAAGTTCGTTTCTTCTCTTAAGAAGGTTCTTCTGAGCCTCTGTAGAAAGAGCAGGGATAGCATAATCACCTGTTGTAGCCCACTCATATTCATCCTGAGGGTTCTTTCTATAGCCATAATTCTGGTCTACACCTGCACCAGAGATCTTGGTTCCGCCTGCAGGATATTCAGAAAGTCCAGCTTCCTTGATAGCTTCGTAAACTTTAAGAGTATCATCCCAAGTTGTAGGATATTCCATGCCGATCTGATCAAGCCAGTCCTGACGATAGAATGTTACGTAGTTGTATGTGTTCTGTGAATAAGGTCTTTCTGCAAGAGCAAAATATGTTGTGTCGTTAAGATCTGTGTAGTCAAGGTTGCCCTGCTCTTCCATCATTGCATAGTAGTTAGGAGCTACAGTCTTGAACTTCTCAAGATCAAGTTCCTGAAGATATCCATCATCAGCCCACTGTGCCTGCTTAGGGAAGTCGTATTCCATAAGGATTGTAGGAAGATCCTGAGCGTTAGCAAGGTTAGCATATGCATTGAGAACGTCTCCACGAGGGATTGCTACGAACTCAACTGTGATGTTGTACTTGTCACCAAAATTGGTCTGTACCCACTGTGTCCAGTAGTTGTTGGTAACATCTACTTCGCCGCCTCTGTCATATACAGGGATCTGAATAGTTACGTTATCTGCAAATGGCTGCCAGGAGTCAATACCTGTGCCTTCTGCTGCCTGCTCTCCGCTTTCAGTTACAGTAGCTGAATTATCAGCTTCCTTCTGAGTCGTGTCCTGTGATGTCTGTGTGTCTGTTCCGCTCTCCCCTGTTGAACTGGAACATCCAACAAGCGCGCCCATTACCATTGCACTACTCATTGCAATAGCAAGGCTTCTGTTTAGCATTTTCTTTTTCATATAAAATCCTCCTTTTAATAAAGACTTTATTATTTACTTTTTTAGCCTCGTGCTTGGAGCACAGTTGACTTTTTGACAATTGTCCATCCTTGCCATGGACGGCAAGGATATTGTCAAAAATCAACCTTTTACCGCACCAACCATAGTTCCTTTTACGAAGTATTTCTGAACGAAAGGATAGATGATGATGATCGGTATTGTTACGAACATAACTGATGCTGCCTGAAGTACTTCAGGTGTAGATGTCACATTGGTTGCCTCTGTAAGAGCTGTAGAAGCTGCTTCCTGAGCATTTAAGATCATCTCGTAGAGCTTGTACTGAGCCATCTTAAGTTCATTACTTCTGATATAGTACATGTTGTCGCCGTAAGCATTCCAACGACCTACTGCATAGAAGAGAGTCAGTGTTGCAAGGATTGGCTTAGAAAGAGGAAGCACTATCTTGAACAGGATCTGTAAGTTTGAAGCTCCATCCAGGAATGCTGACTCCTCAAGCTCATCCGGTATATTTGATATAAAATAGTTCTTCATGATCAGCATATTGTAAGCTGAGTATATAAGTGGCCATATAAGAACCCACATTGTGTTAAGAAGATGAAGGTCACTATACAAAAGGTATGTAGGAAGATTACCTGCACCAAAGTACATAGGAACCATCAGTAAAAATGTTATAACTGCTCTTCCCTTAAGTCTCTTCTTGGAAAGAGGATATGCTGCGCAGGTACATACGATCATACCAAGAAGTGTAAAGATTGCAGTAACTTCTACACTATAGATCATTGAATGAGTCATACTTCCATCTTCAATGATGGATCTGTATGCATCTAAAGTTACATCTATGGGCCACAGATATACAGACTTTGCAGCAACCGCAGCATTGGATGATATAGACTTTACTGCTACATGCCAGAATGGAAGCAGACATGTGAGTGATAAGATTCCTATTATCAGTACTATTACAACATCACTTATGTGAAGCTTGCTGATAGCCCTGCTTCCACCTGCAGAGATATCATTTTCTTTATCTTTTCTTTTGCCGGCCATTACCTTGCCTCCCTTAAAAACCGCTGTATCCATCTTGGTCCTCCTTTATAAAAGCCCTGTTTCGCCAAGAGCTTTGGCAACTCTGTCTGCGATCAGTACCATTGCAAGACCGACAAGTGACTGGAACAGATTAGCTGCAGTACCTATAGAATAGTGCTGACCGGAAAAACCGTAATCATATATGTATACCGCCAGCTGATACTGGAAATCTCTTACAAGAGCATTGTCAAGTGCTACAAGTCTTTCAAGGTTTGATCCCATAAGACGTCCAAGGTTCATGATAAGAAGAGTTACGATTGTAGGACGGATTCCGGGAAGTGTGATATGCCATATTCTCTGCCAGCGGTTTGCGCCATCGATCATAGCTGCTTCATACAAGTCACCGCTTATACCTGTTATTGCTGCAAGATATAGGATAGATCCCCATCCCATTCCCTGCCATACACCGATGAGCAGATAAGTTACAGCCCAGTGAAACTTCTCAGTAAGGAAAGGAATACCCTGGTCTATCCAACCAAGACTTGTAAGTGTCATGTTGATAAGACCTGTATTGGTACGGAACATCGTAAGTGCGATGGAACCGATAACTGCCCATGAAAGGAAATGTGGCAGATAGAGAATTGTCTGTGTTACCTTTTTGTATTTTGGAAATCTTAGCTCGTTGAGCATGACTGCAAGTATTATTGGCATCGGGAATCCAAGAGCAAGATCCAGAAGGTTAAATACTATTGAATTCCTAAGAGCCATGAAGAACCTTGCACTTGAAGTTCCGGTGAACAGATCCACGAAGTTCTTCATGCCTACCCAGTCACTTCCGCTGTAACCCTTCATGACTTTGTAGTTCATGAATACCATTCTCAGCCCCGGATACGCTGCATAGTTGAATAGAAAAACCATGGCAAGCGGAAAAATCAATAGCAGATATAGCTGCCAGTCTCTTTTAAACGCTTTTTTCCAGCTTGTCTTTACTTGCGGTACAGTCTTTGCTACCGCCTTATTACCTTTACCCATTATGAAACCTCCTCCAAGAATATCAGAAACCAATATACTAATTGTATAAATTTATATCAAATAGCTATTATATAATTCCAGCTAGATCATGCCGGATCAGACGAACATTTATTACATTTTCAATTGTATGGTTATATGGTCATTTATTCACTTCATTTCATCCACAAAAACTATGCATTTTCAACCATAATAAAATCAAAATCACCAACTATTGTCTATTATTTACTAAATTTGTTAGTGATTTTTGTTGATTATCATGTTTTTACCTGCATTTTTAATTTAATATACAATAAATTATTTTGATTTTCGTTCATTTTTTCGGTCAGAAATGCATTATCAAAACTTTACTTTATTTTCCGTCATATTATATACTTGATAGTGAATTCACATGGAGGTATTAGACAATATGCCCAAATCAAAGCAGCAAACAATAGAATTCAGAAGCTATGATCTACCGGAATATTTTCCGGTATTACTTCTTTCAGGAGAACAGTGGAGGATCTCTGATATTCCTTCAGGTACTCTTCATTTTCATAACTGCCTTGAAATAGGACTATGCGAGACAGACAGCGGTACCATGGAATTTATGGGTGAGAAGCGTTCATTTCACGCGGGAGATGTCACCATCGTAGCCAACAACATATCCCATACCACATATTCAGATCCGGGATGTGCCAGCAAATGGTCCTATATATTTGTTGATATACAGTCTCTTCTTGAGCCTTTATTCCCTTTAAGCGCTCTGGAGCACTCAGCAGAGCTCAACAAGATGATCCACAACTATTATGGGATACTTCCAAGGTCAGAATATCCCGATATCTACAACCTTGTAACAGCCGCGATCTGCGAACTTAGAAGAAAAGGCAGCAACTATGAGTTCTCAGTAAGAGGTTTACTTATGGCGCTCATAGTCAAGCTTTTCCCTATATACAAAGAGTATGAACTAACAGCAAGCGAGCATCCTCACGAGAATGCCCTTGTTATCGCACCTGCTATCGACTATATCCAGGAGCATTACATGGAAGATTTTGTAATGGAAGATCTGGCAGCCATGTGTTCCTTGTCACCAACTCACTTCAGGCGCTTGTTCACTGCTATAGTTGGGGACGGACCACTTAGATACCTTAATCACATCAGAGTTCAGAAGGCATCTGTTCTTCTACGCACAACAGAGATGCCTATTCTCAACATTTCTGATGAAGTAGGTTTTCACTCATTATCAAGTTTTAATCGTCATTTTCTGGAAGATTTTGGAGAAGCGCCAAGAGACTGGCGCAAGAAAGTTGTTGCAACTCAGAGCCGTTCCATCATGAAGTTTGCCGGCTGGATGGTTCCTCCATCAGTAAGGCAGGGGACCAGGTAAGGCTTGTATAGATAGATCAGTATCCCGATAGCATTTGTAATGGGTGGGCAGTATATAAAACGTTGCCACACTGTTAATCGTTTTATAATTCATGGCATGATATCTGGAACCTTTTATTCTGGGGTCCGAAACTCGCTTCGCGGGGGCATGCGGACCCCGGGCAGAATAAAAGGCTCCATCTATCACGCTCATGAATTTTATAAAACGATTAAAAAGTGTGGCAACGTTTTATATACTGCCCACCCATTACAAATGCTATCGGGATACTGATCCGTCCCAGCGAAAAGTTTGTATAGCTATAGCGGCTTTTCAGGATTGATGTATGGTTTTATTATTGGGGCGTAGCTCATGGGGCCGTCGTTTGGGGCTATGTATTCTTTATCTTTGAGCATAGCTGTGCAGAAGTCTATAAGACGTCTAGCGGCAATGTTGCTATTCCACAGGCTTGTGATGGTATCGTAGGCATTGTTGCCAAACTTCTGCTGCTTGGATGGGTGTCTGACCAGATCTTCTGCCTTATTCAGGAAGCTTTGGAGGTCTTCTGCATTGTAGATGTAGCCGTTCTCTCCATCTTTGATAAGATATGGGACTGCGCCTGCCATGGAGCCTGCTACAACAGCACAGCCTGCATTCATAGCTTCATTAACAACAGCGCCCCAGCCCTCAAGGTTGTTACTTGTAAACAGATATATATGAGCCTCTTCCATCATCTGTCTTACTCTGCTCGGAGGGAGAAAGCCGTGGAAGGTCACAACATCAGTAAGTCTGTTCTCATCGACATAGTAGTGAAGATCATCCCCCATCTCTCCGTCTCCAACCACATCTATATGAAATGAATAGTTTTTCTCCTTTAAATATGCAGCAAGTTCAAGGGCAAATTCCGGATGCTTGACACCGTCCATGAACCTTCCGGCCCACAGGATACGTGGTGTCTTGTTGTCCTCCATCCTTTTCATATTCCTCATCTGCTCTTTGGTATATTCTCTGTATTCAGGAAAATATCCCCATCTAAACATCTTATTAGGATATGCACCTATAAGAGCAAAATCAGAGGCAACATAGGCTCCATTACAAAGCATATATACTTTTTTATTTCTAAATCTGATATGTTCTTTGTATTTTGAGATAAGGCCTTTAGGGGATATTGCCTTCCACTGACCTTCTCTATATATCCTTTCGCTCATCCGAAGTAGGAGCTTTCCGCTATCAGCTCTTTTAAGACAAGCTTCCCTTACTTCATCATTCTCAGTCCATCCAAGCATTACTACATCAAAATCATTAATTGCATTGAGAGTGAATATCTTGTCATTATCATAGATCTTAAGATAGGTCAGAGATGACACATCAACACCCCATCCCATGCGAACTCTTTCCTCTTCCATAGGCTGGGTCTGAACAAATATAAAATTCTCATCACCAATTATCCTCATAATAGCTTCGCACAGAGGGATCTGATGATGATTGATATAATTCGAAACAAATAGGAATTTCATAATATATAGAGCGTCTCCCAAGTTGTATTTAGGATAGAGCCGACATGTGCAACTTGCATTTATGTCAAAGTCCTATATTATATTGTATCACATCTGCTATATAGGCCAAAATTTCATAAAAAAATGTGTAGAAACCCTTGCAGCCATGGCGATTCAAAAAACATATAGTTTTTTCTGAATCTCCAAGGCCGCAAGGGCTGGTGTATTTTTTGTAAGTAGAAGAAGCGATTATTAAATTAGACATTCAAACTTCGCACTTATTTTAGCAAATTTTCAAAATCTGCTGTAGGAAAGTAATTGTTTATCTTATCAGAGCTTAGATTCTCTCCTATGACTATGATTACTTCCTGGGCATTAGAGATATGATTTATGCTTAGCTTTTCTCTTGTTGCGTTAACTTCTATATATCCTTCAGCACCATCTTTGGCGAAGCCTTTGATCCTGATGATGTGTCCGCATTTGGGATCATTAATAGCTTTATCAATACTACTTATAAGCTCATCTTTTGTAAGCGTGACTCCAAACAGATACAGATTTGAAAATGAACCGCCATCATTTCCTAAAGCACCGGAGCCTGTCATGGACAGCTGCTTTTTTTCATAATCTCCATGTACATAGCCTGCCGAAGCTATCCTTCTAAAGTCATCATCTAATAGCCCATCTGCCTTTTTATTAATAAAAAAGTTATCAAAAGCTTCTGCTGATCTGAATATATCCTGCCTCTTAACGCCTATTCCAAGTAAGGCAGTTCTGATATGCTCTTTGACTTTTGTGATCTGCTCATCCGATACATCTTCTGTTTTGGACAATACTACTATTCCCGCATCAGCTATTTCAGATGCAAGGACATAATCTGCATCTTCAGAGAGGTTATCTTCAAGATCTGCTGATGCTATCGCTATGACACTGCCTATCTCATACCAGTTATCAAGGGGGGATTCATAAAGGGTATCAAAAAATTCATCCATATCAAATATCCCGGAAGGCTCAATGATAACTCTTTGATATCCTGACATAGCAAGCGTTATGAGTTTGGTCTTAAGTCTTCTTTGGTGGGCTTCTCGTCCGTCACCTCCGACTATCATCTCAACGCCGCACATGTCGCTTCTTATGTCTTCAAGCAGCGCTACGTCTACATTGACAGCACCGTAATCATTTTCAAGTATGCATATCTTGATCCCCTGATCATTCAAAAATCTGACATACTTTTTTATAAATGTTGTTTTGCCCGAACCAAGGAATCCGGTTATGAGATCAACTTTAATCATTATCTTTCCTCGCAATTTATCAACAACTCACTACTGCTAATGATATCATAATGCAATGATTATCGGCATCTAAATAGTTGTCATTATATTGTTTGCTTATTGATATTTTATATTCAAAATATGGTACACTTTATATTATCAGTATGTTTTTTAGTTAGTATACTTTTTATCTTTCAAATATACGAAAGGCAGGTATCTCTATGAAGAAAAAAATATCACTGATTCTGTTATCACTGATCGTATTATTTACTATCTATCCGCACATAGCTATCAACGCATATGCCGTCAATGTCCTTCCATTTACAAGTTCTCTTGACTATTCCAGACAGGATAACTGGCTATACGATGGAGCCTATCCCGAAAACAGCGTAGATGTATTCATAGTTGCTCCTACTGTTGATACCAAAAGTGAGACCAATTCTGCGATCACTCCGGCTTTTAAAAAGATCTTCAGAAATGCAATGAATCAGCAACAAGCCATATATGCTAATACTGCAAGAATCTATGCTCCTTATTACAGGCAGGCTTCTATAAATGTATATTCTATGGAGGATAGCGCTGCAAGAGATACAGTTATGAACAATGCTTACATGGATGTCTCTGCAGCATTCAGATACTATCTGGAGCACAAAAACAACGGACGTCCACTGATTCTGGCCGGTTTCTCTCAAGGTGCAGACATGTGTTACAGGATACTTGAAGAGTATTACGGCGGATCAGGTGAAAGAGCATCCTATCTTAGAGATAACCTTATAGCTGTATACGCTATCGGCTGGTGCATGACAGAGGATATGATCTTAAAGTATCCTCAGATAGTCCCCGCTACAGGCGAGACAGATACCGGCGTTGTAGTAAGCTATGACTGCGAAGCATTCGGCGTTACAGATACTATAATAGTCCCTAATGGCACAAAAGCAATCTCTATAAATCCTCTTACCTGGAGCACAGATACAGCTCCTGCCGACAGATCACTCAATAAGGGCAGCGTAACTCAGGACAGTAAAACAGGTGCTATCCTCTCAGTAGATCAAGGCAGATACGGGGCTTACATCGATCCTGTAAGGGGGACTCTTATTGTAACTGATATAGATGTAAATGAATATCCTCCGGTACTTTCTATTTTCCCGGAAGGAAGTCTTCACCTATATGACAATTTCCTATTTTTTGTAAATCTTCAGGAGAATGTCCAAAAGCGTACAGAGGCTTTTCTTCAGAAAAAAGCTACAGATAATGCTGCATAAGTTCATTAAGCCATAAATATTTTTCCTAAATCAAAAACTTCCCACTATGACAAAAACAGCTCCAGAAGATGGAGTCAGTTTGGCAAGTGGGAAGTTTTTATTTCTTTATCAAAGCTTAGTCCAGAGTACTATAAAATGAATCTATGTTTTCTTCAGGAAGCGCTACCGGATCCCATCCGTAATCCTGATAAGATGTGATATTAAGGCCATTTGCAGCCACATAGTTAGCGATTATCTGAGCTCTTATCTCTTCTCTTACATTTTCATCTTCGCCGTCTTTTATAAATGTATCATACAGATCGCCAAATATCTTCTTGGCACTCTCATCAAAGTCAGCGCCGTCTTCTACTATATCCATAGATATAACTTCATAACCTTCATCGGTGCTCTTAAGATGTATACATCCCGGATATGAACCACCTGATGTACACTCAAGCACGTCTCCATTAAGATTATAATTGAAGATCCAGAAGTTGCCATAAACCTTGATATCATCCTTATCAGATTCATCTTCTGATATGATAACAGGGCAAGGGATGCATACGTCATAATCTGAATAGTTCTTAGACAGTTCATCGATCATATAATCATACAGTACAGTATAAAAAAGTTCCGGTCCCGGATATTCATAAGCCGGCACTTGGCTGCTTGAAGACGCGCCTCCTACAGGCTGGAATTCTATAACCTCTACATTATCAAGTTCTGCAAAAAGTTCGTCAAAGCGGCTCTTGGCAGTTTCCTCATCATAATCCTCAAACTGACTGTTGCAGGTCTTATAATAATATGTGTCATTGCCATCTGTGTCATAGCTGACATATGCCTCTTCAAGCTCGACCATATTTTCGCTATCAATTGTATACTTGGTCATAAAATGGTTGCCGCCAACGTACAGATTGCCATCCGCTACTTCTAACGGATATGCAGTTCCACCTGCGCATACACTTCCAAGATATTGAGGGGCTCCATCTTTATAGATAAAAATGTCTGCGTCTATAGCAGCATAAATTCCCTCTTCCCATTCATAAGTTCCGCTCGACACAAGTAGTACATCAGCATCACCTATAGTTACATTAGCATATCCCTTACCATCTTCAAGCTTATCTACTATCTGAGTGAAGGTATCACAGCCTGATATATCCACGGAAGATTCCTGTGAAGGAGCCTCATATACATCAGATACATTGAACGATGAAGGATCATAAGAGCTATCAACAGTTTCATTAGTAGCGTCGCTTGCAGATGAATTCTTATCTTCAGCAGAATTATCAGTCACGGCATTTTCAGAAGCCAAAACACTAGCATCCTCTTGACCTTTAGAACCAGAGCACCCCGGAAGGACGAGTGCCATTGACAGACACATTGCAATACTACTTAACATTTTCTTTTTCATATACTAATTCCATCCTTTCTATATTAAAGTATTTGTAAGGGTCCAAAGGAACTTTTGACACCTACCTCATTATATACCCATACAATTTTTTAGCCAAAAATAGTATACCTATCAGTTTGAAACCTCCTGATATCTTATAGCAATTGCTTCCGGATCATTTTTTACTTATTATAAAATATATAACTCAGTCTTTCTGCTTATAAATCAAGAAGACAAAGATTGTAATAATAGAAGCAAATCAATCACTTGCTTTGCTCGCGACATGAGGTTAATTTATGAGAATACTGATTACGGGAACCAGTCAGGGAATAGGCCTTGCATGTGCCAGGAAGTATGTTTCAATGGGACATGAAGTTATAGGTTTTGACATACAGGATACAGATTTTAAGGACAGCTCTTATACTCATATGATAGTTGATATCACAAGCGAACTTCCTGACATAGACAATGTGGAGGTTCTTATCAATAACGCTGGAATTCAGGACGGCCCAGGTGTGATTGATACCAATCTGAAAGCTACGATAGCAGTTACAGAAAAATATGCTTTTACAAACAGCATACATTCTGTCCTATTCATGGCTTCATCAAGTGCATCAAACGGTGCGGAATTCCCTGAATATGCTGCCAGTAAAGGCGGCGTGGTTACTTACATGAAAAATACCGCACTAAGACTGGCCAAGTACGGAGCTACATCTAACAGTATATCCGCGGGAGGAGTATATACTCCACTCAATTCTCATATCATGGATGATCCGGATCTTATGGAGCAGTGCCTTAATGAGACTCTCCTGCACCGCTGGGCATCGGCTGACGAGATTGCAGAACTTGCTTACTATCTCACCAATGTCAACAAAAGTATGACAGGTCAGGACCTTCTTATCGACAACGGTGAACAGCTAAAATCTAATTTTATCTGGTAAAAAAATCGGCACATCCATCTACATTTATGGATGTGCCGATATACTTATAAAAACCTTCTCTTATTCTGCTGTTCTTGTTTTGTAATCTATAAATCCGCTTGGGAGTACTTTTACACATGCAGCTACAAGGAAATTAGCAACAAGTTTATCTACATAGTCAGTTACAAGCTGTGTAAGGAATGCACCTCCAAATAGTTTGAGTGCTGTCTGTGACAGAACCTGTACTACAAATGTAGTGAATACAGCTGATGTAATTCCGCCAAAAAGAAATGTCTCAATGCATGCTGAAAGCATAGATGCAGGCAGCACTACAAGAAAAGTCTTCCAAAGAATCGAAACCGGATCTTTTTTCTTGTTTCTGAACAAAAATCCTGCGATCACACCCATAAGCACACCGCTAAGTGAGAAGTATATAGCATATACATCTCCTGTAACGCCGCATATAAGTCCTCCTACAAGTGCTGTAAGACCGCCTGCTACTGGTCCAAGTGTAAATGCTGCAAGCATTGTTCCTATGCTGTCAAGGAATATAGGAAGGCTTAGCACAAGAGCTATCTTGCTTCCTACGATGTTGATTGCTACAGCTGCAGCGATAATTGTCAGTTTTTTTACGTTGTATTTCATTTTCATACGCTCCATTTTTAACCTCATGTCACGAGCTAAGCGAGTGGCTAATGGTTCAAATTGATGGAGCTCGCGCCATCAATTTGGGTTTGAAAGTGGAACACTTTCAAACTTTAATATAAAGAAAGTATCCTGTTAAAAAACATATCCCAGAAAGCATCAACGTCCACATCTGTATAGACAAGTGCATTGCTTGTCTTGCGATAAAAGCCCATAGAATCCACTACAGTCTGTCCAAGGCTTATGCCACCGGTCTCTACATCTGTATAAGCTTCAATACCTTTTAAAATTCCGGGATCTATAAACTGCGCAACAGCCAAAGGATCATTTATCACACATCCCCTAATGTGCTCCCATTCCCAGTGGAATTTAAAATAAAACCAGGTAATCTTCTCTATAAAGTCTCCGACTTTAGGATTTGCCTTTTTCATATCTTCAAGGATATTTGGTGTCAGCACTATCTTCCTTGTAACATCAAGACCGACCATTTCGATCATGCGTCCATTTTCATAGAGAGTGTTATACACAACCTTAGCACTGTCAGGGTCTTCCCAATAGTTGTACTCCGCAACAGGAGAGCAATTGCCATGGCTTCTAAAATTGCCTCCCATAGACACAAGTCTTTCTATAGCAAGAAAAGCATCAAGATCTTCATCGATCAGCTGTGCCAGATTGGTCAGAGGACCAAGTGCCACAACAGATACATTCCCTTTTCTCAAGGTCTCTTTAAGAAAATCTACTGCGCTCTTAGAAGGAATAGACTGTCCTTCAACTTCCGGCAGGAAACTCTCGCCAAGTCCGTCACTTCCGTGAGTATCAAGAGCATTGACATAGTCTCTGACTCTAGGCTTGTCGGCGCCTACATACACAGGCACATCCAGCCTTCCAAGGAAGTTCAATACTTTCTTGGCATTCTCAAATCCCATCTTTGAAGGAGCGTTACCGGCAACTATCGTAATACCGACAACTTCTACCTCAGGGCTTTGCAAAGCCAGCATTATAGCAAGTGAATCATCAATTCCGGGATCGCAGTCAATAATAATCTTCTTCAAAATAAACCTCTCATCGCGCTTGGATAACGCATAAAACTATTTTGGAAAAAAAGCGTGCGCCGCTAGGCGCACTAAAAAAGTGGCCCTGCATATATGCAGAACCACTTATAGGACATATATTATCGCATCTTTGTTCTAATATAAGAGTAAGTCATAACTCTTATTAAAACATGCTATAAAAACGGCTTTATTTCCAACTTATCCTAACGTAGTCCTGGTTTTGTTTATCGACAGGAAGGTACAAATGAACTGTCGTTGTTGCGGATTGTATTCTACAACAATTCGTTAATTAATACAAGAGTTTTTTATACTATGTTTTTATAAGTTCTAACTCAGACTTCCCACTTGGACGGCTTTTTAAGGTTTTGCTGTCCTTTGGCAACTCCGTCATCTTATCTCTCTGTGCCCCAGAAGAAAAGTCCCAGCATTCCCGGGCCTACATGAGCGCCTGAGAATGGTTCGTGTGATGCTATAGTAACTTTTGCAGCAGGATTTATTTCCTTAACAAGTCTTTCGAGAGTCTTGGCATCTTCAAGGCAGTCACCATGAGAGATACATACAGTCTGATCGGGAGTATCCATTCTCTTTTCCTGATATTTTTTGGCAATTGCAGATATAGAACTGTTGCGGCCTCGAACTTTGGAACAGGATATGATATGTCCTGTCTTGTCTCCAAAGAGGATAGGCTTGATATTAAGAACAGTTCCGATACTTGCTGTTACACCGCTGACACGTCCGGTATTTTTGAGGAAGTTAAGATCATCCACAGTAAAATACTGACAGGCATGAGGCACAGCCTCGTCAACTATCCTGGCAGCTTCCCTTACATCCACGCCCTGACGGCTCAAATCCGCCGCTTTCATGGCTAGAATTCCACTACCAAAACCGCATCCCTGGGAGTCAACAATATGAACGAATCTCTCCGGATACTCCTCCATAAGTTCATCAGCGGCATTTATAGCAGCGTTATAAGTTCCGCTTATTCCGGAGCTCATGCTGATATATATGATATCGTGGCCCTCTTTGACAAGAGGTGTGAAGTGATCAAGGAAAGTTGCTGTATTAAGAAGGCTGGTCTGAATCTTATCGCCTTTTTTTAATCCCTCATAGTATGCATGTGCATCAAAAGATTCCAGATCTCCTGTATATGTTTTGGATTCTCCGTTAACAAGATAGTCACAGGGCAGGACATTTATGCCCTCAAGTAATTCCTTAGGAAGATTGGCACTGCCATCGACAAATGTTAAAAAAGCCAAGGTTATACACTCCTTTATTAATCTTTTTCTTTTTATCATAAAAGACTCTATTCTTTAATTCAAGCTTGCTTCAAATTTTTTGCCTTATAAAGGTCTGATGCAACTAACGTTTTCCAGGTGATAGACTTACCGGCGTTATGATACGTATCAGGTCAGATGGTGGACAAACTTTCCAGATATGATATGATTTTTGAAGCGATATTTTCATATACGCAATAATATTTCGAAAGAAGGATATCTTTATGAATATATATATAGCCGGAATCTCCGGAACAGGTATGGGACCTCTTGCACTTATGGCCCGCAGAGCCGGTATTAATGTCTATGGCTCAGATAGAAGCTATGGTGCTATTGCACCCGAACTTGAAAAAGCAAACATAGAATACTATGTCGGTGAGCAGGATGGAACATATTTTAAACAAAAGATGAATGAAGTGGGAATCGACTGGTTCATCTATACTTCTGCACTTCCCAAAGATCACCCGGAACTTGTTGCTGCTATAGAAAGCGGCATAAAAGTATCCAAAAGAGATGAACTTATCGCAAAACTCGTCAATGACCTTGGTCTTAAAATGGTAGCCGTTGCCGGAACACATGGCAAAACTACTACTACATCAATGCTTATATGGGCTGTTAACAAGCTTGTAGATGACAATAACCACCCTATCCTTCCATCTTCATACCTTGTGGGAACAACACTGGGATTTGCTCCCTCAGGTTCTTATAAGGAAGGGGATAAATTCTTTATATATGAAGCTGATGAATATGACAGGAATTTCCTTAACTTTGATCCATGGCTGTCTCTTATAACATTCGTTTCATATGATCATCCTGACATCTACAAGACAAGAGAAGACTACGAAGATGCTTTTTTAAGATTTGAAGATCAGTCATCTGAAGTCATCTTTGGAACGCCGGATGCTGCAAGACATGCTATTGATCATTTTGAGAAAGCAAGCAAAGCATTAAATATCATCAAAGGCATTAATAAAAATATAACTATATCCGGAAGTGCGAGACGTGAGGATGCTACAACAGCTTTTGAAGCAATAAAGAGAATGCTTAAAACTACTGGCAAAAATGTTCCTGATGAGAAGATTGCTGATGTACTAAATAGCTTCCCGGGCGTTGGAAGACGTTTCGAACGTATTACAGATGGTATATATACAGACTATGCTCATCATCCTGAAGAAGTTAAGTCAACAGTTCAGATAGCCATAGAGGAAGCTGCTAAAACCGGCAAAAAAGGCGTTGTAGTAGTATATCAGCCTCACCAGAATACCCGTCAGCATGAAGTTCGCCATCTGTACAAGGACGCTTTTGACGGGGCAGATAAAGTTTACTGGCTCCCGACATATCTCACAAGAGAGGATGAATCCTTAAGGATAATAACCCCAGGCGAATTCATAGATGATCTTAACGTCAAAGATAAAGCACAAATAGCCGAGCTTGATGATGACCTGTCAGCAAATATCAAAACTCATCTAAGTGAAGGTTATCTTATAATACTTATGACCGCAGGTCCTGCAGATCTGTGGCTAAGAAAAGAGTTCTCTTAAGCTACGATGCCCCCTGGTGACGGAGGTAAGAGACCATTTTAGGACACAAAAATGGTTTCTTACCTCCGTCACCGGAGGTCATTTTGCTCTTGCAACCATACATAAATCGATTTGTTTTTACAAACTTTTACATCGTTCTTAATATTGTCGCTTTTTCACAAACAGCCATGTATATTTTTAGTATACTTCCACAATAGCGCAAAATCCCTTATTTCACACCGTTTTACCCCATATTCTCAAATGCTTTTGTGCAACATATTCAAAATAATATTACACGTTTTGTTGTAAATGTTCAAATTGTCAATATCTATATTACATTAATCGCAATATATAGAAACAAGAGCGCAATTTTTAGGAAGTTCGAAGCATTGATTGTTGCTAGAATGAGGGTGCTCGAGCACAGTAACATTCTAAATTCAGGCCTTATTACAGATGCATCTGTTATATACGCCTGACACTTCTTTTTACAACTCCAAATCAAACAGGAGGGGGATTACAAAATGCAAAAAGCAGCTAATAAGTTATACAGCATCGTTGCAAAGATCATGCTCATGCTGATTCTGGTATGTGCGACAGCTTCTGTATCCACGATAAGTGCATATGCAGCACAGGATTCTCTTTTAAGCACTTACGGAGCCACTTACGGTTATTCCGGAACATGTATCAATCTCTACCAGCTCAAGGATGCGAATACACTTGCTACATTAAAAAAAGATTATAACAGTATCACTCTTGAAAACGAGATGAAGCCGGATGCTCTTCTTGGCGGATCACCTACTCTTATCTCAGTATCACAGGCCAAAAGCCAGGGTTACTACATCCCTGACAACTACAAAGAAAGCTATGTTCCAAGGATCAACTTCAATACAGTAGATGAAGTTATGAAGATCTGCTACAACAATGGTCTTAAGATGAGAGCTCATACTCTTGTATGGCACTCCCAGACTCCTTCATGGTTCTTCAGAAATGGTTTCAATGCAGGATCTGGTTTTGTTAACTCATCCACAATGGATGCCCGTCTTGAGATGTATGTTAAGACAGTAATGAATCACGTATATACAAACCAGTACGGAAGCGTTGTATATGCATGGGACGTTGCCAACGAGATCCTTCACGCTTCTAACTCAGGATGGGAAGCAGTCTATGGCAGCAACAAGACCAACGCTTCTTATGTCAAGAAAGCTTTCAATTATGCTTATGACACACTTTCATACTTCAAACTTACAGATTCAGTTAAGCTTTTTTATAATGATTACAATACGTACATGGAAGTCAACGACGTAATCAAACTTGTTAACTATATCAATGATGGCAGAAAAGTCTGCGCAGGTGTCGGAATGCAGTCTCACCTGGGAACTAATTTCCCATCAGTTGATTACTATACAGCTGCACTTAAGTCTTTTGTTAATGCAGGTTTTGAAGTTCAGATAACAGAGCTTGATATCACCAACAAAGGTGATACAGATCTTGCAAACTACGCATACAACCTTTTCAAGAACATCAACAGCATCAAGAAAAGCGGTGGTAATATCTCCGGTGTTACATGGTGGGGACTTTCCGACAAGACAACATGGATAAGCAATGCAGCTCCTCTTCTTTTCTACACACCAGGTAATGCTAAGCCTGCATACTCCAAGGTTATCCAGGCATATAAAGAAGTAATAGGACAGGGATCTTCAACGCCATCCCCTACTCCAACTCCAACACCTACACCTTCAAACAACAACCAGACAGCTACTATTGAAGACGGATGGTACTATATCAAAAACACACTTTCCCAGAAATATCTTACAGTAGATGCTGATAACGCAGATGGCTGGAAGAACGTTGTCATCAAGACAGGTTCAGGAGTTGATGGTCAGAAATGGTATGTTACTAATACTTCAGACGGATATATCACCCTTACAAACAAGCTTGGCAATGTAATGCTGGACGTAGCTAATGGCGAGAACGATGACGGAACCAATGTAGGTATCTACAGTGCATACGGCGGAACAGCTCAGCAGTTTATAGTCAAGAACACTGATGTAAGCGGCGTATATACAATCGGAACCAAGTGTTCTGATGCTGCAAAATATCTTGATGTATACGAAAAGAAAACAGATGATGGCACAAATGTATGCCAGTGGACATACAACGGCGGATCCAATCAGCAGTGGCAGTTTGAGAAGGTAAATAACGGCAGCTCTCAGACACCAGCCGAAACACCTTCAGAAACTCCTGCAGAAACTCCTTCCGAAACTCCTGCAGTTCCGGAGCAGGAACAGCCTGCATCTACAGGCCTTAGCGTTGAATATTCCATCAACAACTGGGGCAGCGGATATCAGGTTAACTTCAAGGTATCTAACACAGGAAGCACAGTTAATACATGGACAGTAGCTGTAAAAAAGAGCGATGTTAATATCACAGCAAGCTGGAATGTCAACATCGAAGAACAAGGTGACTACTATGTGATCACTCCTGTAGAATGGAATTCCACTATTCCGGAAGGAAGTAGCATAGAATTCGGCATTCAGGGTAGCGGATCTATCGGAACAACAATAGAAACTTCAGTACACTAAAATAAAAGTAAAGGACGGAGTCAGCGGTTCATTTCTTGCATTGCAAGAAATCCGCTAACTCCGTCCTTTTATTATTTCCACTAAGAATGTTTTTTGTTTTATATCGATTCTTTATATGCCATCTGAACAAAATCATGTTATACTGTCTAGGTTATTAAGGAGAGTAAAAAACATGTCAGAACAAAGAAAAGAAAACAAGATGGGCGTAATGCCTGTCAAACAGCTCATTATCTCAATGTCCCTGCCCATGATGGTATCTATGCTGGTGCAGGCTCTTTACAATGTTGTAGACAGCATCTTCGTTGCTAAGATCAGTGAGAATGCTCTTACAGCTGTAACACTTGCATTCCCTATGCAGAACCTGATGATAGCACTTGCATCAGGAACAGGTGTTGGTATCAATTCATTATTATCAAGATCACTTGGTGAAAAAAAATATGACAGATCTGATGCTGCCGCTAATACCGGAATACTACTTACTATCATGAACTTCGTTGTATTCCTTATTATAGGTATTTTCGGTTCCAGAGCTTTTATCGCTTCACAGACAAGCGACACTGCCATCATCGAAGACGGCGCAGCATACCTTGGAATAGTTGCTACCCTGTCACTTGGACTCTTCTGTCAGGTTACATTTGAAAGGCTCCTTCAATCAACAGGAAGAACAGTATATAGTATGATCTCTCAGCTGACCGGCGCTGTTATCAACATCATCTTCGACCCTATCATGATCTTCGGTCTTCTTGGATGTCCCAAGCTCGGAGTTGCAGGTGCAGCATATGCAACAGTACTGGGTCAAAGCATAGCAGCTGTTGTAGGACTTATACTTAATATCAAATACAACCATGATATCAAGATCAGACTTTCTAATATATTTAAACCCAAAGCTGAAATCATAGGACAGATTTATATGGTAGGAGTTCCTTCCATCCTCATGATGTCAATAGGATCAATCATGACTTATCTTATGAATCAGATCCTGATCGCATTTTCAACAACCGCAGCTGCTGTATTTGGCGTATATTTCAAACTTCAGAGTTTCTTCTTCATGCCTATCTTTGGTATGAACAATGGTGTCATACCTGTTCTTGCTTATAACTATGGAGCCAGGAACAAAAAGAGAATTGATGATTCTTTAAAATTTGCATTTGCTCTTGCTATTACTATCATGCTTGTCGGAACCATAGTATTTGAGCTCATCCCGGGGGCACTACTAAAAATGTTTGATGCATCAGATGATATGCTTGCAATAGGAATACCGGCACTTAGGATCATAGCCGTACACTTCCCGGTTGCTGCTGCCTCAATTGTTATGGGCTCCATATTCCAAGCCTTTGCCAAGAGCATTTATTCACTGTTCGTATCCATAGGCAGACAGCTGGCGGTACTTATACCTGTTGCATATCTGCTATCACTTACAGGCAATCTTAATGCAGTATGGCTCGCCTTCCCTATATCTGAAGTAGTCTCATTTATCCTATCTTTGGTATTTTTCAAAATTGTATATAGCTCAACTGTAAAGAAAATGTAAGAAACACAAAAGACTGTAATATATACCTACAATGTACATATTACAGTCTTTATCAATATGTCAGCGATTTAAAGCTTAAATCAACCTGTGAATAAATCATCCCCCAAGTATCCAATAATCTTATGTCAAGGCTTCTATTATATTGCCAAAATTATGCGGTAAGTGTTTTATGGGAAATGATAAAAAAGAGAAATTTGAGCATGAAAAAATCGGGGTGACAGGATTCGAACCTGCGGCCTCTACGTCCCGAACGTAGCGCTCTACCAAACTGAGCCACACCCCGATAGATAAAATATAGATTTATATACAACGCTCTGATATACGAGCGATACCACGCTATATATAAACGAAAGGATACTGCACTGAAAGGGTGGAACAATATAAATCGTGCTGCAGCGCATCTGTAAATCATCCGAAGTACATGAAGCCCGCTTTGAAATCCTTTCGGTATTGCTGAGACATCAATAAATCAAATAAAAATCATATGCAATTCAAAAAACATCCATCTCAACAGCATTTAGAATCATACAACAAGTATGTATGCAGTGTCAAGCACTTTTTTGACTAAAAGTGGATATAAAATCTTTTGAAAGTTATTATGATTATCCAATTTAATACATATGCTCATTCCGGGTATGTCATCTGATTTATACACAAAATCAGATGACATACCCGGAATCGTTTTTAGAAGATACTTCTCACATGTCATCCACAACCTGGAAGATCACGAACTTAAGATAATATGATGTATCATTAGCCCACAGTATCGGATGGTCAGGTCCCTGCTGGCGGAACTCTATCTGGCGAAGGCGCTTGTGTGCATCTCTAGCTGCTTCCTTGATAGTCTTAAGGAACAGGTCTTCGTCCATGAAGTGAGAACAGGAACATGTTGCAAGATATCCACCATTTCTTACAAGGCGCATACCTCTTATATTGATCTCTCTGTATCCTGTTACAGCCTTTTTGATAGAAGCACGTGACTTGGTAAATGCAGGAGGATCAAGGATTACTACGTCATAGAGCTCTCCGCTTCTTTCAAGAGAAGGCAGAAGGTCAAATATATCTGCGCACTTGTATCCTGCAACGCCGCTTTCGTCTTTTAAAGGGACGCTGTCACCTTCATACTTTCTTGCATCAAATCCGTTAAGACGCGCATTCTCCATAGCCTGATCTATGGCAAGGTCTGAGGCATCTACTGATAATATAGACTTAGCTCCTCCTGCCATAGCATTAAGGCCAAATGAACCTGTATGAGTGAAGCAGTCAAGAACCCTTGCATTCTTACAAAGAGGTCTTATAGACATACGATTGAGCTTCTGGTCAAGGAAAAATCCTGTCTTCTGGCCGTCTTTAACATCAACTATGTATTTGATATCATTCTCTACTATCTCAACATTTGTATCAAACTCAGCTCCGATAAAACCCTTGGTACGCTCAAGTCCCTCAAGTTCTCTAACCTTGGCATCACTTCTTTCATATACTCCGCGGATCTTGATGCCGTCTTTTTCAAGAACTTCTTTGCACAGATCTATTATCATCTCTTTCATCTTGTCAGTACCAAGTGCAAGAGACTCTATAACAAGACAATCGTTAAACTTATCAATTGTGATCCCGGGAAGGAAATCTGCCTCGCCAAATATAAGACGGCAGGAATCAGAAGTTACACCTTCGTATCTGAAGAGCTTGCCATCAAATCCGTATATGGCCTTTCTATAATCCCATGCATTCTGAACCCTGGTTCTTATAAGAGCTTCATCAACCTTGTTGTCCTTCTTTCTTGACATCACGCGGACTCTTATCTTGGATATATCATTGATAAAACCATATCCAAGGAAGAAATCATCAAAATCGTGAACTTCAACAATATCACCATTTTCATAACTTCCTGTAACCTTGGCTATCTCATTATCAAAAACCCAAAGGCCTCCTGCTTTAATAGTGCGGCCCTCGCCTTTTTTCAAAATAATCTTTGCATTTGATATGGAAATTGTATTACTCATGTTAAACCTTTCTGTGCTATATTAAACAAAAGAATTGGACTATAATACTATACTCAAACTTCTTTTTTACACAACTATTCTACTAACTTTTTATCGGATAGTCCATTTTCAAACTTATCAAAACGAATTGGCGCCGCGAGCTCCACCAATTTGAACTATCAGCCACTTTCTATGCTCGCGACATGAGGTTAATATATGATACAGGATATAGCACCATCAATTTTTCATAATGAATATGTAGTTAGAGAGCCTTCGTCGGATGATTACGTCTTTATTTTCAAAAACAGGCAGATCCTTGTAAGAGATGATGGAGATAGTATTACATGCCCCAAAGTATCCGATATCGGGAATGACAAGCTTCAGTTTCTCTTCACTATCAACAATAAATACAACTACCTGTATCTTGGTGATGAAGATATCTCTCCGAAAGGCTTCTACTATACAGATTTAAAAAGTCTCAGGCGTACTGATAATAAGCTCTTTGCCTTCGCCGGCATGACAGCTTATCACCTTCATACCTGGTATACCAATAACCGCTTCTGCGGAAGATGCGGCTCTAAGACTATTATATATAACAAAGAAAGAGCTCTAAAATGCCCTGATTGTGGTAACATCATATATCCCCGCATATCTCCTGCTGTCATCATAGCTGTAACAGATGGTGACAAGATAGTTGTCACAAGATATGCAGGACGTGAATATAAAGGCCTTGCTCTTATAGCAGGTTTCTGCGAGATCGGCGAAACCGCAGAGGAAACTGTAGCTCGTGAAGTCATGGAAGAAGTCGGACTTAAAGTCAAGAATATCCGCTATTACAAAAGCCAGCCCTGGGGCTTTGAATCAGATCTTCTGCTTGGCTACTACTGCCAGCTTGATGGCGACGGTACTATTACGATGGATGCTTCCGAACTTAAGACCGCCGAGTGGGTACATAGGGATGACCTTGAAGAAGACAAAGAGCACGTAAGTCTTACTGCTGAAATGATGATGGCTTTTAAGCATAAACTCTTTTGACATTTCAGCAAGCTACAGGCTTCCATAAGGGGGCTGATAAAAAATTTAAAAAATCTGGATTTTTTAAATTTTAGTGTTGACACTCAATTCCAATTGCGGTAATATACTTTTTGTCGCTGCGAAACACGCAGCCGACAAAACTTAATAAATGCGATAGTGGCGTAGTTGGTAACGCGCGACCTTGCCAAGGTCGAGACCGCGGGTTCGAGCCCCGTCTATCGCTCTTCAAATAAAAGCTTATCTTTTGTTTGTTCAACTTAATAAACGCGATAGTGGCGTAGTTGGTAACGCGCGACCTTGCCAAGGTCGAGACCGCGGGTTCGAGCCCCGTCTATCGCTCGTGTAAAGAGATGATCACATGATCATCTCTTTTTTTATCGAATCGTATGCTCACACTATTTTTTGTATTTTTGACAAAACAGGTCTAAAACTATCTGTTTTTTTGACAATATATTTGACATTGTCAAAAATTACGATATTGTAATTCAAGTTCTAAACGGATATTATAATATTAGTGATCAGGTCGCAGAAACTCGCGATGCCTGCGATCGGAAGAAGGACCCACGGGCCCTTCTTTTCTGTTTTTATAACACTTTTTAAGGACGACACATGAAACCAATAAAGCCTTTCCTTACTTACACTCAGCAGATACAGCACCTGTCTACTAATAAAGGGCTAATTATACTACTACAATACCAAGCATAGCAAAACTTGTGCTTTGGTGATGGATGCGATATTAAACAAAACAATTGCCCTATAGGAACAATGATTCCAGGTGATATAGACACAGCGGATGGTCAGTTAGACGATATAGAGAGCAGGATAGACGAGCTGAATAATGAGATAGATATGATTGAAAATAGGATTGATGATGTAGCGAACATGGATGAAGAGTTATAGGAATCATCGGATTAATATGGAGGAAGATTTAACCTATGGCCTACACTATGACGCATATTTTGATAGCGGAAAAGGTATTAGGATTTTTTGATTGTCCAATAGACTATGATACATATATAGTTGGTTCTATCGCACCTGATGCCGTGCATGCAAACCCTAATTATTCACCAGAGTTGAAAGAAAAAAGTCATCTTTTTGCTGACGGATTAAAATGGGGTGAGGTAGCAAGCGAAAAGGAATATGACGAATGGCTTGATAGCATAAAAGAATTTTATTTTAACAATTATTTTAAGTATGATAGAGATTTTTTTCTAGGATACATAGTTCATGTTCTTACAGATATATGTTCCAATAGCGAGATATATGCTCCTTTTTATAAATCCTTAGCGCAAGATGAAATAGCAGAGAAGAAAAAGCAGTTTTCATATGAAAGCTATTGTGTGAATTACTATTTGTTCCGGGAATATTCCAAAGACAAACGTTTAGTGGATACTCTTAAAAAAGGTCGTTCTTACTCAATTCCCAATATTTATGATGATTCTATATTCGAAAACAGAATTAATCAATTATTTGATTTTGAATTTAAGAAATGGGATATAGATACAATTGAGAAGAATAGCATCTGTACGATTGAGAATACTATAGCTCTAATTGAAAAAGCTCCAACAGTGATAAAAAAGATATTTATTGATGACTTCTATCGTAGATAATAAATTATATCATGGAATACTTGCAATTCTTGCTCGTCACTATTCAATTGTGTGTATAAGTGTGTGATAAGCCTATGCAGACGGCTGGAAACCCGCATGTTCCCAAACCTGTCTATACCTTGTGACTGTAAGAGAGGAAGTGTCCTTGTCATTCTCTTTTTCTTCCAGTACTCTTTCAAAGAGAGCCACCCATTACAGGCAGCTCTCCTATAGAAGTTATGTTTTTATTTTCCTTCAGTTATAAGCTCTTCAGCCATATCGAATAGCTCATCAACAGTAAGAGTTGTATCGAAAGTCATGAGACAGTAGTGAACGCCATTAACATCAAATATAAGGTTTGTAATCATCTGTGTTTCTTCCTGATCTGAACCATAGCTAATAAAGAAATGATCATCGTTTTCCATCCTGTCAAGGAGTTCCTGTGATACCTGTCCTTCCATGTTAGGCGGAAGGAAAAGATATTCATCCAGGCTGTATTTTACAGCAACATCTCCAACCATTCTTGTTTCCATTGAGGTGTCTTCATCATTCCTTATGGTGCTGACAGGCTCAATGTCCAGGTAGATATCCGGTAGTCCATCCTTTGAATATGTGATGTCTAGGCCGGAAGCATCAGCCATTTTGGCTCCATCTTCACTGTAATCTGACATATCGAATATTTCAGCGCTTCTGAAGGTGAAGCCATTATCAAAACGCTCAACTGTAAGCACATCCATATTTATATCATTCTCGAGTTTTGAGATGTCCACATATGTTGTGGTTTCACTACCAATCCTGTTATGGCTTACTATGCTCGAAACTATTCCACTTGCTGCCAGCGCAGTACCTCCGACAAGCAATACACATGCTGCAGCAACGATAGCTGCTGACTTTAGTCTGAAACTTGCCTTCATAATCATTCCTCCACTTTGTCTTGAATATTGTTCGCTTATATTGCGAAACATCTTTTCTTTTGTATGTCCTGAGAAATGGAGTTCATTCATGGAGCTGTTGTAGATTTCTTTAATCTGATCATTCATATGCTTCACCTTCCTTTGGAGAAAAACGAGAATCCTTTGATAACGCTTCTTTAAGTCTTCTTCTGCCTCTTGAGAGATAGTTTGCTACGACATTTTCTCTTTTTCCAAGAATCTGAGCGATCTCTTTGATGGTATACCCTTCATAGTAAAAGAGATGGATGCTTATCCTGTAATTTGCCGGGAGCTTCTTAAGCTCTTCTGTGAGTACAGATACCGGTTCCTCCGGTATAGCCCTTTCCGGCACCGCATCAAGTCCGATAATCTTTCCGAAGAAAGTGCTCTTTCTCACGTCCTTGCAGGCATTGATTGTAGTCCTGATTATCCAGGCTTTCTCATGCTCACGGCTATCAAATCTTTGGTGGGAGGACAGGTATTTCAGTATTACATTCTGACAGATGTCCTCTGCATCTACCGTCCTACGTAGGTAGCTGTAGCTGATCCTAAGTATCATGTCAGCATATGTTTCCAATATCCGCCTTGCTTCTTTTTCCTCCATGACAAAACTCTCTTTCTGTATTTTTTAGAAGGCCTTCTAACTATAATACGATTTACATCTAAAAAACCTATCACTCATCAAAAAATTTTTCAAAAAATACTATCTTGTGCACATCGTATAGCTTTTGCATTAAAATTATAGAAAATTTACTGTAATTATCTTGACAATTGGAAACAGTGCGTTTGCAACGCAAAATGCTCACATTTCAATGGATGAGAATTTAAGTGTATTTATTGATTTATCATAGACAAACCGAAAAAAAAATGATATATATAAATCAAAGAAAACGAGGTACATGAGACCCCGTTCAGGTGATGAAAGTTATAGCCCCGCTGGAAAAGGGTGATAACAGGAGCCTTACTGAAGGGTTTGACATTCAGGCCACAATCCAGCTAGATAGTTTACTATCGAAAGAAAATGTCATTAAATCGGAGCCCATGCTTATGTATGGGCTCTGATTTTTTTTGGGAGGAAAATGGATAAGTTAGCATTGAGCGCATTAAAGTACTCAGAATTGTTAGGCTATGAGTACATAGTTGTTTTAGGTCGTAAGGGAAAGACAAGGAAAATAAGGATTATCTTTTCAGAAGATAATTGGTTTCATATTTGTGGATTGCATAAGTTGGAAGATATAGCTTTTCCAGTAAGGCATAAAGATATTTTTAATTCAGTACTGAAATCTATAGACAACAATAATCCCCAAGAGACAATCTATACATATGATCATATTTCAAAATCGCTATTTTTTGAAGGTAATCATGTAGATGCCAGATTAGATGGATGTATAAGCTTAAAGGACCATATTGAACATTTTGAAAATCAACGTTGGTATGATTTTGATAGATGGAAATTAGTAAAAGAGTTTTATACAACTATCGATGCAAATTTATTGGTTGAAAGCTCTTTGGAAAAGCCTATTCGCTTGTTTATTTTCTTTAAAAACAAAGATATGGCTGAAGTATATGTGAATGTTACAGCATTTCCTGAAGATAAAAGGGACTTTACTAAATATCAGACGCAATGGACATTATTATGTGCTCAGAAAAAATACATCTCTTCCGGAGAAGTAGTGGAATTATTCAGAGCAAAGAGCTTCTCTGAATAAAGATTTAAATTCTGTTGTGGTTATGATTTTCACTAATATTCTTTGCACTTAATTGAAATTTTTTTATTTTTTTCACCAACCTTTTTTATTTTTCTTACACTATATATCCGTACAGCGCTGGTACGGATAAATGATATGTTGGGGAATGAGTATGATCAAGGAAAACGCAGACAAACTTATAATAGAATACTCTCCAAAAATCTACGGATTTGCAGTAAAGAAAGCATTTTCCCTTGAGGAATCGGAAGAACTTGCGGCAGAGATGGTAAAAGAAGTGTATTTATCATTACTTGAGGCTAATGAAGTATTCAACGTGGAAGGCTATGTTTGGCGCATTTGCGAGCATACATATGCGAAATATGTAAATAGCACCAAAAAGCACCAAGGCATTTCTTTGGACGGAATGGAGATTCCTTATTACGACAACTACAATCTCGGAGAAAAAGATGAAGATCTCAAGAAACTCCGCCAGGAGATTGGCTTTCTTTCTGAAAAAAGACGACAGATCATTTATTCATTTTATTACGAAGGAAAATCTATTCAGAAAATAGCAACTGAAGAGGATCTTTCGGAAGGAACAATAAAATGGCACTTGAATAAGGCTAGAAACGATTTGAAGGAGAATTTTTCTATGGAACGAAAAGTAGGAAGTTTGGGAATCTCACCAATCGAGGCTATCTGTTTTGATCATAATGGACAACCGGGTAGTAAAGGTGGCCCAGAGGTTTATTTGGACGACAAGATAAACCTTAATATTGTATACAGCGTTTATGACAGCCCCAAAACCAAGGAAGGAATTGCAGAAGAGATGGGCATGACACCTGTATATTTGGAAGATAGAATTGCATTCCTTGCAAAGAATGGCTTCCTGGTAGAAACAAGCGGGAAAAGATATACCACATATGTGAAATTCACTCCAAGGGAGCGCAGTCTGAAGCAGGAAGAAGAGATACTAAAGAGCAAGATAAAAGTTGCAAATAGCATACTGAAAAGCTATGTTCCAAAAGTAAAGGAAGCAATTAAAAAGCTTTCAGATGTTTATATTCCAGGTGGCAACCCAGAGCTTTTTGAAGCTACAGCCATATTTTATGCCATCGTTAATAAATTCGACTTGCCTATTGTAAAAAACGTGTCTCCATACCTTATTAAAACGCTTGATGGCGGTGAATACTATGTTACTGTAAATCTTAAGTCGGAGATTATTGATCCTGACTTTAAACCAATCCTAGAAGAAAGTACCAGAGATTACTCGGGCTGCGGTTCAATGACGCGGAATTCCTGGAAATATCCAATGGTCAAAGCTTGGTCATACGACAGCAGATTTTCTACTCGTAAAGGAATGTGGCAAAACAACCTCAATACGGATTACGATGCCATATATGAAGTAATCTGCGGTGACATCGAGGACAACAAGGCAAATGAAGAAAAGTTCAAGCGTCTTCGTGAGAGAGGTTTTATAACAGATGATGGCAGACTAAATGTGCTGGTTGTCAAGAAAACCATGGAAGAGTTTGATGCCTTAATCCCATTTCCCGAGAAGGAACAACTTGATGAATTTGCAAAGATTGCTATAGAGCAGGCTGTTATGCTTGCCAAGAATTATCCGCCACAGATGCAGGACTTCATAGTATTTGAATTTGTAAAATGGTATGTTGATAATACTATTGCTATGATTGTATTAGATAAATTGTATGATTCCGGCGAGTACAAACCTCTCACTCAAACAGAGAAGGCAACAGCAAATCTGCTTGTATTTTCGGATAGACTTCCTCAGTAAATACAGAACACCAAAGTCAACGTACCCGGCTTGATTTAGATGTTCCCGTGGATATCAAGGATAAATACCTTGCTATGAAAAAAGAAAGAAAAGCGTCTCAGGACAAGTGATGAATAAAGGAAGATGTGCATCTGAACATCTTCCTTTTCAATTTTTCAAAAAACTACGCTCTATTTTGCCTTTTTATTGTAATAGAGAAATGCAGCATCGATTATCGCCAGCACCGTAAAGAAAACAAATCCGGCAGTTGATGTTCCTTTGGCATACTCAGCTGAAGTATACCATTGAGGATCACTGCCTTTTGCGTTTGCAGAATTCGGATTCTGATATACAGTCACAGTATCTCCGATATCATACTTATCTCCCGGAATTTTATATTCCCCATTATCATTGATACCTTTCATATAATAGGAATTTCCGGTTTTTCCACCATTTCCGGTTTCATACTTGTCAATAATAACCACTTCCTGCGAAATGATCTTTGTATTTCCAAAGGCTTCCTTACTATAAGTGATCATGCCAAATATACAAAAATTAAAAGCACAGAAAGAACTATTTTTCTGATATTGCCTATCTTAGTTTTTTCCATTTCCATTCTCCAAAGAGTATTTTACCTTGAAATACCGTCATCCGCAAACAGCTCATAATCACCTTTTTCACATTCGAAGCATTCGTATTTTAAGTCAGTATAGTCTATCTTTTCTGTTCGCTCTGCAGGAACAGCAAGAGGCAGTGCATGGCCTTTTCTGATAAATACCAAAATCTCGTTAAGATCTGCCTTGATGTAGTGATGGCCTTTGCCTATTATCTCGACATCATAATCCTCATAGCTTCTGAATCTGCACAGCTTCATTTCTTCCGGCAGATATACATATCTTCCAGATGTGTTCTGCTTATAAACTGGCGCTATCATGATGCTCTCCCCAACAAAAAGCTGATCCTCAACTTCATAAGCCATCTCATCATCCGGATATTCGAAGCACAGAGGTGTAAACAGCATTCCATCGTTGTTTACAGCCTTCATAAACTCTGAGTACAGATATGGTATGAGCGAATATCTGAGTCTTACGATATTCTTAAACCCTTCTGTTTCAGAAAACTGATAGAATTCCTGCCTTCTTGTGCCCTCTGCGGAATGGTTTCTGAAAAGAGGTGTGAATATACCAAATTCGATCCATCTCATAAGCAGATCTTCTGTGACATCTGCGCCAAAACCGCCTACATCTGCACCGCTGTATAAGAATCCGCACATATTAAGAGCAGGCATCTGCTGAATATTTAGTAGAAGGTGGCTCCACCAGGACTTGTTATCGCCGCACCATACTCCGCCGTAGCGGTGCATTCCGATGTATGATGATCTTGAGAACATCAATATCCTCTTATCGGGTGAAAGTCTTTCAAAAGCCTCTCCTGCCGCTCTTGTCATGTTGTAACCGAAAATGTTGTGGACTTTATCATGTCTGTATTTTTTACCCTTATATTCATGATAAAACCTTCTGTAGTCCTCTTCATTATTTTCAAGACCACCGACAATATCCTGCATCTTAAAGAACGATCTGATATCCAGATTTTTCCCCTCGTAATCCTTTAACTGCTCAAACACTTCATTCAAATGATCCTCTGTATAAAAAATTGCAGGCTCATTCATGTCATTCCAGAAACCGTCTATTCCAGCGTCCAGAAGTACCTTGTATTTATCGCCAAACCAGCGCCTTGCATCATCTTTTAAGAAATCCGGGAAGTGTACTTTGCCCGGCCATACTGCCGCAACCAGGTTTTCACCATTTTCTTTTTTGCAGAAATAGTCATTTTTAACGCCTTCCTCGTAGACGTCATAGCCCTCTTCAATCTTTACACCGGCATCGATAATCGGTACGAGGTGGATGCCTTTGTCGGACATCTCTTTTACAAAGTCTTTAAAATCAGGGAATCTTTCATCACTAACTGTGAAATCCTTATAGCTTTCCATGTAATCGATGTCAAGATAGATGCTATCTATAGGAATATTCAGCTTATCATAGTTTTCTACAACATCTCTAACTTCCTGTTCATTCATATAGCTCCATCTGCTCTGGCCAAATCCAAATGCCCATCTTGGTGGAACATAGCTTTTGCCGATGATTCCTCTAAACTGCTTTACTATATCTTTGATACTATCCCCATCGATAACATAAATATCTGCGTCAAAATCCTCAAAAAATATGGAAAAAGTGTCTTTGTCAGAATAACCTATATCAAAAGATACCTGTCCAGGTGTATCCACATACATTCCAAAGCCCATTTTTTTTCCCCAATAGACAAAGAAATTCTGCGCTGCATACAAGGATCTCTTATCCTCTGTGTGATTGGGATCATCAGAACAGTTGCTTGTGTATATAAATCCTCTTTTATTTATTCCCCTTACTGTCTCTCCAAGTCCGTATATCCTGTCCTTTTTTGACATCCTAAGAGTCAGTTCTCTCTTATCATTTACTGTTTCAAAGTAAGGTATTTCACTATTTTCAATATCTATATTGGTTACTACAGAATCTGTCTCGATCGGATTTCCTATCCGGTATTTTTTTATCATTATCCTTTTACTCCTCCTACGGTGATTCCCTGCTTCATTTGGGTCTGAGCAATAATATATATGATTATTATAGGTATCATTGAAATGAGGCTTCCTGCCATCAGAACATTGTATTCTGTGTCATACTGCCCGTTAAGTGTATTTAATGCAAGAGTCAGCGTCATCTTATTCTTATCTGATAGCATAACCAGTGGCCATAAATAGTCGTTCCATGCTTCCATAAAAGTTGTTATTGCTAATGTGGCTACAGTTGGAACCATCATTGGCATTATCACATCCTTATATATCTTGAACATACCGGCTCCGTCTATCCTTGCTGCTTCAAGATAATCATCCGGAAGTGCCCTCATATTCTGTACGAGCAAAAATACCGCGAATGCCTTAAAAATAGCAGGTGAAATAACACTTGTGTATGTATTGATCAAAGAAAACTTATTCATTATGATAAACATCGGAATAAGGGTAATCTGAACCGGTATCATCATAGATGTCAGATACATAGCAAAAACCACATTTACACCTTTAAATCTTATTTTGGAGATAGCAAAAGCAGCCATGGAAGCAGACAGAACTGTGATTACTACATAAGCGATAGTTATAAATGCGCTGTTGGCTATTGCCCTTGCAAAGGGAAAGAGCGTAAATACCTTTTTATAAGAATTAAATGTCGGCTTTTTCGGAATCCACTGTATAGGCAACGCCATCAATGCACCCTTTGATTTTAGAGATGTTGAAATCATCCAATACAAAGGGATGGTTACTATAATCACAAGTAGCGCTGATCCTATGTAGAATAAAATGTTATATATTAGTTTTTGAGTCTTATGATTCATAATGCACCCACACTTTCTGTACCTTCAACTGGATGAGAGTCAAAATGAGTATTATCAGAAATAACAACCATGAATAGGCAGCCGCATATCCCATCTTGAAATAGCTGAACGCATATGTATAGATTCTTTCAACCATTACCTGTGTAGCACCGTTAGGACCACCTTCCGTCATGATTAGAACCTGTGGGAATAGCTGAAATGCATTTATAAGGGACATTATCAGACAATAAAATAAAGTAGGCGATAAAAGGGGCATAGTGACACTGATAAGCGTCCTGAATTTACCGGCACCGTCCACCTTTGCCGCTTCGTAATATGTAGGATCGATTCCTCTTAATCCGCCAAAAATATACAGGCCGTAATATCCCATATCCTTCCACACTGATGCCAAAACGATTCCGGGCATAGCCCAATACTTGTTCGTAAGCCAATCCGGTCCATTCATTCCAAAAATACTGATGATAGAATTTATTACTCCATACTGAGAACTTAGCACCCATTTCCAAATAAGGCTTGCAGCAACCCAGGATGTTAAAACCGGTATGTAAAATAGCACCCTCATGACTCCCGTAAATTTTTTCTCTGTATTGAGGATGAGCGCTATGACCATTGAAAATAAAAAACCAAGCGGAATATACAAAACAATGTAATATACTACATGCAAAAGGGTACTCCAAAACTCTTTGTGGGTTAATAAATGTACATAATTATTTAATCCGACAAAATGCTCTGGTATCGTATGTACTGTAAATTTCTCAAGTCCGCTCCAATCTGTCATGCTAAGCGCTGTAGCCATTATTATCGGAAGCAAACTGAATATTATCATTCCTATAACGCTTGGAAACATAAATGGTATCGCCTGAATTATCTTTTTTCTTTCTTTTGACATTGTTGCCATCATTCATTCTCCGTGCAAAATTTGAGCCTGCAGCCTAATACGGATGCAGGCTCATTACTATTACTGTAAGTTTATCTGCTCTTCACAAAGCTTCTGAGCTTCATTAAGTGCTTCTTCCGGGGTGCTTTCTCCACTTGCCGCCTTGCTTACTGCATCTGAAATGATGTCTGACATCTGGCTGTAATCAGTAATAATCGGAGGAAGTACAAGTGAATCAAGGGATTCAAACACTGCTTCCCTGTTTTCAGGAGGAGTTATCTCAAGATAACTTGAAAGTGCATCCATATCACTCAGTGCCGGAAGATCCCAACCTGCATCGAGCCTGATCTTGGCTGCCTCGTCACTTGAAGCGAGGAATGATAACCACTTCTTAGCAGCTTCTTTTGCTTCATCACTTGCATCATTATTTACAACCAGAGCATTTGCAAAGAAATGTGTAGCCTTACTTGTCTGACCAGGTTCAACACAGATATCCCATGAGAAATCGCATGCATCAGTGAACGTATTAAAGCACCATGTACCAGTAGGAATCATTCCGAGTCTTCCACTTTCAAAAAGATCCCAGTCACCCATTCCACCCATCTGTTCCTCTGTGGGCTGAACATTTGTCTTCTGTACCCTGTCTACCATACTCTGAAGTGCTTTGATATTCTCTTCTGAATTTATAGTAAATGTCTTTCCATCAGTACTTACAAGGCTTCCGCCATACTGAGCTGCTACCTTATAGAATTCGTTGTATGTAACCGGCTGATAAATACCATAGATATTATCTCCAAGACCTCTTATTGCTTCTGCTGCTTTATCGACGTCTTCTCTTGTCCATGATGAAGTAGGATAATCTATTCCTGCCTGATCAAACAGATCCTTATTATATACAAGTACTACCGTCGAGAAATTTTCAGGAAGTGCATACTGCTTTCCGTCGTATGTGAAAGCTGAAAGTGCAGTCTGATTAAGACCTGTAGTGTCTGCATCTGAAAGTTCTGCAAGGATACCCTTTGATGCATAAGCAGCAAAGTTTTCAATATTCATCTCGAAACAATCAGGAGCTGTACCTCCTGCTATCCTTGTCTGCAATGTGGTAAAGTAGTCATCCATCGCAATTGTTTCAATCTCTACATTAATATCAGGATTTTGCTCATGAAATGCCTGATACATTGAATCAAGCGTTGCCTCGTTACCACCTGATGCGTTAAAATTAGCATAAGTGATTGTGATCGCTTTTCCGGGTTCTGCCTCTTCGGTAGTACTCTCTGAGCTGGTTTCTTCTACTGACGAGCTCTCGGTCACAGTTTCATTAGGCGCTTCTGTCTGTGCTGTTTCCGGACTCGCACTCCCACAGCCTGACAGAAGAGTTGCCATCATTGATAGTTGCATTAAAACAGATATGGCTTTTCGTTTCATTATGAACCTCCCTTAAAAAATACATTTTTGCTTTTTATATTTTCAGGAAATATAACTATTCCCTGTCAATATCAAAATCTGCTCCCTGCCTGATAAATACCGGATATTCCTCATTGTCCGAACTTACTATTCCTCCGCCTTCATACAAGTTTTTGCTAAACATTCCTATCCATTTTCCTTTAGGAAGATAAAGAGTTCTGCTCTTTATATTTTCTTCAAATAAAGGAGCAACCAGCAAGTCATCCCCAAAATAGTATTCATCCTCATAGTCATATGCTTTTTCATCTGTCGGATTTTCCATAAAAAGCATTCTCATCATTGGGATTCCCTTATCCGCAGCTTTCTGAGCTTCCCCGTAAATATAGGGAATAAGTTTCATCCTTAATTTGTGCCATTTTCTTATCTCATCTAACAGCTCAGGTTTTCCATAGAAACGTGCAATATTCCATGGACTTCTCTCATTATTTCCTTCTGCCCCTTTAAGAATTTCCTTAAATTGTCCACCATCCGGTTCTGAATGCCACTGCATTACAGGGCAAAAGCATGCAAACTGTGTTGACTTAAGATAAAGATCTGCTGATGGCAAAGGTCCTGCAAATCCTCCTATATCGAATCCCCAAAAGATGATACCGGAACATGCGGCAGATATTGCAGCTCTATATACATTCTTTAGTTCCTTGTATGTTGACTGATGATCTCCTGCCCACAGTATTGGAGTCCTCTGCGCTCCGGTATATCCGGCTCTTGAAAAAAGAACGTTCTCCTTTCCCAGATAATCGTAGTAAGTCCTTGTATATTCCTGACAATATGCATTCTTTAACTCTTTTCCTGTCTTATTGTTGCTGCTTACTACTGAATCATCATAAATAAATTCACCTCCATCCGTTTTAAATCCCGAAATACCCATGTCCAAAAGATATTGTCTTTTGGAAAACCATGCTTCTTTTGTCTCAGGATTTGAAAAGTCAGGCACAAGGGAACCGGCAAACCAGTTTCCCTCCGGAATCCTATATGGTGAGCCATCCTTTTTATATAGACAAAGCTTGTTATCTATCGCATATTTTTCATCTATTTCATTCTGAAGATTGTGGATGCCTTCTTCCATTTTTTTATAGACAGGTATCTGCCATAAAACGGTATGAATTCCCTTCTGCGTCAAATCCTTGACCATCTGTTTAGGATCATCCCACTGCTCACTTGCTGAAAAATCAAAATCTTCGTACTTAAACGCTTCTTTTCCAATCTTTTCTTTGTATTTGGCGCCATTCCAAATATAGAACGTTGCCTCATCACTCCATGCCTCAAGTACAAGTACTGTCGCAGGAAAATCGTAGTTCTCCAAATTTGCAACAACTTCTTCTACGTCCTTCTGACTGTTCCACCTGTTCGCAGAAATCCACGGACCAAACGCATATCTGGGCGGAGAATTAATAATTCCAAGATAATTGTTAAACTCCTTTATGATGTCCAATGGCTTCCCTTGAAATAAAAATAATGAGGCATTCACTGGAAAATTAACCCTGATTTCTTTTTCAAATTCAAAAGAAGTCACACAATCGGTTTCTACAAATAGTCCCCATCCCGAATCAGTAAAAAAGAATGGGATACTGCAATAGGTCTTATCTCCCTGATTACAGAATTTTTCTTCTACGCGGTTTATACAGGTATGTCCCTTCTGGTCTATATAGTCGAATTTCTCTCCCATACCATATATATGCTTATAGTTATTTTGAATAACCGCCTGACACATCTCGCCTTCTTTTGTATAAGTAATTGAAATGTCTCCTCTGTCAATTTTTATAATTTCGCCAGTCTTATCAGTTTCCAGTCTTATCATGAAAGATCCCTTACGCTTTCTCTCTCAACAACTTCAAATTTCATCGTTACATCCTGCTTGGGATAATTCTTATCTTCAAGTGCTTTTTCGAGAATATCCACAGCACATTTTCCTTTTCCATATATATCCTGCTTTATCGTAGTTAGTCCCGGAGTTATGTACTTTGATATCTCCAGATCATCAAAGCCGATTATCGAATAATCAAAAGGCACTCGCTTGCCCATCTGATGAAATCCTTTTATAGCACCAATTGCAAGTACATCAGCAGTAGTTACAATACCTGTGATATCTGTTTTTTCCTTTACTATTTTCTCTGCCGCTTCTATACCGCTGTTAAAATCAACTTCTACTTCAAAAATGCAATCATTGTCATAAGGTATCCCGTATTCTGCCAAAGCCTTCTTATAGCCTTCATGACGTTTCTTAATTACTCCGTCTTCCTTCATCTCGCCGGATAGAAATCCTATCTTCGTGTGATGTTTTTCAAGCATATACTTTGTTGCCATATATGCACCAAGCTCATCATCTATCCGGATATTGTGGAAATGTTCATCCTTACAATAGCTGTCTATAAGTACTGTCGGAATCCCGATCTTCTTGAACTGTTCAAAAAAGTCATCCGGGTAAACTCCAATAGCTATTACAGCATCAAGATTTCTCTCGTAAATCAGTTTAATGTAAGATTCATCTACGTCTGTTCCGGAAATAAGGATATGATATCCAATCTTTCTTGCATGATATTCAATCGCGCTTATGATCTCACTATAAAAGCTATTCTGAAACATAAGCTGAGATCCTGGTTCAGTTTGCGGAATAACCACTCCAATCATTTTAGATGTCTTATTCGTCAGTGCAGCCGCTCCAAGATTAGGAACATACTGAAGCTCTTCCATGGCTTTCTTTACTTTTAATCTAGTCTCTTCAGTGATTGGCTTGTCCGCATTATTCAATATGTATGATACTGTTGCTTTTGACACTCCTGCCCTTTCAGCAACGTCTTTTAATGTAGCTCGTTTCATCTTGTATCCTCGCTCGTTTAACCGGTTAAACTAATCATATATCTTAACTTATAAAAAATCAATATCCAAATTGAATTTTGACAGTTTTTTAATCAGTTTATGTCCGCCAGAATGGTAAGTATGCAAAACAACGAAAGCCAGATATCAGACCCGCTTCAAAACATTTGAGGCTCTTATTCATCTGCTTAATAAGACTTTACAGGAGAACAGTTCTGGAAAACATACTGAATTTCTATACCAAGTCCATCGTGCTAATAATCGATGATATAGGCCATATACCGCTCGATAAGGATGCTGCAAATTTGTACACAATAATACTCATATAGATTATAATAGTCCTTAACACGCCGTTTATAGCATCTCAGCTTAGAATTAATGTATTTTTAAATAATATTGGGAGGGACAAAATGTACATTGATTGTGACGGTATAAAATTAAATGCTTATCTTGATATGCCAAAGAATAATCCAGAGAAATGCCCATTGTGCATCATCATTCATGGCTTTACAGGACATAGTGAAGAAAGACATATTGTTGCGGTTCAGGAAACACTTAATGAAATCGGGGTAGCAACACTTCGCGCAGACATGTACGGACACGGAAAGAGCGACGGAAAGTTTGAGGATCACACGCTTTTCAAGTGGCTTACAAATATTCTTGCAGTAGTTGACTATGCCAAAGAGCTTAGCTTTGTTACAGACATCTACATGGCAGGACATTCTCAGGGCGGACTCTCTGTAATGCTTGCTGCAGCAATGGAAAGAGATATTATCAAGGCGCTTATTCCATTATCACCTGCTGCAATGATCCCTGAAATTGCCAGAACCGGAGAACTCCTCGGACTTAAATTTGATCCTGAGAATATTCCTGACGAATTGGAAGCCTGGGATGGCAGAAAGCTTAAGGGTAACTATGTCAGAGTTGCTCAGACCATAAAAGTTGAAGACTATATAGACAAATATCAAAAGCCTGTACTTATAGTACACGGAGATCAGGACGAAGCTGTACCTTATGACTCTTCAGTTAAGTTCTCCAAGCTGTACAAGAACTGTAAATTGGTAACTATCCCCGGGGATACTCACTGCTATGACCACCATCTTGAGCTTGTCACTAAGGCAGTAAAAGAATTTATGCTAGAACAGATGGGCAAAACAAACTAAGGTCAAAGTAAAATTCTCGGATAGACTTTCTCAGAAGATGCAGAAGGGGCTGTTGCGCAAACAGCCCCAAAATCAATTCACCTTGATCTATTGTTCTTAATTTCATCAATTGACAGTCCTTTTGGTATATACGAATTAGCTACTACTAAAATAATCCCTTGATTCTGATGCATATCATTCGTACCAAGAATCAAGGGACTTTTTTAATCATCTTTTTGATCGCCTATGTAGAATACCGCGACAGTTCCCGGGCCTGTATGGCTTCCGATGGTGGTACCTATATCGTTGATCATCACTTTGCCTTTAAGCTTAGGGAATCTCTCTTCTATAAGGCTTGCAACATACTCTGCATCTTCTCTGCATGCAGACTGGGATATGAAGCACTTGCCACTATAGTCTTTGCCGCCAAGTGCCCTTTCTTCCATGATATCGACAACTCTTTGTGATACTTTCTTCTTGGTTCTTATCTTCTCTCTGGGGATAAGCTTACCTTCTATATTAACGTTAAGAAGAGGACAGATATTGAGCATAGATCCTACAAATCCTGCTGTTTTGGATACTCTGCCTCCTTTTATATAGAATGTAAGATCAGTTGAGAAGAACCAGTGCTGCACTTTGTTTCTTATATCAAGAGCAAATGCGCAAAGATCTTCAAAGCTAAGTCCCTGATCTCTTTTATCTGCAAGTATATCCATAAGAAGTCCATATCCAGATGAAGCTGCAAGTGAATCAATTATCTCTATCTTTCTGTCAGGATATTTGTCCAGCACCATATCCTTGGCAATATTGGCAGAATTGATAGTACCTGATATTCCTGAAGAAAGAGTCAGGTGGATGATATCCTTACCTTCCTTTACTATACTTTCAAAATACTCTTCGTACTCTTCTACATTGATCTGTGAAGTCTTGGTATCAGCCCCTTCCTCCATCTTCTTATAAAACTCGTCAAAAGGTATCGTCTGACCAAGATCATCCAGATAGTCTACTCCATCCAGCTGATAATGAAAACAAATATATCTGATATTCTTTTTTTCAAAAAAATCCTTTGGAAGATCTACTGTCGAACAACAACTGATAACATATCCTGATTCCATAAAAACTCCTTCGATGATAAGGCTATGACCACCAGCCAAGGTACAATGCCAAGCCCCTTACACCGTTTATCTTATTACAAAACTTATAGTTAAGTTTATAGTATGGTTTTACCGATTACAATAGTTTAATATTTTTAAGTGTGATTATTGTACCATATTTCATCTACTTTTAAACGCCCAAAATTACAATCAAACGATACCGTAACCAATATTTACTTTTTAAATTATTTTTATAAAAAAACTCTAATACTGTTTTTTCACTGAATTAGTTTCTCCTAATTTTGACTTATTTTAAGCTTGAATTAAGCTTCGGATATTGGAGTTTCTTATCTTTTTTGTTACAATTTTTAGGATGTTAAAATTATTGAATTGATATATTGAGGAGATATCACATGGCATTTGAAGTTAAACATTTGCAGAAAAAATTTGGAGATAAACAGGCAGTCGAAGATCTTTCATTTGAACTTAAAGAACCCGGAGTATATGCGCTTCTTGGAACCAATGGCGCAGGCAAGTCAACTTCCATTCGTATGATGCTTGGAATACTCGAAAGAGATAACGGCGAAGTTCTCTTTGGCGGAGAGAACTTTGATACACGTAAAGTCAACGTCGGATACCTTGCAGAAGAAAGAGGTCTGTATCCCAAATATCCTATCATGGATCAGCTCTTATACTTCGCATCTTTAAAGGGCTTATCCGCAGATACCGCAATGGACAGGATCAAGTATTGGGGAGACAGGCTCAAGGTCACAGAGTATCTTTTTCCTGAGAGAAAAAAGGGTAAGAAGTTCAAACCAACTCTCGCAGATCAGATGTCCAAAGGTAACCAGCAGAAGATCCAGCTTATGGCTGCTCTTATATCAGACCCTCAGTTTCTGATTCTTGACGAGCCGCTTTCAGGCCTTGACCCGGTTAATACAGACCTTTTCAAAAGCGTTATCCGTGAAGAGATCGCCAGGAACAAATATATCATCATGTCATCCCACCAGATGCCTGTCATAGAAGAGTTCTGCGAAGACATCACTATCCTTAACAGGGGCAAAGCTGTAGTATCCGGCAATCTCAACCAGATCAAAAAATCCTACGGTCGTGTCAACCTCTTTGTTAAGTGTGATGAGGATATCTCAGATACTATCAGCACACTCGGCATCAAGGTCGTTAATAACACACCTGCCGGCATACAACTCAAGGTCAAGGATGAATCTGAAGCCAAATCCCTTCTAAAGCGCCTTAGCGATGAATCAAGGACCATCGTAAGATTCGAACTCAGAGAGCCTTCACTTCACGAGATCTTCATTGAAAGCGTCGGAGAAAGTGCTTTAGATAACGATCAGAATAACGCAGATAACAAAGCGGAGGAAACCATAAGTGAATAAAAATGATCTAAGAGGATTCAAGCAAGTCTTTATGTTTGAATTCATGACAGGCATCAAGAAAACAGGTTTCAAGGTATTCCTGGCTATAATATGCACTCTTTCCTTCTGTTATATGCCCTTAATGCTTATCATAAGTAATATCAAAAATAGTGACGATTCAGGCAAGAATACTCAGGCAATATCTTCTATTGAATCAGTATATATTTATGATAATTCAGGTCTTGAGATAGACTTTGATTCTTTTATAGATAACGAAGTCTACAAGAATGTTTCATTCATAACAGACTCCGAAAAGTCATACGATGAAGCTATAGACAGTTTTGATAAGGACACAGACATTTATAGTCTTATCATTAAAACAGAGTATGATAAGCAAAAAGGATTTGATGTTTATATTACACGTTCTCCAGGGTCTAAGATAAAAGATTCTGAGCTTTCTGATTTTGAAGATGCCTATGTATCTTTTTACAGAGAAGGAGTTCTTAAAAACCTTGGCGTAAGCGAAGAAGATTATGAATATCTGTCCAAAGAATTCGACGTGACAGTCATGAAAACTGATAAAGAGGGTAACTTCTTCGAAGATACAGGAAGTATCTCATCCGGCGATTACTTCGTAATGCTGGCAGGTCTTATGATAGTATTCATGTTCATAAATATGTCTGTTGGAAATGTAGCAACTTCTATAGCAACAGAGAAGTCTTCAAGGGTTATCGAATATCTCCTTACAGGAACAAGGCCCCTTGCACTACTGTCCGGCAAGATCTGTGCAAGGCTTTTAGAGACTTTGATCACAACTTTTGCTGCTTACGGGTGCTTCTTCCTGTCACAGCTTCTGTGCATAATCATAAATGCGCAGAACATAGTTTCAAGCGCATCTTCAGGAAGTGTAGTTGTAGTCTCTTCAATATGGGAGAATATCACGCTTTCAAAGCTTGTAATAACTGTTTTATACTTCCTTGCAGGACTTTGCCTGTATTCAATAATAGGAGCTTTGACAGGTGCAAGTGTATCCAAGCTTGATGAGCTCCAGGATGCGTATAAGACATTCAGCTTCCTTCTTATTATCTGCACTTATGCAGACATGGCTCTTATTATCATGATGCTTAACATGAGCGGAACTGAAGCTTTTAAGAATTTTATAGCAATATGTCCTTTTACCGGTGCATTCATCACACCTGCCCTTATACTTACAGGCAAGATCAGCATCCTGACAGGACTTATAGCTCTTATAGTAATAGTCATAGCCGCAGTTATCATCTTCATTCTATCTTCAGCAGTTTATGAATCCATGCTCCTGTTCCAGGGCAAGAGACTCAAAGCTAAAGACGTTATCAAACTCATGAAAAAACAGGTGGTTGTATGAAAAACTGGCTTAAAATATGTAAATTCACACTAAAACAAGCCATTAAAGGCAAAAAATTTATTGGCTCTACAGTCTTTGTAGGTATAGCTTTTTTGATAATAGCTGCTGTTTCCAACATCCTTATATCAGGAGCTCTTGATGACAAGGATAAGGCAAGCGACCTAAAAGCTGTATATATAGTTAACGAGACAGATCTTTCTTTGGATATAGATAGTTTTGAACAGAAACATCAAAAAGACTATCCATATCTTACGATCAGTGAAGTATCCGGATTAAGCGCCGAAGAAGCTGCCAAGGATGTCACAGCACTCGGAGACAACGAAGATACTTCTATAGTACTTAACATAAAAGAAAGTGAAGAAAGCTGCGATCTAACCATTTATATCCCAAAAGAAAGCACGGTAGGAAGCGGCGATGCCAAGGACTTTGCTAGAGACTTTTCTGAAACAGTCAAGAATGCTAAGATAAGCAGCACAGGAGTATCTGCAGATAAGATCAATATGGCAGTCAGTGATCTTAATATAAGTGAGATCACCATCAATGAACCTTCGGAAGAAGAAGATTATTCTTTTATTTCTTATTTGGCTCCCATGCTCGTTATGATGGTCTTATATTTCCTTGTGATATTCTATGGTCAGAGCATCGGTCAGATAGTAAGTATGGAGAAGACTTCCAAACTCATGGAATATATCCTGACACTTTCAGGTCCTTCTGCCATTATATTTGGTAAAGTTACTGCTATCTTCTGTGAAGCAGTGATCCAGACTGCAGTATGGATCGTATGTGCTGTCACAGGTCTTGTAATAAGTAACGTAGTTATAACTGACGTGATCGGGCTTAGCCGTGTTGACATCATCTCTGTATTTATGGATATGTTACCTGAAAACGGTGTATCTGCAAACTTCTATGTCCTTTTGGTACTTGCTGTTATAGCTCTGTTATGTGCGTTTTTATTCTACTGCTTTGTATCAGCCCTTTTTGCATCATTTGCTGCAACTGCAGAAGAGTTATCGCAGACAACATCCATGTCATTTATGACTATGCTGGTAGGCTTCCTTACTTCCTTCTATGTACCTCTTTTTACAGAGAATGACCCTATCGGAATGACTATCATCAGGATCATTCCTTTCACATCAGCTTTTGTCCTGCCTGGAGATATCGTATCTGCAAAGATAGGATTTATACCATTTGTATTGTATCTGGCTCTCCTTCTTCTTTTTACAGTACTACTTGCAATCCTCACAGGAAGAGTTTATAAGAACAGGCTGTTCAAAAAAGGTACAAAGGGAATCTTCGCAGAAATCGCTGGTGCAATAACAGGCAAAGTCAAAACCAAAGAAGATGATCTTAATGAAGTCTTGGAATCTCAGGATAGCAGATCTTCTAAAGCCTTACTGTATGGAAACCTTGATAATGCCAAAAAAGCCTATACAATCATAGGCTTTGCTATCCTTACATTCATGCTCGCAGCTAATGCAATCGGAGGTATAATAGGAGATGTCCTTGCCAAGATAATCTCTGCAAAAAGCCACTTGGAACTCACAGATATATATACTGATACAACATTTTTAGCACTAACTAATATCGTCAGCATATATGGTATAGCCTGCCCTTTATGCGCGCTTGTTGCAAAACTCTCCAATGGTTCTAAATATGTTGTAAAAGGCACTATCTCCAAGAATCAGTACATAAGAGCAATATGCATCATGTTCCCTGTGACAGTATTACTCGCCAACTTTAGTAATTATCTTGCTGCGCTTCTGTCAGGTGGTGAAGCTGAGAATTCCATGATCAATACACTTATATCAGGCGATAACATCCTGTCTATAATAATGGTATCCGTGCTCGCACCTATATTTGAAGAGCTGATCTATAGAAAGCTGATAATAGACAGGACAAGGCGTTACGGCGAGCTTACGGCTATTATCTACTCCGCACTTGCATTTGGACTGTTCCACTGCAATATATACCAGTTCTTCTATGCATTTGCACTTGGCCTGATATTTGGATATGTATATGTCAGAACAGGCAATATCCTAATGACAATTGTGATGCATATGATAGTAAACTCATCATCAGCGATAATGGCACCTTATATGCCGGTAGTATATACCTATTTCATATATGTGATGATAGGACTTGGAATCGTATCCATAATATATACTATCATCAAAAAAGATGTACATCTTGAAAAAGCGCCAAATGAAGTACCTCACAAAATGCTCTCCGGCGCAGCCTTCAAGAACTCCGGTTCCATCCTGTTTGCAATCGTCTGCATATACATCATGGCCTATTCACTGATAGCATCAACTCTATTAGGCTAACATATAAATTCATGCTGCCCTCGTGGGAAGTGCGTCTATGTCAGCACATCTATGAGGGCAGTGTCTGTTCAATAATCAATCTCTTTAGTTGTAAGTAGCGCGAAGCTCATCTGCAACAAAGTCCGGCATTTCGAAGTGCTGGTAGTCTTTGGCACTGGTCCAACTGCCTCCCCATTCAAATCCATGTTCTATAAAGAGTTTATAGCACAGGTCATCTTCATCTATCTTGTAGGGAAAGTCTGCTTCTCTGTCAAGATAAGGCTCACCTGCTGCCGGCTCGACTATTCTCGTTCCATCTACTATCTTGGTATACGGATTGTATAAAGGGTTAATATCAACAGCTATTCCAAGGCCGTGCTTAGATATCTTGGTAGTATGAGATATAACTCTATAGTTAAAGCAGGATGAATTGTTGGCTGTCATAGAAGTCTCGTCATCAGCACCGTATTCATCTATAAGTACCATGCGTTCTATAGGATAGTCGTTAAGATATAGCTCTTCAAATATCTCCAAAAGATCCTGAGCTATGATCTTATGACATACCATCTCGCCTTCGCAGGTATCTCCTTCAAGATTCTTATGAAGTATATGGATGTACCTAAGATCCTCTCTTGGAACATTACAGTCATCCTTATAAGACTTACCCTTCATCCTGTCAAAAAGTTCATCAGTGATTTCTGATATATAGAAATCTTCACTGCTTATAGTACTATCCATATCTGTCTTGTCCCCTTTATTCTGGTTAGTATCTTCTATCTTATCATTATCAGAAACGACCTTAGTATCGTCATTATCTTTAGACACACCTGCAGAACTTGAATCATATGCAGTATCTACGCTATTATCTTCAGAGCTATTAGTCCGTGCCTCTGAGGAAGCCTTATTACCAGCTTCTTCATTAGACTCTTTATTCGAATATTCGCTCTTTCCCGGCGTAGTATCTTCTATTTCAGCCTCTTTATAAGTCTTAGTGTCAACGCTTTCTGAAGTATTTCCATCATCTGTTAAAACGCTTTCACCACCTTTGCCACATCCGGTCGCAAGAACTGATATTACTATTATCATACTTATAATACTTTTAATACTTGTATTATTCTTCATAGTTTTAATTCTCCTCCCGCAGCCTCTTAGATAATAACTCTATCTTTAGTATACACCTCTATATTACGTATATATTATGTATATCTAATGTACATCTATTTATGTATATCTACTCAACCTTTAATATGTTCACACTATCTTAGACATATCCACTCCCCATTCACTCCCCCTTCTCTATCTTGTACATGCCCCATCATCTGTTCTATAATTAACTAAAACTTCTCGCCCTGCATGGATACTGCCATGCAATGGCGCCCCCAAAACAACCACCTATATAACCGAAGGAGACCCAAACATGTCTAATCGAAGAAGAAAGAAGAATACAGGAGCAAAACTTATTCAGTTCCTGCTTATACTGATAATACTCGGCCTTGTCATATTCATATTCAAAATCGCAGTATGGGATTCCATGCTCAAGAAGAAAGCCGTCAACTACGCCGTATCCAACGTAATAGAACAGGTAGCCGCATCATCCGGCGTATCTGTAACATCCAAGGAAGTTGAAGAAGTCCTTAATTCAATGGACCCGGAAGATCAGGAAACTCTCAACACCATAATAGAAGAAAATGTCGACCAGGAAGCCGTATCAACCATAACCTCCTATGTATCAAATGGAGACATAGAAAGCGCTGCCGAGTATGTTCAGGAGAACCTCTCTGAAGAGAATGTCGAAGACCTCCAACAACTTTATGACAAATATCTTGCAGACGAATACGGCGATATCGACATCCAACAGTACGCCAAGTAATATCGCTGTCTTCATAATATGACGATTTTCAAAAGTTCATATAGACGCCAATATAATGAGGTAGGTGTCAAAAGTTCCTTTTGACACCATATGACTACCGGATTGTTCCGTTTCTTCGAAACTCTCACATCTACGTTCCACTCCTGTCGGCGCAAAGCAAACATCCCACTTGGATGGACCGACATCCCCAAAGCCTTTTACAGTGGCAGGCAGTATATAAATCATTGCCACACTTTTTAATCGTTTTATCAAATTCATGAGCGTGATAGATGGAGATTTTTATTCTGCAAGGGGTCTGCATGTCTGAGCGTAGCGAGTTTCAGACCCCAGAATAAAAAACTCCAGATATCATGCCATGAATTTTAAAACGATTAACAGTGTGGCAATGATTTATATACTGCCTGCCACTGTAAAAGGCTTTGGGGATGTCGGTCCATCCAAGTGGGATGTTTTAATATATCTGTCAAACTATTTTCACACGGTCAGCGGCAAACTGCCATAACCTTTCTTGATAAGGAGCTTTTCATAATCCGCAAGCGTCATAGGGCGATAGTAGCAATTGCCCTGGATGAATCTGCAACCTATCTGTTTAAGGTTCTCTACCTGCTCACGTGTCTCTGCTCCTTCTGAGATGACCGGGATATCACTTTCTCTACCCACATCCAGCATCATCTTAACAGGATTAAAAGCCTTGCTTGCCATAGGCAGCATACTCAGATAGCTCTGGTTCATCTTGATACCATCAAGAGTAGTTCCATACAGCATTCTGAAGCTATCGAACCCGCATCCGCTATCATCCATAAATACCCTTATACCAGCATTACGCATGACATCGACCTGTCTACTGATATTCTCAGGATCATCTGCATATGTCTGTTCTGAAAGTTCTATTATGAGGTACTTGGATTCGATAGAATATTCATTAAGGAGCTTTATTAAAGTCTCAGCCACTTTTATATAATGGAAATCCACATGGGATATATTAATAGAGCATGGCAGAGGAATTATACCCCTTTTTTTAGAATCTCTCATCCATTCAAACAGTCGTCTCCACATCTTGATATCAAGAGACAGGATATATCCGCTTTCTTCTAATATATCGATAAAGCTCTCTGCGCGCAGCAGATTGATCCCTCTCTGCCACCTGATAAGAGCCTCGGCACCGACTATCTTACCTGTATCAACTTCTACTGCAGGCTGCATATAGCATCTGAATTCATTCTGTATAAGGGCAAGCTGTATCTCCTGAACATGGAGCCTTTTACTCTCGGTCTCAGTCCTGAAGTCTTCTGTACTATACACATGTACATGCTCATTATAATTGTCTTTGACACTGGACAGAGCTATCAGAGCTCTATCATGCATAGTCGCAAAGGTCTCTTTTCTGTCAATAGTAGTATAGATTCCTACAGCCGGAGCAAAGCCGCCGTCCATATGATAATCTCTTAGATTCTTCCTGATATAATCTGCCAGATTCTCTGCATCTCCAAAATCAACCGCAAGACCTATAACACAGAAATTGTCTCCGCCAAGATACGCAGATAGTCCGTGCAGCATATATGCAGCCTGAGATACAACATCTGTAGCCAGTGTTATAAGCTGATCTCCGGCATTCCTTCCAAAAGTATCATTATAAAGTCTTAGGTGACCCAGATTAATAGCTATAGTGCAGACATTCTCGCCTTCTTTGCGTCCCGCAAGCCACTCTTCTGCCTGAGCAGTGAATTTCTTGTTAAGATAGAGCTGCTTTTGAGCCACAAAATCTTCAGAACTACTTGTAAGATTCTCTGATACCGGCTCTCTTTCACGCTGATCACTTATATCTCTAAGCGAGCTAATAAGGACTATCTTATTGTTATCTCGCCTTAGCATTGTGATCTGCTCTTCTACCCAGCACCAGAAACCGTCCACAGTACGTGCACGATACTTGATGATAGCCGCATCTTCTCTGTGCCTTTTTTCAAGATTAGTAATAAGAGATGACACATTCCAAAAGTCCAGATACTTGAGCTTATCGCTAGGATGGATCTGATTATCCGCTATTGAATTAAGCTTAACTGAAAAAATACCTGTCTTCTCACGTCCGCCTCTGTCCTCATATTTATGTGGAACACAGTATATGACTCTGTAGCCATTTTCCTGAGGATAGACTTCCATAACTTCATCAGGCCTGCTGCTTGTCTCTTCGCCTTCTTCAAAAGTCTTATAAGACGACTTTTTGTCCTTGTACATAAGGTCATCAGCCTGAGATTTGAGCTCGTCAAAATTCCTCTGGTAGCTTTCTGCGTATACAGCGCCTATGGCAACCTGAACTTCTCTATTCTTGAAGCTTTCTCTAACTTGCAGCGTCTTTTCATCGAATTCTCTTTTATCAATGTCAGAGAGAATAACAAGGAACTCGTCACCACCTATTCTATACAGGCTATCAGGTGGGAACACCTCCCTTATAGCATCGCAGGCATTAATAAGGAGTCTGTCACCTGCTTCGTGACCTTCTGTATCATTGATCTCCTTCATGCCATTAAGATCTGCAAACAGGATAGCAAGAGGCACACCCACTCTGAACTGCTCTATATCTCTTGTAAGAGCATTACGGTTAGCAGCACCTGTCAGCTTGTCCATAAAGCCTATATCCTTGAGCTGCTCGATTGTACCCTGACTGTGATACAGATTCCCTACCAGATAAAAAATGCCCTGGAAAATCGCAGAAATATTCTGTATATTTTCCAAGGTCGGATTTACAACAAGCCAAAAGCCCAGATCCTCGCCCATATGCGAGAGCTGACCCATAATAACAGCTTTGGATCCGTACTTCTCAAGCTTTAGATATAATTCATTATTAGTATCTTTGATACTGCTGACATCTTCTATTATGGTGACTCTGCCGTCTTCAACGACGTCAAGCCACGGCATCATATCCAGCCAGGTCAGTTCTTGAAGCTGATCTCGTACAGAGCTTATTCCTTCTCCGCACCACTCATCAGTGCATCTATATGTATCTTCAGGCGTTCTTAGAAGTACTATCACACGGTCGCACTTAAACATATCTCCGACGTATGACAGAAGCGCCGCAGATGAACCATCCTCAAAATCTTTCCAGACAGATCTGTATTGAATTCCCTTTTTTAAGGCTTTGCCGGGCTTAAACTTAAAGTCAAAAAGCGCCATATACAGAAGATCCTCCAAAACACAAACAAAACAGGCTCTAGAATATTATCGGAAAAAAAAGAGGATTTCTTCACCCAAAAACTTATAAGCAAAAACATCGTTAGTACCTTGGATCATTCTCGTTGGCATAATCGTTAAGATGGTCTATCTTCTCGGCCTGATCCTCAGGGCTTCCCACTCTTCCCTGCTCTACTGCATGAATTATGTAATGGATATAATACTCGGCCATGTCATCACCAAGTTCAGCCGCTATATCAGGATATCTGTTCTTAAAATATACAGGGTCAAAGTTAACGCTTGCTCGTCTCCCCTCAGCCATTCCACACAGAAGGAAGTGCTGGAAAAGGGCCTCTTCGTTAAGTCCAAATACTGCCTGAAGATCAGGATTAGCATTGTAATAATATACATAATCAAATACATCGCTCATATCTTCAGGTGTAGGAACAAGTCCTGCTGCCCTGTGATATACGTAGCTGTTGATCCATCCAGCCTTATAGAGCCTTTCAAGGACTGTAACAGGCACCGTATATCCATGATCATACATATCCAGAACTTCGCCCATAGTCATAACACGATAACGGAAACACAGTTCCAGCTGTTCATATATCCCGTTATCATCTGTATAAGGATTGGTAAGTGCAGGTTTTATAAGTGTTTCAAATACATATGTCTTGGTAAAATCACTATCATACGCAGGTCCTGCGCTTGCAGTGATAGGACTAAATAGAACTGATGCAGCGATAAAACCTGTAAGTACAAATGCACAAGTCTTTGACACCATCTTTACAGACAATCTTTTCATGATTTTCACCCTCTTTTCCTAATCTATTATTCCGATCTAAGTGCATCGATAGGATTGAGCTCGCTGGCACGTCTTGCAGGCATCCATCCAAAGATGATGCCAACAGCTGCAGAGAATCCTACGCCAAGAGCCACAGCTCCCCAGGATATCTTGAAAGCAACATCCATAAGATTCGATCCTACATATGCTATGATAAGTCCCAGGATTATTCCTATAAATCCGCCCATAAGTGAAAGTATTATAGACTCCATCAAAAACTGAACCTGTATCCTTGACGGCTGGGCGCCAAGAGCTTTACGAAGGCCTATCTCTCTGGTTCTTTCTGATACTGAAGTCAGCATCATGTTCATAATACCTATTCCGCCTACAAGAAGCGCTATAGATGCTATGCCTCCAAGCATAGATGTCAGCATGGACTGAACAGATCCCATAACATTAACAAGGGCTTCCAGATTGATCACAGAAAAGGCATTGTCAGCTTCATTATAGATACGATCAAGTTCCTGTCTGAGCGATGTCTCAACATCACTTGTCGAAGTTCCGTCTTTTACATATACATTAAAGTTTGTGATATTACTTGCAAATGTCATCCTCATGACATTCCTGTAAGGAACTATGACATTGCCATCCGAGTTACTGGTATCTGAATATGCAGCAGATAGATTAGTACTTTCTCCTTGTATACCGATAATAAGATAATCGTATCCGCCGATATGTACAGTCTGCCCTATAACATCACCGCTTTTTAGGACTTTACTTATAAAAGTCCTGTCAACAATGCATACCTGCGTATAGCCATCTGCTTCAAATTCTCTGAAGGATCTCCCTTCTTCTATGATATCATTATGGGCAAAAAAGCTCACGTCCACCCCATCCATGGTTACATTATCATATATCTCGCCCTCGCTTACAGCGCTTACTGTAGCTGATACAGAAGGTGCTATACCGTCTACACCCTCGATATTTCTAAGGTTCTCTACATCTTTTTCTGTAAGTCCGTTCTTTAGGGCTGTTCCTGGAGTCATAACCGTTATCGTGCCTGCACCAAGTTCTGAGAACTGTCCCATAACATAATCAGACGCAGTCTGTACTATCGTGATAAGTCCTATTACAGATGCTACACCTATCATGATTCCAAGCATTGTAAGAAAAGAACGCATCTTATTGCTCTTGATATTCTGAGCAGACATCTTGATGCTTTCTTTGATCATTCCTATAAACTTACGCATCTTCGACATCTCCTTCACTTATAACTCCGTCAAGGATCTTGACAATACGTCTAGCATGTCCTGCTATCTTCCTGTCATGAGTGATCATGATGATGGTCCTTCCCTCTTCGTTAAGGGAATGGAACAGGTCCATAACAGCAGCTCCTGTCTTTTGGTCAAGAGCACCTGTTGGCTCATCTGCAAGTAGGATAGTCGGATTAGTAGATACAGCTCTTGCTATAGCTACTCTTTGCTGCTGACCACCGGATAGCTGATTGGGAAGATTGTACATCTTGTCGGCAAGACCTACTTTCTCAAGGACTTCTTCGACTCTTTCTCTGCGCCTTTTCTCCGGCATGCCTGCATATATAAGAGGAAGTTCCACATTCTCAAATGCTGTCTGTCTCTGCAATAGATAAAATGACTGGAAGATAAAACCAATCTCTTTGTTCCTGATATTGGCAAGAGACGCTTCATCTTCATCTGCTATAACACGTCCTGAAAGCTCATATTCACCGCTTGTAGGTACATCAAGACAACCTATGATATTCATAAGAGTAGACTTACCCGATCCTGATGGCCCCAGTATTGCAAGGAACTGTCCTCTCTTAACTGACAGATCTATATTCTTAAGTACATGAAGAGTCTCTCCTGCCATCTTATAATCTTTGCAGATACCGCGCATGATAAGGATCTTATCAGCGTTATCATTGGCTATATCATTAGTCTGTTTTTCTATAGTATTAGGAACAATAATATTATTAGTATCAACTGTATTATCAATATCAACTTTTTTATCAAAACTATCAGTTTCAACTGTATTATCAGTATCAACTATATCATTAGTATTAACTATATTATCTGTAATCTTATCACTCATTGGCGCCTCCATCACTAGATGATGCGCCATCCCTCCTGTCTGACATCTCCTGCATCAAAAGTGCCATAGAGTCAGTTTTTGGAACCAGTATATCATCACCTTCGCTAAGTCCCTGTGTTATCTGTGTATATGATCCATCTGTGACGCCTATAGTTACAGGGATCTGGACAGGAGTAGTATTCTTAGGGTCAGCCGGGTCTTTGACATATACAAAGTATTCACCATTTGAATCAGCTACTACAGCAGCGCTAGGCACAGATACAACCTGCTTCACATCTTCTATTATGAGCTTAACTTCAGCGCTCATACCGCTTCTTACAACTTCATCAGCCTCTATCTCAACTTCAGCTTCAAAATATGATACGCCGCCCTGAACTGTAGCATCTCTGGCGATCTTTTTGATAGTGCCGTCATAAGTAGCATCAAGTGCATCTATTGATACTATGACACTGTCACCTTCATCAACGCCAAGGATATCGTACTCTCCTATCTTAACTGCTATCTTCATCTGACTATAATCAGTTACTGTTGCAACGCTTCCTGCTGCCTGAACATATGAGCCTTCTTCTGCCGGAAGTTTAGAAACTATACCATCCATAGGCGCAGTTATAGTACAATCAGACAGCTGCTTCTGAAGATCAGCAAGCTTAAGCTGATTGACAGAATCATTGCTACCTGCTACTGCTGACTGAATCGTAAGCTGATATCCTTCAAGCTCCTGATTGACAGACAGAACTGCTGCATTATATGAATCTATTGCATTTAAGTAATTTATCTGAGCTGTGATGAGATTATCATACAGAGAAGTAAGTGAATCCTCTTCCTTCATCTTGGCAGCTTCGTACATAGAAACTGCATAATTATAACTATCCCAGGCACTGTCTACAGAAGTCTGTGCATCTTCTACGGCTCTTTTGTACTGAGTAAGAGAATCTCCGCTAAGGCCATTATCCTCAGCCTTGGACAGATCTTCCTGCGCTCTTGAAAGAGACGTCTGAGCATTTGATACAGTGCTGTATGCGGTATCAACATTGTGGATAGCAGTGCTTATCTTATCGGACAGCTGCCTGTTATTGAGCTCAACTTCGTTATTATAATTCTCCTGCGCTGTCACAAGACTGGCAAAGGCAGAATCTATACCATTTAATGTGTTTTGAAGCTGAGTATTAAGTCCGTTATCTATTTCATATTTAAGATCATCATAGGATTTTTGTGCCTGAGCTATACTTATGGCACTCTGAGTATCAGATACGTCCATACTGGCCGATAACTGATCTATCTGATTCTGGATATTGTAGGTATCAAGGGTCATCAGTACATCGCCGGACTTGACTTCATCGCCAACTTCCACCATAACCTCTGTAACCTTAACACCTGTCACAGAAGGGATCACATCCAGAGAATCTACAGGTTCTGTAGTACCTGTGAATGTGTGATATGTCTGTATGTCACGAAGGCTGGCCTTATCTTCGTTGTACAAAGACTGCGCTACATTGCCTGCAGCATTTCTAAAATAAAGTACAACTGCCACTATTACAACAGCAATAACTCCCCACTTGATAAACCTCTTCCAAGTCTTCTTTTTGATCTTAGCACCCATTAGTCACTTATCCTTTCATCGAGCAAATAATTAATCAAAGCCTCATCTCCTCCATGATGCGAAGACGACGGTTGTTGTATACATATGATACAAGCTGATCTGCAGGAAGAGCCTTGGAGAAATAGAATCCCTGAAGATAGTCGCATCCCATGTCACGGAGCTTTTCTGCCATATTATGAGTCTCAACTCCCTCTGCTACAATCTCATAACCTCTTTTACTAAAGGTCTTGATAATATCAGGAAGTACATCTGAAGTCCCGTTAAAATAAGACCATACAAGAGACCTATCTATCTTGACTATCTTAAAAGGAAGATCCAGAAGCTCAACAAGATTGGAATAACCAGTTCCATAATCGTCCAAAGAAAAAGTACTGCCCCTCTGAATGATCTTATTCATCATCTCGTTGAGAATCTTGCTATCTGTCATAGCTGATTCTGTTATCTCGAAATTGATCTGTCTGGGGTCGATCTCGTATCTGTCCATAAGATTGAAAAGGTCTGATACAAGTTCACCCGACTTACACTGTATAGGTGATAAGTTGACCTCTATGAATCTGACACCAAGGTCCTCCATATCCCTTTCTCTGATAAAAGAGCATACCTGCTCAAATACCTGAGATCCTATAAATCCTATAGTTCCGTTCTTTTCTGCAATAGGAATAAATACGTCAGGTTCTATTATCCCAAGCTCGTCATCCACAATTCTTGCCAGCGCTTCTACTGATATGATCCTTTCTTTTTTGGTAGAATAAATAGGCTGGAAGGCAACTCGTATCCTTCGCTCCCTGATAGCTTTGCTGACAGCGTGCTCTACTTTGATACCGTCTCTTATCTCCTCTACCCTCTGCGCACTGATGATCTCGGTCACTTCGTTATCCTTCATCTCAGCATTACGAAGTCCCTCTTCAAGTGAATCGAATATCTCGCGGATACTCATCTTGGGCACATCTTCATCGAGGTGGGTTATATGTATTTTGAAAGTAACCTTGCCATCCTCTTCGCCCCAAGGCATCTCAAATCGTCTTCTTATAGCATGCTCTATCTGCTTATGATTGGTATTTTTATTAAAAAGAAGTGCAAACCTCCCCCTGTGCATATAGAAAAGGTTGACTCCCTTGACCTGTTCTGTGATCTCGTCTGCTATACTATGAAGAACTCTCATGAGTTTCCTTCGACCATATATACTCTCTAGTACAGGAAAGTTCTCAATGCCGATGACGCTTATATCGATAGGATCACCATACTCAAGCTTTTCATCAATAACTTCTCCAAGTGCCCACTGGTTATACAGACCTGTATCCGCATCAGTAAACTGGGATGGATTCTGGATATTTAGGTATATTATAAGTATAGCTGCCGTATTGAATATTCCTTCCAGAAGTACGTCTGTAAAAATAGATCCCTGCAACAGCATACCAGTAAGTGACAATGCCCAAAAACCTATAGTATACATCATCCTGTAAGGCGCCATTTGAACCTTGTAGAACCAGGCATATGCCACTGGAAGCAGGATATAAAAGGCAAGGAATGTAAGCCAGGTATAGTAATATGCCCAGCCCCTGTGATATACGCCTTCACTGTCTATATAGAAGAACATATGGGTAAAAGGCGTGATCAGAACAGATATAAAAGATACAAGATAAGGAAGCGCAATTACAAACCAGGTTGTCCTTCTTATGCTCTTACTCTTACCTGTCATAGCTATAGTGAATATAGCAAACGACCATATCTCCATGATATAAGAAATATAATATATGATGTTGATAAGATAATGTATTCGTATTGAATACCTATACGGTCTTATAGCCATACCACATGAAATAATATCAAATATACAGCATATGATCTGCAAGCTCAAAATCCATGCAAAATAGTTCCAGGATCTGAAAGGAAGATGCTTCTTCCAAAGATCCGAAAGCATGAGTACCACCGATATCATAAGAGCTGCTATTTCAAAATAAACATTCCAAACCATTAGATAATCTCCGTTTCATTTCCCTATCTTAGGTATTTTATAAATTATCGCGTTAATATTTTAGTGTATAAAAATACAAAAGCTGTTATACTGTTTACAGCAATCTATAGTAAAAGTTTTTCAGGAGGAATTTTAAATGTTCGTTACATGTTTAGATCTTGAAGGTGTTCTTGTTCCCGAAATCTGGATCGCATTCTCTAAAGCAAGCGGTATTCCGGAGCTTTCCAAAACAACCAGAGATGAGCCCGATTATGACAAGCTCATGAAGTGGAGACTTGGTATATTAAAAGAACACGGTCTTGGCCTTAAAGAGATCCAGGAAACAATCGCAACTATCGATCCCATGCCCGGTGCCAAAGAGTTCCTTGATGAGCTTCGCTCTTTTACACAGGTTATCATCATATCTGATACTTTCCAGGAATTTGCAAGTCCTCTTATGAAAAAGCTTGGAATGCCTACAATCTTCTGTAACAGCCTTGAAGTTGCAGAAGATGGCGAGATCACAGGCTTCAAGATGAGATGTGATCATAGTAAGCTCTCTACTGTCAAAGCCCTCCAGTCCATCGGTTTTGAGACAATCGCAAGCGGCGACAGCTACAATGACCTTGAGATGATCAAAGCAAGCAAAGCAGGCTTTCTGTTCAAGTCCACAGACAAGATCAAGGCTGACAATCCTGATCTTCCAGCTTTTGAAAACTATGATGATCTTATGAAAGCTATAAAAGGAGCTATTAATTCCTGATAGTGCTATATTGGTACATAAATTAGGAACATAAGTGAAATCAAAACGGACAATCGTATCCGTCCATACTATAATATCATATATCAGACAATTGTTGACTACTGCATAGGTAATCCTATCTGTAAAATCCTCGGCATTACGATTGCCGGGGATTTTCAAGTTTATCCAATGGAAAACTTATGCAGTATTTTTTGCGCTTCAATAAACGTACATGTAATTATTCTATAAACTATTTGATGGTTATATACGATATAAGATACGTAGTAGTTGTTTTGACTTTACATTCATGACGTAAGGGACGTGTGAAAAAGTCAATTCGTCAAATACGTAAATCAAAAATATTTTTATAAGATGACTTAGCATCAGAAAGCGAGGATATCATGGCCAGGAATAAGGACGTTCTAACCAAGGAAAACAGTAGTAATATGACTTCATCATCACATACCAGAAAAGTTCCATTTATAAAAACTGTCTCCGGAATGTCCGGTGTCACATATTTTTTCTTACTTATCGTATATATTATATCAATTGCTATAGTAACTTCTCAGATGATAAATATCGCTAACACATCAATCGGTACTACAGCTATGGCTGAAAATGTCATGGACAGCATGCGTATATTTGAAGTTGATATGCGTATACTTGACAATGATGGATTTGCTCTTGCTACTATGTATGATACCCTCGTTTCTATAGGTCAGGTTGATAGCAAGAACACCGAGATGGAAACTTGCCTAAGCGAGATGGATGAAGCTCTTAAAACGATCGAAAGCACATTTACATCAATGGCATCACATGGTTCTCAGGGTTCTGACGAAGCCAATAATGCAGTCAGTATATTAAAAGAAAACTATTCAGGTTACAAAGAAGGATATACTAATATAATAGCCGCATCAAAGAATGCTGATGTAGATACTATAACCGGAGTAGTATTCGGAGATGCTTCTACTCAGCTTGCTACAATGAAAGAGCAACTCACAATTCTCGATGAACAGATTCTCCATCTAAGAGAGATCCTTACAAACGTAGTTGAGTCTCAGGAAAAAAGTGCTATCACCAAAGTCAATGTAATGTTTGTTATATTCCTTTTTGCAGTAGCTATATCCATTATGTTCAACTATATGTTGGTAGGACGCAAAGTTAAACAGATTGCAGGCGAGATCAATTCCATAATCTCAGATATAAGAGATCGCAAAGGCGACTTGACTGCAAGGATCACAACTCATACATCTTCTGAACTTATATATATAAAAGACGGCTTCAACGAATTCATCGAATCACTTCAGGGAATATTAAGAAATGTCAAAAATAGTACTGATACACTTACAGATTCATCCTCTAACATAACAGGCAAGATCCAGCTTGCAAGCGACAATGTTACCAATACATCTGCTGCCCTTGAAGAACTCTCTGCCAGCATGCAGAACGTATCAGATACTGCCAGCACCATCAATGGCAAACTTGAAGATGTCAAGAGTGCCACAGGCACCATCAATGACGGTATCAAGAATGGAACCACCAAAGCAGGCGAGATCAAGACTGAAGCTATCGATATCAAGAAAGATGCCCAGAACAAAAAAGACAATACAGGCTCCCGTATGGAAGAACTCTCCAGTGTACTAGAGCAGTCCGTCAAGGATAGTGAAAAGGTTGCCCAGATCAATGAGCTTACAAATGTAATCCTTGATATAGCATCTCAGACCAATCTCCTTGCACTTAATGCCTCAATAGAAGCTGCAAGGGCAGGCGAAGCCGGTAAAGGATTTGCAGTCGTTGCTGAAGAGATCAGCTCCCTTGCTGAGAACTCCCGTCAGACAGCAGGCAATATCCAGAATATCAGTAATGAAGTTACAGATGCAGTTAAGTCTCTTGCAGACAATGCTATGCAGGTTCTTGACTTCATCAATACTACAGTTCTAAGCGACTATGATTCCTTCGTAGAAACAGGTGAGAAGTATGAGCAGACCGCAGAATTCTTAACCGACATGCTAAGCTCCATGGAAGGTCAGACTCAGAATCTTAACAGCTACATGAACGAGATGGCTGATTCCATATCATCCATCACAGATTCTGTTCAGGAAGCTTCCGATGCCATCAACCTCTCAGCTGAGAATTCTCAGGATATCGTAGATCAGATATCCGGTATCAGCGAAGCTATGACTACCAATAACGGCGTAACCGAACAGCTTAACGAAGATACACGTCAGTTCATTAAGATGTGATCGCCAGATATGTATATCTTTTACTAATAATATAGCTTTTAGTGCTGTCGCAGACTCATGCGGCAGCTTTTTTTGCAGTTTATCCTTGATAATATACCTTTTATCACTATTTTTAGCAACGTTTGACTTAATGTGATAAAATGTCTTACAGGGTTTGAAATTCCCTATTATTTAAGTAAATCCAAGGACAATAACTAATCATGAAAAAGATATTGAGCGTAGCAATCCCTTGCTACAATTCTCAGGACTATATGCGTCACTGCGTTGAAACTCTTTTGTCTGGAGGGGACAAAGTAGAAATCCTTATAATAGATGATGGTTCCAAAGATGATACTCTCAAGATTGCCAAGGAACTTGAAAAGGCCAATCCGGGGATTGTCCGCGCAATACATCAGGAAAATAAGGGTCATGGCGGAGCTGTCATGACTGGAATAAGAGAAGCTACTGCACCATATTTTAAGGTTGTAGATTCTGACGACTGGGTAGGCGTAGAAGCCTTCCATCACATATTACAACTGCTTGACGGCTTTATAACAACCGGTAAAGAAGTTGACCTCCTTCTTGCCAACTATATCTATGATAAAGTCGGATCACGCAGGAAGAAGGTTATCCGCTATACACACGCTCTTCCCACCGATCAGGTAATAGGCTGGGATCATGCAAGACATTTCAAAAAGGGTCAGTACATACTGATGCATTCTGCAATATACCGTACTCAGGTACTTAGAGACAGTGGTCTTGATCTTCCTGAGCACACATTCTATGTAGACAATCTCTTTGTATATAAGCCTCTTCCTTATGTCAAGAAGCTCTATTATACAGATACAGATCTGTACCACTATTTTATAGGCCGCGAAGATCAGTCTGTTAATGAGAAGGTCATGATATCTAGGATCGATCAGCAGATAAGAGTTAACAAGATGATGCTCGATGGCACTGATCTTAGAAAGGTCGAGGATGCTCATCTTCGCAAGTACATGTACAACTATGCTGAGATCATAACTGTAATATCCTCGATTCTTCTTATAAAGTCAGGTACGCCTGAAAACCTTGCCAAGAAAAAAGAGCTTTTTGCATGGTTAAAAGAAAACCACAACTATTTCTATAAAAAGTTTATGCATGGTATATTCGGACCTGCGCTTTGTCTTCATACACGCTTTGGAAGAAAATGCCAGATTCTGTGCTACAACGCCGCCAACAGATTCTTCGGTTTTTCATAAAATCGCTATATGATAAAAATATGCCGCCCCTTGCGGCTGTACATACATAGACCGCTTATAAAGTATTTTTGCGTCTTGAAGGTGTTATAATTCAGGGCATGATATCTGGAACTTTATATTCTAGGGGCCGAAACTCGCTTCGCTCAAACATGCGGCCCCTATGCAGAATATAAAGTTCCATCTATCACGCTCCTGAATTTTATAACACCTTCAAAAGAACGCTAAAATACTTTATAAGCGGTCTATGTATGTACAGCCGCAAGGGGTGAAAGTTTTATGTTTACAGAAGGTATAAATTTTCGAATCATGGATTCAGAATAAAGCCAAAGTACCAACTACGCTTAACTTTAAGCGAAATCTCTATTACTTAAAAAAACAATCTTTCGAATTCTGCTACGTCTTTTCCACTTACAGGGGTGTTGCCATAACGGGCTTTTTCGTAAAGTTCGTGGATTTTCTGCTTGTTTTCATATGTGTCTTTATATGCGGTATTTTCTAGTTCTTCGGGAGTCATGACATCCTCTATGTCATTAAAGCCGGGAGATTTTTTGATAAACTTTTTGTACTTTCTTCTTATCTTTGCTTTAGGGGAGCGGTCTGCGAAGCTTATATGACTGCTATCTTCTTTATGAATAGAAGATATGTTTTCCTTTGGTTTTAGGTACTCGACTTTGTCTCTTTCTTTGACCGCCGCTGTTTGCTGGAAGCGTTTATAGAAACTTATTATAAGTGACACAATGATATATATGCACAGCAGTATTACAGCAATCGACATTACATATGACAATATCTCCCACAGCTTATCAAGGAATAGGTTTTCTTCTTGCGGGGCAAGTTCTCCAAAATCTATGCCGCTTCCACCTTGACTTCCGGTTACTGCTACCTCTTCCTGTGCTTCATAATCAAGTCCTGCAAACAGATATCTCAAGAATCCAAGTATCGCATTCCATATTGCATTTATTATCTTCTCTCCATGCCCTATCATAAGGAATACTATCCCTATAAAAAATACTATACCGCTTCCAAATGACATAAGTATGAAATTGGCAGATCTGATTCTCTCGGAAGGTACATAGGTTCTGTCACTGGATAGTCTTAATCTTCTATCCTGCCTATGCAGAACCGAGTATATGAATGAGAATACTATGATACATATAGTATATAGTTCTCCAAACTGCAGAGGCATATTACTTTTCATAAATGTAGCAAGAAGCAGATATCCTCCAAGGTACACCAGTATCCAGTAGGTAGGCTGTATCACACAAACTTCGTTAAGATGTGCATATGTTGCCACAAGGAGTGCACCTATAAGTACTACCAAGACCGGTACATAGCTATAATTCCCTGCCTTGAATCCCTGCATCAAGACAAGATAATTAAGTCCTATAAGTCCAAGGCCACCTGCAGCAAATGGCACCAGTCTTCTTAGGTATGCAAGTATAAAGTGAAGTACAACCACATCCGCGCATATTATAAGATCAGCCATTAGCGTCATATATGACATATCTACATAGACCCCCTGAATCAGAAGCACTATGCTAAGTGCCACCATGCAGTTATTGATTATGCGTATAACAGTCATTCCTTCAGTTTCTGCTATCATACTAAGTCTCTTTCTTTTCCTCATTCGTGTTTGACTTTATGGAACTGTATCCTGCCTTCAGGCACTCTTGCTTCCATGGATGGAGTAAGGGGGCTTAGCCATATAAGGCTTCCGTTTATATCTGCAAGCTCACCTGCTGCCCTGATGATATCATCTCTCTGGCAGCTTGATATAAGCATATACGTCACATCACTTTGCGAAGATCCAAGCTTTGCCTTTGGTATCACTCTGTCAATGAGTATCTCTGACATAGGGCGCACATCCCTGGTCAGATCTATCCTTGCAAGATCCATAGCTATGCGGTGCCTGTGATCATCGGAGTTACCGCTGTTTTCTTCTATCTCATCGCCGGATATGATATCTCTTGCATTGGATATGAGTCTTACCGGTATATGTTTGGAGATGAAAAATGTCGTAAGTGACATGACAAGTCTGATACTGTCTTCCAAAAGCTCTGAATCATACAATACAGACGGATCCTCAACATTTAGAAGTAGTACTATCTCCTGTGATGATGTAGGATCATGAAGATTGACCTTTAGACCTGCACTTGCCGCGCTCGCCTTCCAGTTGATCGAAGATACAGTATCCTGCGTTGTATAATCTCTTATCCCCCTGAATGTGAAGACATCCTCCTGAAGGAACCTTCTGGTAACTACATCTCCCAGCATCTTGGAAAAAGAAACATCGAATCTGTCATTTGGAAGTACCATAGGATATACATACAAAGAGGTATTCTGATCTCTAAGAGCATAATGTTCTACCGCTCCTATCATGTCATAGCCTACAAGGCTTGTTGACAAGACTTCATAATATCCTCTCCTTGCTCCATGGACAGGAAGTGTCCTTGTTATCTTCTCATAGCGTCTTAAGCTGAATATATCCGTGATATTGGTCCTGTCAGATACAGTTACGTTCTGACCGTTTTCTACTTCAAGTCCCTTACCGACCTGAAAACGTACTTCAAGAAAAGGGATACCAAGTCTCTTGCGATTAGATATAACTTCCTTAAGTACTGTATCTGCGCCCTCTACTATGTCACTCCCAAATGTCAGTGTAGCGCTTAGATTCTCAGACCACTTCCTCTTAAAATAGGATCTATATAAATAGAATATAAAAAATGCTATAGGTATTATCAGTATTATCTGCACTTCATCCCTCCGAAGCATCCTGATTTTATCTAAAGTTGTTATCCTTTGATCATCATCTGAACTCTTCTGTGGGGACCGGTACTTCATCAAGGATCTTAAGGATTATATCTTCACAAGATGAGCTCTTTCCAAAAGTGTGGGGGATCACAAGTCTGTGGGCAAGCACAGGAACAGCCAGTTCCTTGATATCTTCAGGAACCACGTACTCTCTTCCTCTTATGAAGGCAAGTGCCTGGGCGCAGCGAAGAAGTGCTATACTGCCTCTTGGGCTTACTCCTGCCGCCACATCTGACCTGTTTCTTGTAGCTTTGACTATATCAGTTATATAAGCTAGCAGCTCTTTGTGGACACTGACACTACTTGCTTCCTGTCTCCATGCCAGGATATCTTCACCTGTTACTACAGCTTCAAGAGCCTTTAATCTGTCACCTGTAAGAGCTCTTTCGAGAATTTTTTTCTCCTCATCCTGAGAAGGAAAGCCCATGGAGAGCTTCATCATGAATCTGTCCAGCTGAGCCTCCGGAAGAGGGAAGGTTCCTGCTGTCTCTATAGGGTTCTGGGTTGCGATTACGAAGAAGGGATCCGGAAGCTTTCTGGTAACACCATCTACTGTCACCTGGCGCTCTTCCATACATTCAAGAAGTCCTGCCTGTGTCCTTGGAGTAGCCCTGTTGATCTCATCTGCAAGAAGTATAGATGTGAATACCGGTCCCTTGTGAAAAGAAAATTCGCCGTTTTGAACATTTACGACATTTAGACCTGTGATATCTGTCGGAAGAAGATCCGGAGTGAACTGAATCCTCTCAAAATCAATTCCTGCTGATGCAGCAATAGACTTGGCCAGGACAGTCTTGCCGGTTCCGGGCACATCTTCAAGAAGTACATGCCCATTTGCAATTAATGCACAAAGGGCAAGTTCCACTACACGGTCCTTGCCCACAATTACTTTGCCAATGTTGTCTTTTAGTATACTTATCTTGTCTGTATTCATTTAATCCTCCCATTAAGATACTCATTTTTAGTATATGGAAGGAGCATGTGTACATATTTCGTAACATGTATCAAACAACTTTAGACAATGTATCATGTTGTTTAATACATTACGTAAGCGTCCCCCATATTCTGCGCTGCCTGTTCATATATCCGGCAACGTCCATTCCATACGCTTCTTCAAGTACGTCTGCGGTCAGAACTTTGTCTTTTTCCCCCTTGCAAAGCACTTTACCGCTTTTAATAAATATCATATCACTTGATACTTCCACTGCAAGACTTATATCATGAAAAACTCCGATTAATGTATTAGGAACCACAGTTCCATCATATAAAGCTGTCTCTCCCTTAGACCAGGTCTCAAGATGCTCCATAAGCTCTGCCTGGTATTTAAGATCAAGGTGATTAGTCGGTTCATCAAGAAGTATTATGGGAGTCTCCTGTGCAAAACACCTTGCAAGAAAGACTCTTTGAAGCTGGCCTCCCGAAAGAGCACTTATCTGCTTTTTCTCAATATCCTTAAGACCTGTCATTTCAAGGCACTTATCAACCACTTCTCTGTCATGTACAAGGCTTTGATGACTTAGCTGCATATTCAGAAATGAAGCACCCTTTTGATGTCTTTCATTATCACGTCTTGCATATCTTCCAAGCTCTACAGTCTCTCTGACACTATACGAAAAGTATACAGGAGACAGCTGTGACATCATGGCCATCATACCTGCTATCTGACGCCTTTTTAAAGATCCAAGATCTTGACCCAATATGCTGATATTGCCCTTATATCCAATAAGTCCTGTAAGACTTCTTAGAAGGGTAGTCTTGCCGCTTCCGTTAGCCCCCATAATAGAGAGATTATGCCCGCATTCAAGGTCGAAAATTATATCACTTATTACAGGATCACTTCCATATCCGGCTGACAGATTCGAAACAGATATTGCTTTCATAGTTAACCTCATGACTCTTTATTTCATGTTTAAAAGTATAAGTTTGAAAATGTTCCATTTTCAAAACCAAATTGGTGTCACGAGCTCCACCAATTTGAACCATTAGTCACTCGCTTGGCTCGTGACATGAGGTTAAAAATGGAATATTTTCATACCTATGACTCTTTACTACCGCGAAGATACAACCATACAAAAAATGGTGCACCTATAACTCCCGTAACTGCTCCTACCGGAAGCTCTGACTCTACTGCTGTTCTTGCGACCATATCGCAAAACGCCATAAAAGCGCCTCCTACAAAAAATGACATAGGTACGACTCTCTTATGAGATGATCCAAAAACAATCCTGACTGCATGCGGAGCGATCAGATCCACAAATCCTATCGTTCCTGAAAAGCAGACTGATGCTCCTGTAAGAAGAGATGCAAGAAGAAGGAGTATCTTTTTCCTTGTTCTTACATTAACTCCCATTGCGTATGCCTGCTCATCACCAAATGACATGATATCCATAGATCTTGCATGATACAGTGTCACGATCATTCCGAATATACACAGCGGAAGGAGTATCTGCACGTGATACCACCTTTTGCCTGAAAATGACCCCATCGTCCATAACAGAAGCTGCTGTGAATGTGCTCTGGCAAAAGAGCTTACAAGAGTCATAACCGCATTGGTAAAAAGGGATACAACCATTCCAATAAGTATAACCGTATTGGAATGAAGTGTATTATCAAATCTTGAAGCGATAGCTATTACAAGAAGAACTGTAGCAAAACCAAATGCAAATCCAAAAGTCGGAAGAAGGAAGCTTCCAAGTGCAGGAATAGTGAACTGGGTCACTATGATTATAGATGCTCCAAGGGATGCTCCGCTTGATACGCCAAGAGTATACGACGATGCAAGAGGGTTCTGAAGTACAGACTGCATGATGGCACCTGACAAGGCAAGTGCTCCTCCTACAAGGAATGCAGTCATGGCTCTGGGAAGTCTTATAGTCCACAGAATAGACGTAGTTGCAGCAAGTTCATCCGGAATATATGTTCCGAAGATCTTACCTCCAAGGATTGTCATGGCATCCTTTAAAGGGATATCTACACTTCCTATTCCCATGCATATTCCGAGAATTATAAGACATACCAGAATCGTTATGACTTCAAGAGTATTTTTTCCAAAGCTTTTTTCTTTACTCATATACTAACCCCATGTCACTAATGGCTAATGGTTTCAATTGGTGAAAAAATAGCAGCCGGGAAACTACGCATATCAATGATATTGTTAAGTCCCCGACTGCATATATAAATCTATAGTAAAAGACTTTAGAAAATGCCTTATGCCGGTTATCTAATGCTGGCATATAAGGCATCTGATGACTGGCAAAGTGCTTTTCTTAAGTCGTTTACTATGATATATTAGCGAGCTATTACTGCAAATGGATCTTCAAGATCTGCAAATACATCAGGATAGATGTACTTAGCCATCTCTACCATAGCACTTACTACGTGCTGGTTGGGCTGATTGAGCTCATTTGAAAGTTCCATAAGATATACATCGCCGTTAGCAACAGCTGTTACATTCTCCCAACCTGAAAGAGCAAGGTGAGTATCTACTGCATCAGGAGTGAACATATCTGTAGAGATGATAACATCAGGATTTATAGCAATAGCATCCTCTTCTGTAAGTGAAGGCCAGCCTTCCTGATCTCCTGTAGCATTGATAGCGCCCAGCTTCTCGATCATCTCGCCAATGTATGTGTCTGAACCTGCAGAATAGATTGTAGGATAGTCAGCTGTAGGAGTGTTGGTCTCATAAAGGACTGTCTTCTTCTCATCATCTGAGATTGTAGATGCAAGCTCTTCAATCTGAGCAAGAGTATCATTCATCTCATCTACTATAAGTTCTGCTTCTTCAGATGTACCTGTGCATGCTCCGATGAATGTGATACTCTCACCGATTTCTTCAAGTGTTGATGCGCTTGGAATATCAGCAACGCAGATGCCGGCTTCACGAACAGAAGCATATACATCACTACCTGTAGCATAGCTCATGCCTGTTGTGAATATGATATCAGGATTAAGAGCTACGATTGATTCCTGATCAGGAGCCATCATATCATACTGAGGAACATCTGCTACAAGATCATCGCCATAATATTCATAAGAATATGTATCGCATGCTACGATATAATCTGAAAGTCCAAGGTCGATAAGAAGGCGTGTTGATGAAGGTGACATACTAACGATAGCATCAATCTCTGTAGGTACAGTGATCTCATTGCCTGCAAGATCTGTAGCAGGAGCTTCACTGAGTACTATAGCTTCTACTGCAGCAGCCTCTTCCTCAGATGACTCCTCTTGAGCGTTTGATGCAACAGTATCTGCTTCATCGCTTGCCTTACTGGCAGCATCATCTGAATTTTCTGATACAGCTTCATCTTCTTTCTTGGAATCTGAAGATGCACATCCTACAAGCATTGTAAATGACAATGTTGTAGCCATCATTACTAATAAAAGTTTCTTTTTCATAATATTCTCCATTCTGAAGCAAATCGAATCAGCTTTGTATTCTTGATAGTGCTTCGCTATCAGGAACACATATGTTGACACATAGGGAGTTTTATAAGAACACCGGACAAAAGGGCATAAATGCAGAATATTTGACCGGCACTTATCTATGGTCCCGTAGAATCTGTGCCAATATGAGGGCAGGTATCTGGCTTAGGAACACATTTTGATGGCGCCCTCTTAACTGTATCCGGCAGTTAAGCGCAGCCTTTGTTCCAACACAGTAGCGGCACTGTCCGGGAAGCTCGCCCGGTTCCCTGTTAGGTTTGCTGCAATCGGATAATTGTAGCAAACACCCACATACGTTCGAACCTTACCACAAAACGGACATGTAGTCAAATGGTGCGAGAAATCGGGCCGATAGGTTGTGGCCGGAGCCTTGTAAAATAGGGCAGATTTCGAGAGACACTGGTGTGGAGCGGGTTACAAAGGATTTCCGCGTTATTGAGCGTGTTATAATTCAAGGCATGCTATCTGGCTCCTTCTATTCTGGGGGCCGAAACTCGCTTACGCGGGGGCATGCGGCCCCCAATGCAGAATAGAAGGAGCCATCTATCACGCTCTTGAATTTAATAACACGCTCAAAAAACGCGGAAATCCTTTGTAACCCGCTCCCCACCATTGCCTCTCGAAATCTGCCCTATTTTACAAGGTTCCTGTGTTGCAATCAGGCTTTTGTCTATATAGCATTTGTAATAGAATAATATATAGATTTTTTGCACGAGTATATAACAAACATAATGCAAACTTTAAGTTACTAATGATCAATCTATCACCAAAAAGAGGCACTATATGAAAGAGATTTTTTTTGATAAGGGAATTTATTATAAGAAGCTTTATTATGATTCGGAGTATTTTAAGAAGAATGGTACCTCTGATGCTTCCTTGCATATAAAGGGCGCTGGGATGGATGCTACTACTATCTCATGGTCTGATGGGGGATTTGACAAGGCGCCGGATGATGGCAGTATCAAGCTTGGCACATTTAGAAGCTATACCATGTTCGTATCGGGCAAGGAAGCTATCATCGAAGATCTTACTATTGAGAATACCGCGGGAGATGGACGTCTTAGAGGACAAGCTATCGCCCTTTATGCAGATGCTACGAATGTTATATGCAGACGTGTTCATTTAAAAGGGCATCAGGATACTCTGTTCATGTCTCCTCTTCCTCTTGAAGAAAGGGAGAAGGGCGGCTTCACAGGACCAAGAAGGGACTGCCCACGTCTTATGACCACCCAGTACTACGAAGACTGTATTATAGAAGGTGATGTTGATTTTATATTCGGCGGAGCCAATGCCACTTTTAAGAACTGCACTATAGTATCACTATACAGGGCTCCTCTTCGTGATATGACTACTATATCAAAAGAACAGCCCGCTACATATGTTGAACAGGCTGTTCAGGGATTCGTATGTGCTCCCAATACTCCAAAGGGAGAATCCGGTTTACATTTTATAGATTGCAATTTTATAACCGACAGGTGTCCGGACGGATCTGTATATCTTGCACGTCCATGGCGTCCTTACGGCGCAGCAGTTTTTGAAAACTGTACTTTTGGACCTCACATTCATCCAGACCTTTTTGCCGGATGGAAGGATATTCATACACTAGAACCTACTGCTAGATTTACAAGCATTCGACGCTAGTGTACTGACTCGTTCATATTTAATCAAAAGTCTGTAGTGCAGCGCTTTACAAGTCTTGACTCTATCACGGTCTTGTGTTCAACCTTCTTGCCCTGGAGACATTCCATCATCTTGTCTACAGCGACATGAGCCATGTCCTTGATAGAGGTATCTACTGATGTAAGTTCAGGTTCTACGAAATCAGCAAGTGGAGAGTTATTATATCCGATTACGCTTATATCCTTAGGAACCTGGAGCATTCTTGCTTTAGCGTACTTAAGTACTCCTACTGCGAGTTCATCAGTTGTAGCGATTGCTGCATCGAACTCAAGATCTTTTCTCATAAGAAGGAGATCTCTTTCTTCATGAAGTGAACATGTGATCTTGAGCTTGAGATTGCCATCTACCGGGATTCCATTATCTCTAAGGGCATCTTCATAGCCTGCCATCTTCTGATTGGAAGAGTAAGACTCGGAATCATAGAGGAAGAGGATCTTCTTCCTTCCTGCCTTTATTAGGGATTCTGTCGCATTGTACATGGCATTGCGATCATCTCCCAGTACTCCGTATATATTCTCGTTCTCAAGATATCCGTTTAGTATGAATACCGGAACCTGCTCAGCATCTCTGTGAAGGTATGCAACCTCATCCTTCTCGCAATTACCAAGGAACTGTGAACCTATAAGGATAAGTGCATCTACCTTCTTCTTAAGAAGAAGATCTACTGCATGCTCTCTGGATTCAAGATCATAACCACTACACAGGAGCATGTAATCATAGCCGTATTCATGAAGCTTTTTCTCAAGGATAGAAACCATGCGGGCCATATAATCATCTTTGATATCTGCGCATGATATTCCAACCATTTTCATAGAATTGAACTGAAGACTTCTTGCAAAGGGATTGGGAGTATAGTCGTACTCCTTCATAACAGCAAGAACCTTCTCTCTGGTCTTATCACTGACACTTGGATTACCGTTAACAACGCGGGATATTGTAGCTATTGACACCCCCGATAATCTTGCTATGTCATAAATAGTTACTGCCATTTACAAAAACCTCATTTCCTGGATAACCCCATCATTGGACACAAGAAGGCCTATGGATCACTCTAACGGCCACTTGTCATATATAAATATTCACATGTCTGTAAATACTTACATATCGCTAACATTATATATTAAATCGAACACCTGTACAACCAAAAAAAACATACTATTTTCTATTAATTTTGCCCATAAAAATCGAATTTATTTGGGCAATGCAATGTCTTGAAATTATCTTGTCAATCGAATATAGTATTTTTGTAAGCTCTTACACAAAATATCATTACATTGCTTACACTTATGTCAAAACGATATGACACATTGTCCATCAGTCATTTTTGTATGCATTTCTTATCAAAAAGACTGCACATTTCAAAACTGATTACTTACTTTGCAATAATCGCAAAGAAGTTTTGGCTTTAATCATTTCGTGTGTCACATATGTTTTAATATACCATAGCAGTAGCGCTCACTGCTGTAGTATTGAAGATATTTTTTATTTTTTTAAACCAACCTTTATTTGAAGCGCAGAAATGAGGAAACTATGACAAAGTTTATGGATGAAGATTTCCTTCTTAACACAGACGCGGCCAAGAAGTTATACCATGGCTATGCTGAAAAGATGCCAATACTTGATTATCACTGCCACATCAGTCCGATGGAAATCGCACAGGATCGTAAGTTCGAGAATATCACACAGCTCTGGCTCGGCGGAGATCACTACAAGTGGAGACAGATGCGTTCTAACGGCGTACCTGAGAAGTACATCACAGGCGATGCTTCAGATTATGAGAAGTTTGAAAAGTGGGCAGCTACTCTTGAAAGAGCAATCGGCAACCCGCTTTACCACTGGAGTCATCTTGAGCTTCAGAGATATTTTGGATATCACGGCGTTCTTAATTCTAAGACCTGTAAAGAGGTATGGGATATCTGTAATGAGAAGCTTGCACATACATCATGCAGACAGCTCATCAAGGATTCAGGCGTAACTCTTATCTGCACAACAGATGATCCTGCTGACAGTCTTGAATGGCATGAGAAGATCGCAGCTGATCCTACATTCGATGTTAAGGTTCTTCCAGCATGGAGACCTGACAAGGCTACCAATATCAACAAGCCTGACTATGCAGATTATCTTGAGACACTTTCCAAAGTTTCTGGTGTTACTATAAATTCATTTGCTTCTCTTAAGGAAGCTATCAAGATCAGAATGGATTTCTTCATCCAGCATGGTGCTAACGTATCTGATCACGGTATTGATTATGTTCCATATGCTCCTTCTACAGACGAAGAGATCGAACAGATCATGTCCAAGAAACTTGCAGGAGAAGAGCTTACAGATCTTGAAGTAGATAAGTACAAATACGAGTTCCTTCTTTTCCTTGCCAGGGAATATAAGAAAAAGAACTGGGTAATGCAGCTCCACTTTGGATGCAAGCGTGACAACAATGCTGCAATGTTCAAAAAGCTCGGTCCTGATACAGGTTTTGACTGCATCGGTGATCAGGTTTCTACAGCAGCTGTTGCTAACTTCTTCAATGCGCTCAGTGCTACAGGAGACGTACCTAAGACAATACTTTATTCTCTTAATCCTAACGATAATTCCGCACTTGGAACTATCCTTGGATGCTTCCAGAATGATGATGCTATAGGCAAGATTCAGCTTGGTTCCGGATGGTGGTTCAATGATCACTTCAAGGGAATGACAGATCAGCTTACAGACCTTGCTAACCTTGGTCTTCTTGGTAACTTCGTAGGTATGCTTACAGATTCCAGAAGCTTCATCTCCTATGCTCGTCACGAGTACTTCCGTAGGATCCTCTGCAGGCTCCTTGGCAGCTGGGTTGATGACGGACAGCTTCCTGAAGACTATGAATACCTTGGAAGCATAGTAAGAGACATTTCTTACAACAACGCAGTTCGTTACTTCGGTTTCGATCTTACTACTGTCAATGAGTAAGAAGATTAATGCATCATTGCTATAATCCTCAAAAGGTTTTCAAAAAGTTGAGCCGGCTTAGATCAGCCGGCTCTATTTATATTCAATTATAGATTTATAAGCAGACATCACAATACTATAGTCACAAGGCTACGCCTCTGCTTTGTTTAAGCTTTAGACTGAAGTAAATCCCTTATTGGTAAGGATATTCTCAACCTGGTAGATTCCTTCTGTATGAAGTACCATAATAGGCTTACCTGATTCTCTGTTAAAAGAAAGGTAGATATAATCTACATTAATGTTGGCATCATACAGAGCATCCAGAAGGTTATTAAGTGCTCCGACCTTATCTTCTGTCTCAATTCCAAGAACAGGAGTGGTCTTGCACATGTATCCGGCACCGCTAAGCACTTTGATGGCCTTGTCAGAATCAGATACTACCATTCGTACCATACCGTATTCTGCACTGTCATTGGTTACAGAGCCAAGGATATTGATATCGTTTTTGGATAACAGTCCTGTAATATCTCTGTACACCCCTTTTTTGTTTTCTGCATAGATTGAAACCTGTTGTAACATTTTTTCCTCCCTTGCGGCTTTACACAAGTCATTTATGATAATTTGGTTATTGGTTTACTATATTAGATTTTTTATTTATAATAACATAACATTAACATTTTGATCACAATTTCATCCAAAAAGTGTGATAGTATAAATGTTTGTGAGTCTATTTAATAATTGCAATCTGTCTTTTTATATTTATACTAGCAATTATTTTATAACTGTTTTAATTATGTACTTGCTTTAATTTTTAAATTTTTGGAGGCCAACTCTTAATGAAAAGAAACATAATAATCACCGCATCAGTAGTAGTCATATCCATCATACTGATCGGAGCTTCTGCCTATTATAAATTCAATTCCCAGACCGAGCAATCGTCAAACAAGCTTGATCCTTCCCTGGCTGCATCCATAATGACAGATGAAATATCAGGAACAATCTCTTCTGATGACAGCGACTCTACAGATTCTACACTTACATCTGTACCTGAAGGCGTATATACCAACGGAAGCGAATCCATGATATTTACAGCTGATACAGTTAACATATCAGGAATGATTTTTAATTACACTCTTGAAGATGGCTATGTTAAGCTCGATGTAGACAATCTCACTTTCTCTGACGAGTTCGTAGATTTATATAAATCTCAAAACTCGGATGATGCCGATATCGATGCTCAGCTTGAAAAAACAAAAGAATCCGCTTCAGATATCGTGATCCAATACAATGAACAGTTCGACTGGGTCACTTATGAAGAGTATATTTTCAAAAGAACAGAAGATTACACTACAGGTCCTTCAGGAACTTATCAAAATGAAGAAGACCCTGATGTAACACTTTCTTTTGATAATGGAACTGCAACTTATGTAAATGGTGATACTACCGAGTCTTATCCATATGTTATATATCTTGACGGCGAACAGACACTTGTAACTTTCTATACCTTAGATCTGTACTCCGGAAGTTTCTATAACTCATACTGTGAGAACAACTACTTCTACTATAGTGATGCCTCTTCTATAGATCTTGGATTCGGAACATTTGTAAAGACCAAATGATCTAGTGTGCCGGCTCATTCATATTTAGATGTTTAACTTTCCAATTGGTCAGAACTATATTCATAAAGATTTTGTGAATATAACTTCTACCAATTGGATTTTTTTATGAGTTGAGGCAGGTGTCAAAAGTTCCTTTTGTCCCTTATGCCATAAGATACTTTATATGTCCTTTTTATTGTTCAAATACGTCCTCGCCAAATCTAACCTTCATATACTCTTTGATAGCTTCTACGCACTTCTCAAATCCAAGTTTTCCTGAATTTAGACACAGATCATAGTTATAAGCATCTTCCCATCTCTCACCGGTATAGTATTTGTAATAATCAGCTCTGTACTTATCAGTATTTTTGATAAACTTCTCAAGTTCCTTGCCTCGCATAGGCTGTTTGAGAGCTGCCTGCTCCATTAGGAAATCCGAAGGGGCATGCACGAAAACGCTCACTACGTTATCATAATCTCTAAGTACATAATTGGCACATCTTCCAACTATAACGCAAGGCTTTGTCTCAGCCAGCTTTTTGATAACGTCTGCCTGATAATTAAACAGGTTCTGCATGGAAGTAAAATCGTTATCTCCCGGAGATATAAGTTCTCCTTTATAGACACTTTTTTTCATCCTACGAAGAAGAGGAGCTCTTCCCTGACGTATACTTTCATCAGCTTCTACAAAAAGAGCTTCGCTTATACCGCTTTCATCTGCCGCCAGCTTCACAAGCTCCTTGTCATAATAATGTATGCCAAGTTCATTTGCCAGCATCTCTCCGACTGTACGTCCGCCGCTGCCATATTGCCTTTCGATCGTAACTACGACTTTTTTCATTTAAAGCCTCCAATTATATGAATTCCTATTCGATTTCAAAAGGGCTCTAATCGAAATGACTTTTGACCCTCACATCATATTATTCACCAAGATATGCCTTACGTACACGTTCATCATTGAGAAGGTCTGATGCCTTTCCTTCCATCTTGATTTCTCCCGTCTCCAGAACGTAGGCTCTGTCAGCTATTGAAAGAGCCTTCTTGGCATTCTGTTCTACAAGTAGTACTGTTACGCCGTCTTCATGTACACTTCTTATGATATCGAATATCTCATTTACAAGAAGAGGTGACAGCCCCATGGAAGGTTCATCCATAAGTATGATATCAGGATGAGACATAAGTGCTCTTCCCATTGCCAGCATCTGCTGCTCTCCTCCTGACAGGGTTCCGGCAAGCTGCCCTTTCCTTTCACGAAGTCTTGGAAAGCGTTCATATACTTTTTCGATAGTGTCTTCTATCTCAGCTTTATTCTTCCTTGTATAAGCTCCAAGTGCCAGATTCTGAGCAACTGTCATATCTGCAAAGACTCTCCTGCCCTCCGGAACCTGAGCCATACCCATCTTAACTATCTTATGTCCGGGAATAGCGGTTATATCATTGCCTTTATAATAAACACCACCGCTTCCTGCCTTTATAAGACCTGCTATAGTATGAAGCGTTGTAGTCTTACCTGCGCCATTAGCTCCTATCAATGCTACGATCTCGCCCTTATCTACATGGAAACTTATCCCTTTAAGGGCCTGTATCACTCCATAGTATACTTTTAAATCCTTAACTTCTAATAAAGCCATATTCAACCTCATGCTGCATATAAGACGAGTATCTGATAGTCCGGAATCACTGGAACTATTGAAATGAACATTTCAAACCGACGACCTATTCGTCTTACCTGCCCTTTTATAATTATTCTCCGATATACGCCTTGATAACTTCCGGATCGCTTAATACCTCTTTGGTACTTCCTTGTCTTAATACACGTCCGAAATTAAGAACCGTAAGCCTTTCGCAGATACCTCCGACAAGCTTCATATCATGTTCTATCAAAAGTATAGTCATTTCGAACTTGTCTCTTATTAGCTGTATAGTCTCCATAAGTTCAGCTGTTTCATTAGGATTCATGCCTGCAGCAGGCTCGTCCAGTAGAAGGAGTTTGGGCTTTGTTGCCATCGCTCTTGCTATCTCAAGCTTTCTCTGCTTACCATAAGGAAGATTGGCTGCAAGAACATCTTTTTCCTCATCAAGACCGAAGACTGCAAGAAGAGACAGTGCTCTTTGTTCTATCTCCTTCTCTATCCTCCTGTATTTGGGAGTGTGAAGGATACCATCCAAAGTAGAATATGAAAGCTCCTTATCATTCTGAAGACCTACTTTGACATTGTCTATCACAGACATCTTCTTAAAAAGGCGGATATTCTGAAATGTTCTTGCAATTCCTACCTGATTGATATCTATAGTCGTATGACCTGTTATATCCGTGCCATCCAGCTTTATAAGACCTTCTGTAGGCTTATATACACCTGTCAGAAGATTGAATACCGTGGTCTTGCCTGCGCCGTTAGGACCTATGAGACCATAAAGTTCTCCCTTTTCTATAGAAAAAGTAAGGTCGTCAACTGCTCTAAGACCGCCAAATGAAATTGAAAGATTATTTACATCAAGAAGCGCCATTATTTACTGCTCCTTCCTGTTTTTCTCATACCGGAAAACTTTGATAACACCTTGGCACGCCAGTCTCTTGCAGATGGTGCCCAGTTAAAGAGCATCATCGCTATAAGAACGATGGAGTATATAAGCATTCTGTATGTATTAAGTCCTCTGAGCATCTCAGGAAGCATATACAGGATCGCTGCTGCGATAACGCTTCCCTTGATATTGCCTATTCCGCCCAGAACCACATATACAAGTATAAGGATTGAGATATTATAACCAAAGTTGCCGCTGGTAGCCTGAAGTGATGATATGTTATGACCAAAAAGAACACCTGCTGCTCCTGCTATTGCGGCTGATATTGTAAAAGCAAGGATCTTGAACCTTGTAATATTAATACCTACAGATTCTGCTGCGATACGGTTATCTCTTATAGCCATGATCGCACGTCCATCACGGGACTTTACAAGATTCTGAACTATGAACAGGGATATCAGAAGAACAACTATAGCGATTGTAAAGTTCGCATCACGAGGTGTACCTGTTATACCCATAGGTCCTGAAATGATAGTCCGCCCGTCGGCTTCCATATTCATATCACTTGCACTTGTAAGAGACATATGAAGACCATTTGCATCAACGCCTACATACATAGCATTGATAATAGTCTTTATGATCTCGCCAAATGCAAGAGTTACGATGGCAAGATAGTCTCCGTTAAGACGAAGAACAGGTATACCAATTAAAAATCCAAATAAAGCAGAAACTAAAATTCCTACTACAAAAGCAAGGAAGAAGCGGATCCCTCCTGGGATAGTATCTGCAAATGTATTTGAAAAGATCGCACTTGAAAAGGCTCCAACACACATAAAACCCGCATGTCCTATAGAGAGCTCGCCAAGTATACCAACACAAAGATTAAGACCAACAGCTGCGATAGCATAGTATACCATCGGAACCAAAAGTCCCTGCATATGGCTTGAAAGAGATCCTGTTAATATAAGAATCTCAAAAATAATATATGCTGCTATTACAATAAGATATGTAGTAAGATCTCCATTTAGCTTTAAAATTTTCTTCATAAATCTTTCCTTCCCTAAGTTTTAGCCCCCGGACATTGCGGCTTCGCCACAATGCCCTGCGATAGAAAAAATTTATTTTTTCTATCGCCTTACACCTTCTCCTGAATCTGCTTACCAAGAAGACCTGTAGGCTTAACCAGAAGTACTATGATAAGTACTGCAAATACAATAGCATCAGAAAGCTGTGATGACACATAGCTTCTTCCAAGGATCTCGATAACTCCAAGCACGATACCACCTATCATAGCTCCGGGAATAGAACCGATACCACCAAGAACTGCCGCTACAAATGCCTTGATACCCGGCATAGCACCTGTATAAGGATTAAGAGTCGGATATGCTGAGCAAAGGAGCGCTCCTGCAATTGCCGCAAGGAAAGAACCTATAGCAAAAGTAAGAGAAATAGTTCTATTAACATTAATACCCATAAGAGTTGCAGCACCTCTGTCCTGAGAAGCAGCAAGCATTGCCTGTCCGTCTTTGGTCTTATGTATAAAAAGTTGTAATAAAACAAGGACAATGATACTGACACATATAGTAACTATAGTAACGCCCGGAATCTTAAGGGATGCGATAGTAATACCTTCCCATTTAATGATCGATGAAAAGGACTTAGGATCTGATCCAAATATAAGAAGAGCGAGATTTTCAAGAAGATAGCTGACACCGATAGCGGTTATCAGAACAGCAAGAGGCGAACCGGCCTCCCTTAAAGGTCTGTACGCAATACGCTCTGTAAGAACACCGACAGCTGTACATATAACTGTAGCAGCTATCACGCCTATCACCATACCAAGACCTGAGCCACTGAAAGCTCCAACGATTGTAAAGATAGCATAGCATCCAACCATAATGAAATCGCCATGCGCGAAATTGAGCATCTTGGCAATTCCATATACCATAGTATAGCCAAGAGCTATGATAGCATAAACACTTCCAAGGCTTATGCCACTGATAAGATAAGTCAGGAAATTCATAACTATAACCCCTTTTTTATTTAGGATGCACTTCGTACGATTACAGGATGTAATCCGTACATGCCCAGAAGTGCATGGATGCACTTCTATGTACTATTAATTTTAACCTAATAAAACGCGTCTTTCTAGAGATATGCATCAAATAAAGCTTAAAAAACATCAAGTTTTCAACTTGATTTAGTATTTTAAAAAAGGCATCCGGTACGGACTTCTATGCCCGAACCGGACTGCCTGCAATATTATCTGTATATATACGGATACAATTAATTATTCTGCAAGTACATACTCACCGTTTTTGATAACAACAGCCTTAGGCTCCTTGGTAGGCTCGCCCTCTGCTGACCATGTCATACCTGAAGATGTAAGGCCATCAACTGTTATCTGTGTCATTGCCGTCTTCATAGCATCACAGATATCAGATACACTCATAGAAGGTGTAACACCAGCCTTTTCTGCTGCTGCCTTGATAGCATATACAGCGTCATAAGCATCGGCTGCAAACTGGTTCGGAACGATATTATGTGCTTCCTGGAATTTCTTAACAAAGCTCTGTGTCAGATCATCAGTAGCATCTGCTGAGAAAGGAGTAAGAAGCATAAGTCCTTCTGCAAGAGATGTATCAAAGTTCTCAACTCCAAGGATACCATCCATACCATCGCATCCAAAGAATGTAGCAGTTACGCCCATAGTGGATGCCTGCTGGAGGATAAGCGCTGCCTCTGAATAATAGATAGGAAGGAAGATAAGCTCTGCCTTGCCATCGATTGCTTTCTGAATCTGAACTGAGAAGTCAGTCTTGGAATCTGATGTGAAAGCTTCCTGAGATACGATCTCAAGACCCTGGTTAGCAGCTTCTGCTACGAAAGTCTCTGTGATACCTGATGAGTAAACATCAGAGCTGTCATAGATGATCGCAATCTTAGTAGCAAGTTTGTTGGTTCCAATATACTGAGCGGAAGCTGTTCCCTGTGCCGGATCTGAGAAACATACACGGAATGCATTGTCATATTTAACACAGTCAACTGCTGATCCTGAAGGAGTTATCTGGAAAAGGTTGTCATTGTGAGACTCATCAGCAACTGCAATACAGCATCCACTTGTTGTAGAACCTACTACAAACTGAGCGCCCCAGTCTTTTAATGTATTGTAAGCATTAACTGACTTCTGGTTATCAAGCTCGTCATCTTCGGCCTTGTATTCAATCTTATATCCATTGATACCACCTTCGGCATTGATCTCATCTACTGCGATCTGTGCGCCCCAGGCAACTGCATTACCATAAGCTGCTGCACCGCCTGTAAGAGGTCCTATAGCACCAATCTTAAATACATCCGAAGATCCGCCTTCTGAGCCGGAGCCAGAGCCTGAATTTGATCCGCAGCCTGACAGAAGTGAAAGTGCCATAACTGCGCACATAGATATGCCTAACAGTTTCTTTTTCATAATAAATCCTCCTTAATTTTAGTATATGAGAACGAAACAAAACTTGTATCCTTGTATACAATATACTCAAAATCTTATTTTTTATTATGTCACACTTTTACACTTTGTCAAGTCAAAGCGTTAAATTTATGCATTATCTTTACAAAACTGGGCTAATTTCTCAAGTGCCATGGCATGAGATGCCTTGAAATAAAGAACTGCTCCATCAGTAAGAAGGTTATTTAACTGATCCTTGGCGCTCTCGGCATCATCATAGCTTGTAATATCAGTAAGACCGCCGCGCCTTGCTTCATCAGCTATATACCTTGCTCTCTTACCTATAGTTATGAGAGTATCTATAGACAGCTCAGCAGCTTTTTTGCCAACACTTCTGTGAAGATCTTCTTCGAGATCACCAAGTTCCAGCATATCTCCAAGAACAGCGATGCGCTTTGTTGCATCTGTATTGGCAAGTGTATGAAGACCTGCTTTCATAGACTGAGGATTTGCATTATAGGTATCATTATAGATTATGATACCGTTTCCAAGTTTCCAGGTCTCCATTCTCATGGCTGTGGGCTTATAGTGCTTTATTCCGGCGAATATCTCTTCATAAGACATATCCAGCTTCTTAGCAATAGCTGTCGCAGTAAGAACAGGATATATCATATGTCTTCCTCTTGCGGGAACCTTGATAGTATCTCTTTCATCAATTCCTGAACGGGTTCTTCTGACTATCATAGTGAATTCAAGACCGTCCTGAATGGTATCATCAATACTCAGAGCACCAAAGTCTGCATCTTCATCTTCACCGACCCATTTGAACTTATAATCAGACATCATCTGCTTATCATCTTTGAGCTTAACAAGATACTCGTCGTCAGCATTCATGACAGCAAGACCGCCAAGAGACAGTCCTTCAAATATCTCACACTTAGCCTTGAAGATGTTCTCTCTTGATCCAAGATTACCGATATGAGCATCACCTATATTGGTTATGACAGCCATAGTAGGATGCGCCATGTGAGTAAGATATCTGATCTCACCTTCATGATTCATCCCCATCTCAACTACTGCCACTTCAGTATCTCTATCTATTCTAAAAAGAGTTCTGGGAACACCTATATTATTATTATAGTTACCTTCAGTAGCTACTACTTTGTACTTCTCTGAAAGTACGGATGCTATCATATCCTTCATTGTTGTCTTACCAACACTACCTGTAACTGCAATTACAGGAATCTGGAACTGCATGCGATAGTAGCTTGCAAGATCTCCTACTGCAAAAAGAGTATCAGGAACAAGTACATAGAACTTGCCTGGGATCATCTCTTCAGGCTCTTTGGATACTATAGCTCCGACTGCTCCCGCATTAAGAGCCGGATTTACAAACTTGTGACCGTCCATTTTTTCGCCAACTATAGCTATAAACAGATCACCTGCCTGCGCCTTTCTGTTATCGGATATGACGCGTCTTACAATTGTATCCTCAGGAATATCGGGAGTTAAAAGTTTACCATTTGTAGATTCAATAATTTCTTTAAGAGTAATATTCTCCATGCTTAACCTCATGTCGCGAGCAAAGCGAGTGACTAATGGTTCAAATTGGTGGAGCTCGCGACACCAATTTGGGTTTGAAAGTGAAACACTTTCAAACTTATCCTCATCTTTCACTAACAATACAAATACTATCTATATCATTTATTATATACGAAATATTGGTAATTGTGATTATTATTAATCGTTATATAAACAAAGAAGGCGCCAAAAGATTCTTTTGACACCTACTATGTTTTTATTTTGTACTTTGTATATCACTATCTGTTGTATATCTGCGGCGCCACTTATCAAGCGCATCCTCAACTATAAGCTGACACAGATCATCATATTCGATGCCTACAACACCTGCTTCCTGAGGCACAAGGCTTGTAGGAGTCATGCCGGGAAGTGTATTTACTTCAAGGAAGTATATATTGTCATTAGCATCTACTATAAAATCCGAACGGGAATAGGTCCTAAGTTCAAGAGTCTCATGGACTTTAAGAGCCATCTCACCCATCTTCTTTGCAAGATCATCTGAAAGTCTTCCGGGACATATATGATCAGCTCCGTCAGCATTGTACTTATTCTTGTAGTCGTATCCGCCTTCTACAGGAACGATCTCTACGCTTGGAAGTGCTTTTCCTTTAAGTACTGCATTGGTAAATTCTCTTCCCTCGATGAACTGCTCTATAAGAACATCACTGCCATATTCAAGAACATTTTTAAGAGCGCTCTCAAACTCATTCTTATCTTTGATGATATATACACCAACTGACGATCCGCCGGTAGGAGTCTTAACTACGCATGGAACATCGTTTTCTTCCATCATACGCGGGATGTCTGCTTCTGTTACACCTGTGTAGGAATTCCACTTAGGAGTATTAACTCCCTGAGGCGCAACCATCTGTTTAGTCATGATCTTGTCCATACCGATAGCTGCTCCAAGGTGTCCTGATCCTGTATAAGGTATTCCCAGAAGATCGAAAGTTGCCTGGAGACGTCCGTCTTCACCATTAAGTCCGTGAAGAGCTACAAATACAACATCTGCCTTAGTACATATTTCAAGAACTCCTCTTCCAAAAAGTGAAGGGCTCTTGAACTTACGCTCAGATCTTACCCTCTCAAGATCAGGTGTAAGACCGTCAAAAGACACCTCCTTAAGCTCAGGAAGATTATCAAAGAGCTGTCCGGGATCTGCAATAACATCCTCTCCCATCTCTTCAAGACCCATATACATATCTACAAGAACTGCTCTATGACCTTTTCTTCTGAGTGCTCCACACACCTTGGTTCCTGAGATAAAAGAAATCTCACGTTCTGTGGAAAGACCTCCACATAATACAACTATATTCATAATAAACCTCTTTTACTTATGCATCAGATCTGGCATAAGAATTCTTCATAACATTGCTGGCTTCTTTGAGAACCTGGTTCAGAACCTTGCGAGTCTCTTCCTGAACCATCTTAGCAGTTTCATTATTGGCTTTCTCGCTTATCTTAACAGCTGCTCCGGCTTTGGCATTTTTAAGCTCTTCATCATAACGGTTAATGATCTCATGACACTTTCCATGAACCTTAAGCTGATAACGCTCTATAAGATTAAGACTTGTCTTGTATGAAGCATTGGCAAGAGCACCTATAAGTCTGCTGTTCCAGTAGAAAGAATCAGTGGATACGTCCGCATCACAGGTTCCAAGGAACTTGGGCACTTCATTTATATTAACGTACATAGGAACCATTACGTTAAATACATTGGATCCGAATGCAACCCACTGGATTGCAGGAGCATCAGGTCTTATCTGAAGAAGTGACATAAAGTCTGTACGGTTAACTCCTATAGAACGGAATGCTCCTCTCATAGAAGGATCCCCGTAACTTGCATATGGATCATACGGTGTTCCCTGGAAGTGGCTTGACAGAAGATACTTAACATCCTCTTCTGTGATCTTCTTCTCAGGAATAAGTGACCATGGTATATCATTAGAATCAGGTCTATAGTCTGCTGTAGGTCCGTCCCAATAATAGGTATGAGGATTTAAGTATCTCTCCATATACCATGCTCTTGGTGTGTTATATACATGATCTGCATCTTCATGTGAACCAAAAGCATATCTTGCATTAAAGCCTTCAGAAATCGACAGATCAAGATGACCTTTTTCTATAAATTCTCTCATATCAGATGAGCACATATGTTCTTTCTGAGCGCCGAGAGCATCATCAAGGTCAAACATATCTATACCCATCTGGTTGGGCATTACAACATAAGCTTCATCCGGAACTCTTCTTGCGATCCAGTGATGTCCGCCTATTGTCTCAAGCCACCACACTTCATCCTTATCTGCAAATCCGATACCGTTCATCTCATAGGTACCATATTTTTCAAGAAGTGATCCAAGACGCACTACACCTTCTCTTGCACTCTTTATATAAGGCAGTGTCAGAACCACAAGATCCTCTTCACCGATTCCGCCTTTTTTAAGTGACGCATCAAGGCAAGGATCAAGTCCCTGAACTCTCTCGTTAGAAGTTATAGTCTCTGTAGCTGTCATAGCTACTCCTGCAGCATTGATACCACTTGCTGCCCATATTCCTTCTCCTTCTACAGCATTGGGTACGCAGGTATACTGCATAGGATCATCAGGAAGATCTATCTTGGCATTTGAAATAACTGATTTATATTTTCTAGGCTGCTCCTTAGGCTTTACTACAGTGAATTTCTTGGGAGTGTATCCACCGGCACCGGAATCATCGTTTCTAGCCATCATAGTCGAGCCATCGTAAGAAGCTTTCTTACCTACAAGTATTGTAGTACAAGGCATGATTGTTCCTCCTTTGTAGTTCGTTTAGGGCCTGAATCAATAGAATCACCGGACCATCTTGCATACGCCTTATGACTATATTGATTCAAGTCCTAAATATCCAAAAATAAAACTAAACCCTACATATAATAACTGTATTCCTATAAAAACTCAACCCGGGCCCTACTGCCACATGTAGGTTATATCTATGACTGGTTTCTTTTTGCAATTATCAAAGCATCTTTTGCCACAAGGAATTCATCCATTATCTTATTTTGTAATTTACTGATCCAATATCTCATTTTATGATTTACTGATCTGATATTTTTAGTCATTTACTTATTTACTGATCTGATACATCTAGTGATTTACAGATCTGATACATTTAGTGATTTACTGATCTAATATATTGTTCGGTTACATTATAGTAGTATCACATGCCAAAAGATGTATACGTTATATCGTTTACTGCTAGTAAACAAAAGAATATAATAATTATTAATTGGATAGATATTGTTACTAATCCAATATTTATTTTCGATTTTCGAAGATAAATCATAAAAAGCGTGAATAATACAGTATTATCAAAAGCATAGAATTAGTAAAAAAGTATCTTAATAGTCATTGTTTTTATATTATTTTAAATATTTTTTTGGTAAACCCTAATATTTTTAATATTTTTGGCGAAATATGATTTGGAACCGTTTTTTCGTTAACTTTGTGTCCTGATTTTTCAGGGCGCCTTAAAGATTTTTTGAAAAAAAGGAGAAAAATCATGGCAAAAGCAAGTCCTGCAGCAAAAGCTGCAAAGAAACCTGTAACGGCCAAAAAGGCAGTAGCTGCCAAGAAGCCAGCTGCAAAAAAGACTGCAGCAGTAAAAGCTGAAGCTAAGAAGACCGAAGCTAAGAAGCCCGCTGCAAAAAAAGCTGAAGCTAAGAAAACTACTACTAAGAAGACAGCTGCAAAGGCTACACCTGCTAAGAAGGTTGTAGCAAAAAAGGCCGCTACAAAGACAGTAGCTAAAAAGCCCGCAACCAAGAAGACCGTAGCTAAGAAGACTGCTATCAAGAAGGCTGCTACCAAGAAGACTGTAGCTAAGAAGGTTGCAGCTGCTAAGAAAGCTCCTGCAAAGAAGGTTACAACAGCTAAGAAGGCTGTAGCTAAAAAGCCTGTAGCTAAGAAAGTAACTTCTATCAAGAAGGCTGCTAAGAAGACTGTAACCAAGAAGGTTGCAGCTGCTAAGAAGGCTCCTGCAAAGAAGATCGCAGCAGCTAAGAAAGCTACCGCTAAGAAGGTTACAACTGTTAAAAAGCCTGCTACCAAGAAGGCTGTCGACAAGAAGGTTCTTGTAGCTGATCCTTTGAAGTCCGTATCCGTAGCTGACAGAAAGATGGCTAAAGAGCAGTACGGCAAGAGAGTTAAAGAGCTGCGTCAGTCCTGTGGTCTTACACAGAGTGACCTTGCTAAGGCTCTTGGTGTAACTCCAGGCTATATCAGCAATGTTGAGAACAATCGTACAGCGATGTCTCTCCATATCCTGATCTATTTCGCTCAGCTTACAGGCCAGACACTTGATTCACTTGTTGGTGAACTTGAGCCCGCTTACAAGCAGTCCGCAATTGATAAGAAGATCAACACGATCGTATCAAAACTTAGCAACAAGGACAAAGAAAAGCTCGTTAAGATGCTCAGCGTATGGTCCAAATAATATCAAAGACTAAGATTCATCCGTGATATACCTTATCTGCGATGAATTTTGATCAAGGATTTTATATCCGACAAAAAAGGTACCCTCAGTACAGACTCTGCGCTGTGGGTACTTTTGTGTTTCGCTTACTTTAAATGCTTTCCACTTTGAATATGAATATCTCCAGTGGAAATCTCATTTTATAATAATTTTTTATTTTTTATAATCAATGTCGCGTTCTCTGGCGCCGGTAACTTCGCCGCTTCTAAAGTGACGTCTGCAGACTGATACATAGGCTTCATCTCCGCCCAGCATGACCTGCTCTCCTTCTCTTACGATCCTGCCACCTACTACTCTTGCATTAAAGTGCGCTCTTCTTCCGCACCAACATACAGTAGGAACCTCTTCGATCTTATCAGCTATCTCCATAAGGCGCTTAGATCCCGGGAAGAGATTGCTCATGAAATCTGTTCTAAGGCCATAGCACATAACGGGAAGATCATAAGAATCAACCAAAAGAGCGAACTTGTCCACCTGCTCTTTGGTAAGGAACTGGGCTTCATCTATGATGACACAGTCAAGATTCTTCCAGTCGTCTTTTTCTCCTTTTATCCACTTATCAGCTTCTTCTAAAAACTCTTCCACAAAATCACACTCTTTTGAAAGACCCATTCTGGATTTTATGATCCTTTCGCCATCACGAGTATCGGTTTTAGGTTTTAACAAGATCGCATTCTGTCCTTTTTCAAGATAATTGTGATGAACCATGAGAGCATTAGCTGTTTTGGAGCTTCCCATAGCGCCGTACCTGAAATAAAGCTTAGCCATAACTATATCCCCCGTTTTTTATTTACCGCCTTGCGGTATTATTATAAGCTCAAACTTACCACCAGTGTACTGGCTTGTTATTATTTGATCAAAAATGAACAAGCCAGTACCCTAGCTGTGCAACAAATCTGAGTTGCCATAAAAAAAGTGCCAGCAGTAACATGTGGCACTTTTACTCTTATATTTTATTATACACAAATAATCTTAATCGATCACTGAAATATAATAATTATAAAGGCTTGTATATGTAGCATTGTTATAATGCAGGCCGTCAGAAGATGAGAAGCCGTTTTGCATAAGATAATTATAGCTGTCTATCCATTTGATCCTGGAATCAAGTCCCGACTTAAGTGCACTGTTAAATGTCTCTATCTGCTCATTGGTAACTGTTGTATCGCCAACAGGTGTTACCGCTGAGTAATACACTTCCATTCCTTTACTTTCCCAAAGGTCTATATAGGAATTGATAAGCTCTATATATTTAGAAGCATTGCCAAGATCGTTGACACCAAGATTGATGATAACTTTGGTACCTTCATGTGCATAATCGTCAATAGAATCTATATTGTCCTTGAGCCAATAATAGCCCTTGCCGACTTCGCACAGCCAGGTATAATCACCATTCTTAACTGCATATTCCATACCTACAGTTCTGGAATCGCCTACAAATATGATATCAGATGAAGATGCCACAGGAGCTGTGTCTATAACAAGCGGCTCCGGCTCTGTATCCTGCATATATGCATCAATAACATATACAGTCTGGCCGTCATAATCAAGTGCATACCAGCCGTTATCAGTCTGACCTGTCGCAACAACCTGTGTGCCATAAGCTAGAGTTGTGACTACATCATAGGATGTATCAGGGCCAAGTCTTACGTTAACATTATTGTTGGCATAAAGCGGTATCGCATCATCATACCATGTCACAGTATAAGCCTCTTCCTCTTCTTCCTGGTCTACACGTCCTAACAGAAGAAGTGTATCTTCAAGCTCGCCGGTATCAGCACTATCTTCAGAAAGCTCATCAGCTGATGAGTCTTCGATAGATGCCTTATAAGAAGCCAGATCAAGAGTAGCAGCTTCTGCATATCTTACATTGGCAGATTCCTTATATGATACATAAGATCCATAAGAAATCAGTGATAATGTCAAAGCCGAAAGTATTGCAACCGGTATAGCGATAACCTTTTTATTTAATTTAGAACATTTTTTAAATTTCGTTGCTTTCATAACGTCGTATTATAATAGTTATTACATTTTTTGTCAAATCTTTATAATCGATCGTTCATATTTGCATTGTTTATTATTATAACAAAGGCCTGTCAGAGGCGCTTCTATTCTGAATCTATATACTTTACTGCGCAGCTACAGCAGCATGGGTCTTGAGATATTCATACCACATAGTATAGGCAGCCGCTTTAAGATGAACTCCGTCAAAAGATATATCAGCCTGAAGATTGCCATACTCATCATCAAATGCTTCATTGATATCAAGATAGAAGATCCGTCTGTTATCAGCCAAAGTCTTTAGAGCTTCACTTCGAGTATTGATAACTCCATTGATAGAGTCATTCGGTGCCTTGGTGTTATCATACTCTGCTGTAACATGCATGATAGCCTGAAGATAGATAATAGCATCAGGACATGCTGCCTGTATCTTGCCGATAACTTCTATATAATTATTGAGCCATCCATCTGTTGATCCATATCCTATCTCATTGATACCTACCATGATATAGACTTTCTTAAAGTCCTTGCCTGCAAGAGCCTGATCAAGCGTAAGTTTGCTCCCACCGGACTTTACAAAGGCTTTGTTATTGGCTTCATATATAGAAAGTGAAACCTTGCCATAGAAGGTTGCCTGCTCGTCCAGCTCCTCGCAGTACTCAGAAAGTCCCACAGTCCTTGAATCCCCTATAAAAAGGGCATCTGCAAAGTAGTCAGCATCGACAGTCCCTGTTGTAGTCATATATGGAAACTGTTCTATAGGCGCTTCTTCACTACTATCCATAGTTCCGGATGCATCTTTCGTAGAAGCATCAGCCTTACCTGTAGCAGAACTTAAAGCACCCTCAGAACAATCATCTTGGCTCTGGCCTTCAGTGCCTGCATCAGAAGCTTTATTAGAAGCTGTATTAGAAGCTGTATTAGAAGCTGCTTCAGAAGATCCCCCAGCTACCGTATTATTTGCAGCATTTTCTTTGGAAGAACCCTTACCTGCACTATTCTTCTTATCATCTTCAGATGAACTGCCGCTGCCAGGTACCAGCTTGTTGTTACCGCCGCTACCACCATTTGCATTATCATTTGACAATCCGGCAGAATCCGAGCCGCCGTCCTTGATACTGCCTCTTGTAACATCAAGATAATACTCAGCATCGTGAGTCTGAGTCATCTCTATAAAATCATCTGTCACATAAAATGGTGTGGCACCATCAGCTATCCCTCTCATGGCAAGAGATAACAAAGGGGTCTTATAGTCATAATTATAGTATGAGTATATACCGTCTTTTTGATATGCTGAAATAAACGTCACGATAAGCGACGATGTAACTACTGCTGTTAAGAGTGGAGCATGTATTAAGTTATACCATTTTTTGTTTTCTTCGCTCATGTTTGACCTCATGATCATCATTAGCCCATATTATTTAAATTCATAGACAAGTAATTGGATTAAATGTAAATAAGCAAGTAACACTAGTGTGCTGGCTCATTCATATTTGATTAAATATGAACGAGTCAATACACTAGAATCTCAGATACATAAGCGGATTACCTGCTGTATTTGCAATACTAAAGATACAAAGCCAGAACAGTGCAAAAAGGACAACAACAGAAAGCGGATGCTTTCTTTTCTTTTCACAAAAATCAAATACACATGGTATAAGAAGGACAAGTCCCGGCAATATATACGGCCAATATAAGCCCAGATACTTGATATAATCTGAGGAATTGACATATGCACTATTTCCAAAAAACGGGAATAGCCTTGTCATATATACCTTGAGCCTGTCCATATCACTTATTGCAAAAATAACCCACGAAACAGGAATCAGTATTAATACATTCAACCTTGATACTACGTTAAATAGTTTATCGCTTAATGATATTATATACTTTTCTGAAAGAATTATTACGAATAACAACATCCCCCAGATAATAAAGTTGGGAGTAACCCCATGCCAGATACCTGTCACAAGCCATACTACAAACAGGTTGACGATGCTGCGAATATCGCCCTTACGGCTTCCTCCCAGGGGTATATAGATATAGTCCCTAAACCAGGTTCCAAGGCTCATGTGCCATCTTCTGTAGAAATCTCTAACGCCTTTTGCAGCATACGGGTGATCAAAGTTCTTAATAAACGGAAATCCCAAAGCTACGCCAAGACCTGCTGCCATGAGTGAATATCCCCAGAAATCAAAGTATAGGTCAAGTGAATAGGAAAGAGCTCCTATCCAGGAAAGAGGAACCGAGATACTCTCATATCCTATCGTATTAAGATCTCTCCAAAGTATAGCCAGATGGTCAGCTATAAGTATCTTCATAGACATTCCTGCTATGAAGTATTTAAGACCGTCTTCTATATTGCTTAGATATATGCCTACCCTCTCTTTTCTTGATGATATGTCCTTGTCTATGAGAATCGCACTACTGTACATATCACCGGCACGCATGATAGGCCCTTGCAATATCTGGGGGAAAAAGTAAAAGTAGGAGGCAGTTGTCTTAAAATCAAGGCGCTCTTTAAGCTTGCCCGTATACAGATCTGCCTGATAAGATATCATCTTAAAGACATAGAAGCTTATACCAATAGGAAGATAATCCATGGAGATAAATAGTCCCAGCATCTTGAATAGCATTAATAGACCGGCATCCAATAAAACAGCCAGTGCAAGGAACTTCTTATCACCAAGACTAGTCTTAGCTGCGATCAGATAATTGATCACAGTAGCGCCTAGAAGTACCAGACACCATTTTGGTTCTCCAAGGGTATAAAAAATAAAGCTTCCGAAAAATAGTACCCACATGCGCATAGCAGCAGGTACCATATAATATATAAGAATAAAACACGGAACGAATCTAAAAATAAATAAAAGGTCCGTAAGTGACGACATTTATGTATCCTCTTATGAAGGAAGATATGACATAAATGACTTCTCGTCCCTGTTAGCTACAAGCTCCATCGGGAAATCTACACTTTCAAGGAGCTTAACTACATTATCAAATCTTCCAACATCATATGAAACATGTGCATCTGTTGAAACGCAGATAGGAGCGCCCAGCTGCGCGCAGCGCACAAGTATTTGTTTGCATCTATCGTAAATCATATCATCCCAGCCAAAGCTATGTTCATTGATCTCAATGAGCTTGTGCATATCACGAGCAGCTTTGACAACACTGTCTATATCAAAGTCAAGACCAGATCTTCCGATATGACCAAGAATAATAACCTTGGAATTGGAAAGAGCCTTGATATACATATCTGTGATCCGGCTCTTTGAAGCATTATCTGTAAAATCCTTATTATGAACAGATGCGATGATATAATCAAGTCTTCTGGCAACCCGTCCGTATAAAGAATCTGCTTCACTTATATTCTTGTCGATAACTCCTTTTTCAGCATTTATATCGTGTCCAAAAAGATTACCTTCAAGATCCACTATGTCAGCTTCGCATCCGCGAAGAAGCCTGACACCATACCACTGTCTTGGAAGACAGCTCAGATTATAAAAATACTGATAATGCTTGCTTTCCATATAATCAGGAAAAAGCATAGCACTAAAATGATCTGTAACTCCTAAAAGCTCAAGATTCTGAGCACATGCTGCTCTTACATTCTCTTCAATGGTCGAATACGCATGTCTTGAATACAGAGTATGCGTGTGTAAATCTGTACGTAATTCCAAAACTAAAACCTCTAACTAAAATACTAAAACAAAAACACTTAAATAAAACTTAATACCTAAACTTCTCTATCTGCGTCCCTGTGCAGATAAGAGCAGTTAAAGACTTACTACATTAACAAATGTATTAACCCCTGCGTTAATCACCGGCCTGTCTTATGATACGGATCGTGTGATCGGCGCCTTGTCTTGCATCAAATAGTCCTCTCCAGCCAAGAGACAACAATTTACCAGCGTCAAGACTTGAATCAGGCATTGGATTATCAGAAACCTTACCCGCATTAAGACTTGAACCGTGCATTGTATTGTCCAAAGCCAAAGTCGCGCTACTATCCTGTGAGATATCATTATCTGCTATAGATAATCTGACACCACCTGCACTTGCAATATAACTCATCATACTCCTAAGAGTAAGCACAGACTCGGGATTTGAGATATTATAAGCATCTGCGCTATTACCGCGAAGTAGTATCGTCAGAATTGCAGACGCACAATCAAGCATATAACAGTATGACCTTCGTTGCAAGCCTTGGCTTTTCATCTTGAGTTCACGGCCATGTGCAGCATCTATTGCAAACTGCGCTGCGATATGATCATCTCCGGGTCTTGCGGTAGGCCCATATACATGCCCGGGTCTTGCTATTACAGTTTTTATTTTCCTATCAAAAGCATAGCATGCGCAAAGTGTCTCACAGCTTCTTTTACCGCAGGAATATGAAGATCTTGGATTTAATATATCAATGTAACCGTAGTCATCCTCTTTAAATGGTCCGCCTTTTTCGCTTATGCCATACACTTCTGATGATGATATATATAAGGTTGAGATAGTCTTATTAGCATCTGCATATTCCAAAAGCTCTCTAAGAAGGCCCATATTATAATACAAAGAATCAATTGGATGAGCGCCAATATCCGACGGAGCTGACGGACCTATCCCCTCTATGATGTAAGAAATATTATCAGGAAGCTTATCTATAAGACTCCCTTTCTTACTACTGTCAAACTTAACAGCTGTACAGTATTCAGACTCTGCATATTTGGAAAACCGCTCTAGCAGCGTCTTATCATCACGCCCTGCAAGATAGATATGAATGCCTGCATCTTCTTTTTCATTATATCTAAAAAGAAGATCAGCTATAGCAGAGCATACCATACCTCTTGCACCTACGATAAGGACAGATGTTCCCTTCATGTCCTTAAGCACATCTGTATGCTCTATGATAAGATCAAGATCTGACATATATAGATCGCTTTTATATAGATTCATAAGTATTCCTTGCTATCACTGCTTGAGCCATTCACTACGTTTTGCTGACAAAAGAGCCTTGAATATATCTATATCTTCAAGTGTTGTCAGCTTGACATTTTTTTCAGAACCTATGGAAAAATGAACCTGCTGCCCCATTTCTATCATAAGGGTACATGATGCTATAGAACCGGTAATGCCCTTCTTAAGAGCTCTTCTATGAAGATCGCATATATCTCCAAGCCTAAAGCCCTGAGGAGTCTGTGTTCTCTTAAGTCCATCCCTTGGATACGAACCTGTAGATACCTTCTCATCGTCAGTTGTGAGCATAGCTTCTGCACAGGGGATAACAGCTATAGCATTGCCATACATGCTTGTAACTCTGATGCAGTCTGATATTATCTCAGCTGATACAAGAGGCCTTATGGCATCGTGGATGAGGATTATATCATCCTTGCTATGACTTTTCTCCAAAGCATAGACACCATTTCTTATAGATGCCTGTCCGCAGTCGCCGCCTGGGATGACGCTTTTAAGCTTAGTGATACCAAACTGCCTTGCATAGGCCATAAGAACCTGTTCCCAGCCTTCTATACAGACAACTGCTATCTCATCTATCTCAGGATGATGCTCGAAAGCTTCAAGTGTATATACTATTACCGGTCTGTCGTTTATAGAAAGGAACTGCTTAGGGATATCCTGATGCATCCTCTCGCCGCTTCCACCGGCTATGATAAGTGCTATATTCATAATAAACCTCGTATACTTAATGGGCTATCCGCCATACAAAAAGATCACCTTGGAAATGGAACTCTTCTGTCCATACTTTTAAATGCAGGTGTAGCTGTAACGCACATGGCTATAAGCACTCCTACAAAAGCGCCCAATGTATTGCACAAGAAATCATCCATCTCAAATACACCGATATTCAGCCCCAGCTGAGTGTATTCTATAGTAAGTGAAAAGGCTGCCATGATAAGTGTGACCATCATGATCCTTCTAAAAGGTCTTACATTTCTTATTATAATGCCTAGGAGAAAAGCCGGGAACATGAGCATCAGGCAGTTCTCAAGAGCAAGCCAGGCAAGATTGGGATTGCCTGTATTCTTAAGTACAGTATACCAATTGAATGGCATAAGGGAAACTGATCTTCCTATCGCTCTGGAGCCTCGCATGAGGACTGTAAGAGAATATACTCCGAACATGAATCCGAAAAATAGTGCAAGTAGTACTCTGTCATGCATCTTCCTTCCGGGGATCAGGAGTATCACAGCAAGAAAAAATACTACCATAATACATATGGCAATATATCCCGAACTTGTCATATAAGAATAACTAAAGTGATTCCTAAGATCGCTTAAAATGTAGTCCATAATAATCCTCTTCTTATGGGTTGCTTTAACTTCCCACCCTAGCGGTGCAGTATTAAAAAAGGCTTTGACGGGGCTGGCAGAATATAAATCATTTCCGCGCTGTTAATTGATTTATAAATTCATGGCATGATATCTGGAGCTTTTTATTCTGGGGTCTGAAACTCGCTTCGCTCAGACATGCAGACCCCGGGCAGAATAAAAAACTCCATCTATCACGCTCATGAATTTTATAAATCAATTAAAAAGCGCGAAAATGATTTATATTCTGCCAGCCCCGTCAAAGCCTTTTTTAATACTGCACCACTAGGGTGGGAAGTTTGGTTTAATTATAATTCATTTTGATTCGTGTTTGCCCCAGATAGAATGTGAGATTACGGTTCTTCCATAAACGCAATGTAGCAGGTGGGAGATCGATAAGGATTAGTTGTCTCCGTATGAAATCTCAAGTTTGGATATAAAATCTTCTAGTACGTATCTTGAATCGATGTCGGTATATATGCGAATCTGAGGGTTATCGTCTTTGACGATAGATGAAGTGTCATCGGCTACGTATGGGGCCTTGGCGTAGTGATAGTGACCGCATCCTTGGTTGATCGCAATAGCTATAGCCGGGGAATCTCCTAGTGACCAGCTCTCGCCCTGGGTCCAGCCGGCGTAGGGGGAGATGTTATAATCTGCCATATTTTTAAACAAATGCTCTCCTATCTTGCCGCAGGGTCTGATCCTACGCTGTATCTCTGCAAGTCCTATATTAACTGTATTATATACATGTGATGGTACAAGCCATAGGTCTATGCCGCTGCTAAGTACGAGGTTAGCAGCTGGGATGTCATTGACTGAGTTGAATTCTGTAAACGGCGCTTTGCAAGGAGCTTCACCGTGTGTTCCTATCCATATCACGGTGATCTTATCTTTGATCCTTGGTTCTACACTTATAGCCTTGGCTACATTGGTTATAGCTCCCTGACAGAGTATGAAAAGTTTATGGTCATCCTCTTTTAAGGCTTCATCTATTATAAATCTTACTGCTTCTGATACGCTCTCATCCTCAGATAATGGTCCGTCCTGACCTTTAAATATCGGAACGTCTATGTCCATAGCTTCAAGTATCGTCTCGATCTCCTTATAACTGCGCTCCATGGATCCTGCTTCCTTAAAGTGCTCTGCTATGATCCCCTTGACCATAAGCTTAGGGCTTATAAGCGCATGTGCTATAGCAAAAGGATCATCTGCTTCACAAGCAGCATCTGTATCCACGATAACTCTCAGCTTCTTATAATCCGGAACTTCATACATAAAACCCATCTTGATCTCCCCCATATTCTAGTCTTTTTTGCTCAAGCTTCGCAACATTGCGGTAATGTTTGAGTTATTAATATCAATTATATACTAAAACTCCCCGCTTGGACGGACCAGCATCCACAAAGAATTTACACACCACAACAAAAGCGGCAGATCAGTTCATCTGCCGCTTAAGATATATTGTCTTTTATATATAAAGCGCGCTGTCATACTCAAATGTTCTTAAGAACTTCCTTGCACGCTCTGTCTTAGGCTCTTTAAAAAATCCCTTAACATCCTCTGCCTCTTCAACGATCTCCCCGTTATCGAAGAAAAGGATCCTGTCTGCAACAGCCTCTGCAAAGCTCATCTCATGGGTTACTATAAGCATTGTCGAGCCTGACTTTGCAAGTCTTAGCATTGTTTCAAGTACCTCGTGAACCATCTCAGGATCAAGAGCCGCTGTAACCTCATCAAACAGCAGAACTTCCGGATGCATAAGAAGCGCTCTGACTATTGCAACTCTCTGCTTCTGACCGCCTGATAACTGGCGGGGGAAGTAGTCTTTTTTGTCAAGTAATCCCACTCTGTCTAAAAGCTCTGTAGCTTCCTTGACTACGTCTTCCTTTTTTCTCTTCTGAACCTTGGTAGGAGCCAGCGTCAGGTTATCGATCACAGACAGATGTGGAAAAAGTTCATAGGACTGGAACACCATTCCTATCTTCTGACGAAGCTTCGTGATCTCTTTTTTGCCGGATTCTACAGGAAGTCCGTCTACTGTGATGACTCCGCCCTGAATCTCTTCAAGGCCGTTAAGGCAGCGCAGGAAGGTACTTTTACCACATCCGCTTGGGCCTATGATCACGACAACCTCTCCCTTTTCGACAGAGAGATTTATGTCTTTTAATACAACATTTGTGCCAAACTCTTTATGTAAATTCTTGACCTTTAATACTTCGCTCACAGAGCCCACCTCTTCTCTAAATATACTGACAGTCTGCTGATAGGCCAGCAAACAAGAAAATAAAGCAAAAAGACAACTGCAAATACTCCAAATGCCGCATTTGGCGATGCCTTCCTGTTGGCCTCGATTATCTGTTGGGCAACCTTTAATACCTCTACTATTCCAATCATCATCACAAGAGATGTCGTCTTGATCATTCTGGTTATGAGATTTATAGAAAGAGGAATCAGCCTTCTGATCGTCTGAGGCAGTATTACATATAGGTACGTCTGGAGCTTACTCATGCCAAGTGCAAAGGATGATTCGAATTGTATTTTATTTATACTTTTAATAGATCCTCGTACCAGATCACCCATCTCTGCAGTTCCCCAGAAGCAGAACACGAATATAGCTGACGATTCTGCAGATAGGTCCCAGCCAAAGACTCTGGTGGTTCCAAAATAAACGATGAATAAAAGAACCATCTGCGGCATGATCCTAACTATCTCAAGATAGATCCTTAAAACTGCTCGAAGAACAGGATTCTTAAATGTCATCAAGATACCGACTAATAGACCAAGCACTATACTGATAGCAACTGATATAAGACTGATCCTGACTGATACCCACAAGCCTTGGAGGAGGCGGATGAAGTTAGTTCCTTTAAATAAAACATCAATCCCCAAATCCTGCATAGCGAAGCCTCCTTTCCAAAACAGAACCAAGAATGGATACCGGAAGCAGCATTATCAGATAGAAGACTACCAGAAGGAATAAGCATTCTATAGTTTTGGCATACATTCCGATAAGGTCCTTGGCTGTAAACATCAGGTCCATAAGGCTTATGGTTGAAAAAACTGATGTCTCTTTTAACAAAAAGATGACATTTGCAAGAAGTCCGGGAATGCTTATGGATACTGCCTGAGGCAGGATAACATAGTAAAATGTCTGCTCTTTGGACATACCAAGACTAAGTGCACTCTCTGTCTGGATGACAGCGATCGACTCAAGACCGCTTCTAAAACTTTCTATCATATAAGCACCGCCCAAAAGTCCAAGTCCCAGAACTCCGCAGGTCTGGGCTGTAATCTTTATTCCTACCTTGGGCAGAGCAAAATACAAGAAGAAAAGCTGTACCAGCAGTGGTGTATTTCTAAAAAGCTCGATATATATTCCTGTTATATTTTTTAAAATCCTCACCTTAAAATGTAAGATGGCAGCGCCCGCAAGGCCTATCAAAAGGCTCAAGGCGATGCCCTGCCATCCTATCTTAAGAGTAAGGGCAAGCGCATCCTTGTATAAAGGAAGATAGCTTTCTATAACCGCATAGTCCATTACTCATTTTCCCTCTATGGTTTTCATGTATCAATTACTGCTTGGAAGGTTCAAGTACGAGTGTATCTTCATAATCTGCGCCATATGTATCAAGAAGTGTAGCTTCATAATCTGCGTGGAAGAAATTCTCGCTTCCAAGAGCTATAAGCTCATCGTTAAGCCAAGACAGAAGTGTTTCATTGCCCTTAGTAACAGCAGGTGCGATTGTATCCTGATCACCAAGTGAAGGAATACCTACAACATAGCCTTCGTTCTCAAGAGAAAAAGCTATAACCTCTGTATTATCATTAGCCCATGCAACACCGTTGCCATTCTCAAATGCTGTCTTAGCTTCTGCATATGCATCATACTTCTGAAGCTTGATATCAGGATAGTTCTTGGTAAGATAGGTCTCTGCTGTGGTTCCGGAGATAACGATAACCTGATCATCAGCGCCTATGCTGTCAAGACTGTCTACTACAGCTCCCTCAGGTGATACAACACCAAGAGCTACATTCATGTATGGAAGAGCGAAATCAACTTCCTGTGCTCTCTCTTCTGTAACAGTGAAGTTTGCAAGGATTATATCAACCTTACCTGTCTGGAGATACTCGATTCTGTTGGCTGCTTCTGTAGATACATAGTTGATCTCAACTCCAAGATCCTGACCAAGTCTCTCAGCAAGATATACATCATAACCTGCATAGTCACCATTTTCATCAACATATCCAAATGGGCTCTTGTCTGAGAATACTCCGATGTTGATAACACCGCTCTCCTTGATCTGGTCAAGTGTTCTAAAACCCTGTGATGAACTTTCTGAATTATCTGTATCTGATGAGGCTGTACTATTAGCTGTATTACTACCTGCAGCGCTTGTAGATGAGCAAGCTGTAAGTCCTGTCATTGCAAGTGCGCTCACAAGAGCAAGTCCAGTTACTTTGTTAAATAGATTCTTCTTCATAATATTTGTCCTCCTTTTATTAACGGCTGTTTTATAGCCTTTTGATATTTAAACTATATTTCCTATCGACTTAGTGGGATATTATCACAAAAAAGAAATCAGGTCAACAACCTGATTTCGATTTTTTTAAAATGTTTTTGTAAAGGTTACATCTCGCACAAATCTTTCACATCACATTTCAAAACTCTGCTAAGGGCTAAAGCAGTTGCAACGGACGCCTTATTTATATCCTTTGCTCCTATCTCATATTGCTGCAGAGTCCTTAGATTAACTCCGGATTCACTTGCAAGCTGGCTTTGAGACATCCCAAGAAGCTTTCTATATGCCTGAATCCGTCTGACTGAAGCCATATTTTTAGCCTTTTCATTTATATATTCAACAACTTTTTCCTCATCCATTTCATGATAGGGATGATATTTCATTCGCAGCTGCGAAGGCGTAATGATTCTCTGGATTTCTTTAAATGTTTTACCAGATTCCCATTGATAATAAGCAAGCACCCATCCCGTCCAGTATTCTTTTGTTGGTTCTGAATATGACAGATCGATTTTTTTCAGACTATCATCTCCATATATCTTTGAAACAACACATTCAACCAGCTCTGTGCCTGATTTACCTGCAACATATCTTGGATTACCCACTTCAAACTGAGCCGCTATACCTGAATTAATAAATAGATGCATGAAAAAATCGATCTCAAATCCGTAATCATTCACCGCCACATCAAATGCATCTGCCAGATTCATCATCGCATCACTTAGATACAGTTGATCATATGCATGCATAAATCTATTTCTCCCTTCTCATCAGATCTACCAGATATACGCCATCTCTATCAATAGTATTTGAAATATTATAAAAACTATCCCTAGCACTTTTATCTCTGGACATTTTCTTGGGATAATAAGAGGCATTATCAACCTGAATAGCCTCAATAAACTTTAATTTAGAAAAAGCTTTTTTACTCTTAATAAAGTATTGTGTTCCAAGTTCGCCAAGGTACATTGCTTTTTCTAACTGAGCGATACTGATAGTATTTGAGATGAATGCTCTGGCAAAAGAAAAATAAGAATCATCTGCCCTATATCCCAATATAAGATCATAATCTTCTAAATCCACATGATAATGGTTCTTTAAATAATCAAGACCATCTTGAGCAATAGGACTATTAATATTAACGTTACGATGCTCCAACAATACAGTCAGCCAATGCAAAATAGAATAATCCTTACTGTTAAGATCCAGAATCCTAAGTCCATCAATATCTATTTCATAAGAATTGACAAAACCAGGCCTTTCATCATCTACAGCCCATTCTTTGGCAAGTTCTAAATGCTTTGTGCAATAAAAACCCTGTCCATAATCATTACTTATCTTCCCACCTGTTAAAATTGGCTTTTTAATAATTTTTTCTGAACCGTGATATAAAATGATCTTTTCCATAAGCATCTCCTATACTTCTCTGGAAGTATAATTATATTATAACTCTGTAGAAGTATAGTTGCAATTTGGGGAATTCAGAATGAAGTAAATGAATTATCTAATGAAGTGTAGTGTATTTTGCAGTGATGTGCTGTGAAGTTTCTAGTGAAGTATAGTGTAGTTTTTAGTGAAGTGCAGTGAAGTTTTTGTTTACAACTTCACTGTATTTTTTTATAATTTAGATATAAAGACATTTGGGAGGCTTCCAATATGCGCATAGAAGAGCTATTTCCAGAATATGGTTTAGAAGATAAAAATACTGAATATAAAGGGATAATCAAAGAAGGAAAAAGTGATAAAGGAAAAAATCTTGAAATAGGTTGGCTCAAGACAATTGTGGCATTTGCAAACACTGAAGGTGGTAAATTAATCATTGGCGTTGAGGATGACACACATAAAATTGTAGCCTTGGACAAAAAAACTGCTGATAAGATCATCTTGATGATACATCGCCAGATAAAAGAACGAATCGATCCGGAAATTCCTTATGATATAAAAGGAATCAATGCAGTAACTGGCAGCGAACCAAGATACATTATAGAAGTGACAGTAGAAAAGAGTAAGAATTTACCAGTGTCACTACACGAAGACGGACTGCTTGGTATATATGTACGAAATTATGGGCGCACCGATATTGCCACATCTGAGCAGATTAAAGATCTTATCCTTATGAGCGATAATACCCCTTTCGACACTGCTTCAACAGGTATCCCTTATATTGAGAACAATTATAAAAAGCTTCATTTAGTTGCCGAGGAACGAAAATCCAAGATTACAGAAAAAGAGCTTATATCCAAAGGTGCTATTACAGAAACCAAGATAGTATCTAAAGGCATGCAACTTTTTGCAGATGATTATGATGGTTTAAGAACAAAACTTGTTGCTACTGTCTGGCCCGGATTAACCAAAGGCGGCTCTATCGTCACAGCTTCAGAAGAGTACACTGGCAATATACTATCCGTACTTGAAAAAGCGATTAGTTTCATTAACTCACATTCAGCAAATGGATTTAGAAAAGTGGATACCAAAACTGTGCCATATATAGCATATCCCGCCAGAGCTGTCACAGAAGGTGTAGTCAATGCTATCGGACACAGAAACTACTATATGCATGGTACTCAAATTGAGATAAATATTTTTCCGGACAGACTTGAAATAACTTCTCCCGGAGCACTTTTAGGTGTACGAGAACTCTATAAAGAGAAAAATATTGCTTCTATTATCCCTCGTAGAAGGAATGATATTATTTGCAATATTTTAGAGATGTGTAAATACATGGAGAAAAAAGGCTCTGGATTTGATTTTATAGAAGAAGACTATGCAAAAGCCGGTGAAGAATTTGCACCATTTATAACCGCAGATGCAAATTCATTTACATTGACCTTGCCAGATCTAACATTTGAAAAAGGCGTCATTGATATTACCGCTGAATCACCAGATGTATATGTAGAAGAAATACTGGAAGGAAAAAACGATCTGAAAATCTTATCATATTGCTATAACACTAAGCACACCGTTAAGGAAATCGCCACTAAGATAGGCGTTACTCCATCAACTTATTTTAGGAGCAAGGTAATTGATAGATTGGTGAACTCTGGAATGCTTATTGAAATAAAGAATCCAACAGCCAATATGTATACTGCCAATTTAGAAAAAGTAAAATTGAAAATTTAAAAGATTTTCATAGACTGCGGCTAAACCTTAAAAGCCCTCGTTCAGAGGGCTTTTATACTTATGACATTTTTATTTGACGCGCGTCAAATAGCTTTATCTTGTAACTATTCTATAACAAAGTATTCTCCATCAGTTTTAATAGTGATCGTATCTCCAACATTTACAAGCAACATATCGATAACATCTACATATAACGCTTTATAAATTTTGTTATTCTCATCAACAATGTAAATATAAGTGTTACCGCTCTCTACAATAGTTTCTATTTTTATAATAGTAATCTGCTTCGTTGGGGCATCAGACAAATCCTTAGAAATCGGTTTTGTCTCTGGTGTTGCTGTACTCGCTGTGTTCTCTGCATTTGCTTCTTCTACAGATAGTGTCCCATTAAGAAGTGCCTTATAGTTAGCAATACAATCCTCCTGAGTTGTAGCTGTAGCAACCAGATTGTACTGCTCAACATTTACTGCTGCATACATTTTTACTAAGCCGGCATTATCTTTTAGCACCATTATATAGGTTGGATTATTATCAACCAGAATAAGTGATGGAAATGATGCAACATACCCCTTTTCCTGAACCTCACCCTCAGCTGCTGCCATAGCTGAAAATTCATCAGCGCCTGTACATGGTATAAATAGTGTTTCTTCTGTTCGTTCATTTGAAAGAATGAAACCTATGTTAGAACTGTCTGAATTTACAGAAGTAACACCTGTATATATCCAGATATCTCCATCTTTGGCCACATACCCATAGTCAGAAACACTATCTGAATCTGAAGATTCTGTAATCTTCTTACATCCAACCTGCCCAAACTTTGAATTCCAATAACCGCCATTAAGCTGAGCATAATAATTGTACTGCTTACAGATTAGATCTCCTTTGAATACCACATCTACCCATGTAGGAATTTCATCAAGACTAAGCTTTTGGTTTTCACCATTAAACGGATTAACCAGTATACAGCCAGTCACCTGTTTACCATCGAATAATCCAAATTGCTGCTCGTATACTGAATACACGTACCAGGGTGTTCCCTCTTCATCTATTTCAAAATGGCCATTAGAAAATATGGTAGTAGGATACGTAAATCTTACGTGGCGTTTTAAATTCTGATTAAAGCAAGCTGATGGAACATACTTCATTCCTTCATCCAATGCCACATATTCCGCATCCATATTGACTGGATCAACAGTAACATATCCAGGAATACCTGTATCTTTGTTTTTCAGCCACTTAAAAAAGTCCGCATATTTTAAAGGTGCAGTTTTGATTGGGCAGCCCTGAAAATCTATCTGGGTATAACCTGCCACATCATACTGGCTGACAACATTTGATAATGCACCAATTTCTCTATCACCAAGTTTGGTTGCTGACTTAGTATCCATCAAAGCAATGGAACTTGTTCCTTCCGCAGAAGGTATTTCTGATACATCAGCCTCAGTTACAGTTATAAGCTCACTATATTTCTTGGAATGAAAGATTTCGCCTTCAGCAAAGAAAGACAAAATAAACATCGAAGCAAATATCCCAAGAGCAACTCTAAATCCAATACTTTTGAACATATATTTAATCAGAGTCATACTTTGATTATCTTTACTGGAGCCAGTTGAAATTACTCGAAGAGATCTTTCTTTTTGGCGTCTTCCCTGCTCTTTTGAAATTCCAAACATCTCAATAGTTCCGTAAAACATGGCTACTGAGATTGCAAAAAACCACAGCCCCTCACTATGAATGTTCAGAGCCGGGGTGGTCTTGTAATACCACAGCGGAATAAAAAACAATGTAGCTATGCCGCTTTTAATATGCTTATTCATACAAATAATACCTCCATATCAATGTCCTAGAATGGATGACAGTTTATGATCAAATGTCATCCAGTAAAGACACTTTGATATAGTAACATATTTTTTAGCCGTTTTTCCTATACAAGTTTTGGGGAATGAAGTAGAAGATTTTTGCAGTGCAGTTTTTGTTTACAACTTCACTCTATTTTTTATAATTTAGGTACAAAGACATTTGTTAGAATTCAAATATATATTCACAATACCTGGTGTCGTAAATACAAATAATAAATCAGGTCAACTATATTTTTTAGTTGCCTGATTTATATTTTTGATAATCCATTTTTATTTGACGAGCGTCAAATAGCTCTTATATGATCCATAGCTCATCTGCACGCACTTTACATTTTAGAAACAACACCTCTACGCCGGCATTTACTGCTTCATGATATGCCTTGGTAAAATCCGGATCTGTAGCTTCATTGGGTCTTACTTCTGATATACCCTCGCCCTGGATTACAAATGCTATAACTGCGTGATAACCTTTCTTGATTGCAGCAGTCAGTTCTTTAAGATGTCTGGCTCCCCGCTGCGTCGGTGCATCAGGAAAATAGCCTATACCATCAATAAACAAGGTGCAGCCCTTCACCTCCATCAGATATTTCTCCTGACCCTTCTCCATATAGAAATCGATACGGGAATCGCCGTATTTGTATTCAGGCTTTACAAGGGAGTATTGGCCTTGCCTTAGCAACCATTCCCTGACTACAACATTAGGCGCCTGAGAGTCAATATTGATGATCCTGCCATCATGCTCTACCGCTACAAGGTCGTAAGGAGTCTTCCTATCCGGGTTGTCAGCCTTGTCCAGATATACTGTGCATCCAGGTAGTAATAGCTCTTTGCACCTGCCGGTATTCTTGACATGAACTGTCACTTCTTCGCCGTCTATATCTACTTTGGCTATGAAGCGGTTGGGGCGGGATATGAATTTGGCTTTTTTGATGTTTTTGTATTTCATTTTCTTTTCTAAATCAGTTTTCGACTTCTCTTATGAATGAAAGATTGATCGAAATTACAAAAATCCAGAACTATTACAATATTCGGTCAAACCTATTATACATTCTTTTAATATCTACAACAATGTAACATGACATCTGATTTATTTGACGCACGTCAAATAAATCGCTATCATTAAAATATAAAAATATTTGACACACGTCAAATAAAAAGAGGTTTAATATGGCAACTATCATTCATGAAAAACAGGACCTTACGTATCTCAAATGGTCACATATAAGGAGTTCAAGCGGCACTGCCGGTACCTTCCTGAAAGCCACTTCAACACTTGGTGGTAAGAAAACCTACTACAAGCTCTCTAACTTTGATCCTGTAAAAGGTGTTATCGGGCATGAATGCATCAATGAAATAATTGTGGACAGACTACTTACTCTCCTCGGTATAGATCATTTGGAGTACGAGCTTATAAGCGCCAACATAGAAATTGAAGGTAGAATATTCAGTACATATCTGTGTGCTTCAAAGGATTTCAAAAAAGCAGGTGAAAGCAAGATTGCGCTAGATGACTTCTATAGAACCAATAGTAATCCGGGCGAATCACACTACGACTTCTGTAAACGCATGGGCTGGCAGAAGTATATCAATACTATGATAGTTATTGACTACCTTATTCTCAACAGAGATCGTCATGGAGCTAATATTGAGATTCTCAGGAACGCCAGAGCACATACAATAGAGCCTGCTCCCTACTTTGATCATGGAGTCTCTCTCTTATATTCCTGCATGTCTGATGAAGAAGCTGCAAGCTTTGACCTGCTTGCAGATAAGCCCTGCAACAACTTTATAGGAAGTTTCTCATGTTATGACAACCTTAACCTGATCGGAGATACTAAACCTCTTAAATACAAACTGACTGAATCTGATAAAAGTTTCATTTTTGAAGGTCTTGATAAAGTGCTGTCTAAAACGTTTATTAGTAAGATATGGGAAATGATATACGAAAGGTATAAAGTCTATGAGAATCTATGAAATCATTGATGAAGAAAATACGCTATCTATCGGCGTTCTCCTTTACTATGAAAAAGAGAAATCATTTATTATCGAACTTCGTGATGATCTGAATGAATGGACAGCGCCTCTACTACTTACAAGCTTTGTAAAAAAAGGAATCTTCACAATTCCAAGAGACATAAGCCTTCTATGGGTCAAAGAACGTATCATCCCTTCCGGTAGGCAAAATATAGGTTCAATTCTTAAGAACCACAAGCTCAAAGAATACGATGAAATGAAATTCCTTGAGCTTTCAAAAGGGCGCTGCTCTCAGGACAGCATGTACATAAAAAGGCTTGAATCAGTTCCTTCTTTTGTAACCAAAAGAAATCTCAAGAACCTTACAGAATGTACAGCTCTTGAGAACAATAATCTTTTATGCATTTTTGCAGATGGCACTGTAAAAAAAGTCAGCTTATCTGCACTTCTTACAAACGCTGATGTACACAATGATGTAAAAAAGCTTATAAATAATCATCAGCTCTTTTTGTCATGCAAAATAGGAACCGGCGGTTACTACGTAACCTTCGCTGATTCTATCGATCTCCCAGCATGGCTACTGTACAAATCAGGAAAAAACATCCCTCTTAGTTATTCGGATCTCCTTGCCTTTATAAAAACAAATCTCCTGGATACGCAGGAAGCTTGTCAGGAGCTTGCCTGCACTCGCCAGAACATCTCTTATATGGTGGCTCATGATCAGCTTAAACCTGTGAAAGAGAGCACCATGGGCAATCTGTATATGAAGGGCGATGTGGTGAAGAATGGGTGGTGAAAAATCTTCCATTTTATAGTACATTTCTAGCCATTGATCAAATTCACCGCTTTTTGCTTAACAAAACCTTCTATTTTCTTAAGCCTTCTACTACTCCAATTGTAACGAGGATGCTTTGCAAAGTGAAAATCTGCCATATTGGCAAGCATCTTCTTCTGCCTGTCTGTAATGATCATTTTGGTAAACGAATCAAATGAGTTATACAACGCCGGAGCTCTTGTCGCAGCATACTTATCCAGATTGTCTATATCATCTTCCATTCCATAACAAAAGAGCGAAAGCCCGTGATCAAACAGGGGCGCTGTATCGATGATAGTATTCGTCTTGTTATCAATAAGGAATCCAAAATTCCCTAAGTGCCTGTCTTCATTACAAATAAGCGCATCAAAAACAAACATATCAACAAGATCGTTATAATATTTCTCTCCGAGTTCTTTATAATACTCAAGAACTTTCTCTATGCCGCCTCCCTGGATCAATCTTCCGGCTGAAATATATGATATATCCTTGCTTGTGAACAGTTCACAGGTAGAACATATCTTCTCATGCCATCTGCTGATGCTATATGCAACATTTCTAAGTCCAAGGTGCTCCGCAATCTGATGAGCGTAGAACTCTGAATAGGGCTCCATCCCGGAATTAGCAAAGCCTTCTGTTCCTGTCTTATAGAGTAAAACTTTTCCATTTATCCTGCGCCAACACTTGGCAAGCATACCACCAGTCGTGAACTCCGGAGATGACCTGAACGTAGTACCAACATAACTTCCATATCCGGTAAAAGCAATATATGAAAGAACTCTGCTAAAGTTATTATCATACAAATTGTAGTCTTCAAATAAACCGTCAAAGTTTGAATCGACTACCCAGTAGGAATCATTTAGGGAAAGCCCTTTACAGATATCAAGTATACCTTTGGTATCTTTTTCATTTAATCCGTTTCGGGCGAGGAAGTTCTGAACATAGGCTCTGTTAGCAGGAATAGTTCTCTTTTTAAGCCATCTGTATAAACTATCATCAGTCGGATCACAATCCAAAGGTAATAGGGCATCATTGTTGTAATTCTTTACTATCTCAACTTTTACATTATCGATTGTTTCTATATACTCAAACTCCAGGAGAGGAGTGTTGTATTGTTTTAGCAAATAACTCATTCTTAGCCTCATCAATCTTATAACCTAAAATCAGTTTACCCTATAATGCTATAAACTCTTTACCTTTTGGAGTCCTTCTGCACCATGTTTTCACAGTCTGTTCTTTAATGAACTTTACAAAACCGTCTATCTTATCTGTATGATCAAAAACTTCCAAGGCCATAAAATAAGTTTCTTTGTCCTCATCAAATATTACTGCAGGCGGAAGATCATTGACCATAAGAATGTAGTTAAGAATAGTACGTCCAACTCTTCCATTACCATCTGCAAAAGCATGTATCCTTTCGAAATTGCAATGAAACCAAACTGCTGCCTTCAAAACAGAATCAATTGAATCAAGCCCTGCTTCAGCCAATGCCTCGCAAATATAGTCAATCTCCTCCTCAACATCTTCCGGAGGCACACCAACCGATAGACCAACTCCATAGTAATTCTTCTTATATGTACCTGGCCTTTCTCCTTTGACCCATCTGGATTCATCATAACATCCATGGGAAAGGTTCTCATGGATACTTTTTATTAGCTCTCCGCTTAAAGGCTCCTTTGCTATTACCTTCTCTTTTAAGAACTCATAGCAGACTTTCTGATTCTCTGTTTCAAAAAGAGCGCGCAAGTCTCCTGTATATCCAATCACTTTACCATTTTCAAATATCTCTCTGGTCTGATGGATAGAAACTCCTGCATCCTCTATTTTATTAGAATGATATGCAAAAAATATTTTGTAATCCGAAAGTGCAGACTCAAGATCACTTACGGTAGTGATCTTTTTATCTTGCCACGCTTTCACTATGTCGGAATATGTGATTGATTCTGGCATTACTGGTCTCCGTTATATGTTATTTTTCATCTATGAAACTTTTCGATTTCAATACTATTTTTCTTCTCATCACCAATGATACTCACGTATCAAATAATCAACATTCTCGAGTTTTAAATTCCCCATAGTATTATTCTTTTTTAGATTAGCTATTCTTTCGAACTTTTTACTATCAATACTTATCAGTCTTGTATTTTAACATTGATATAACAAAAAGATTTTCTGCAAGTGACTAACTACCTAATATAAATATACCATTATAATAATTGATTAAAATACTTCTACATTATCTATAGTTTGAAATTTTATAAATCACAGGAGCTGAATTTCAAACTATTATCATAAATAACTACTAGATTCACTTTTTATAATCTTATTATTGTCATTCAACTTTCTTCATGATATATTTGGGATTCATCCCTTTAATCTGTAATAAAAATACATCTTGTCCTTCTTTTCCAAATAATAAATTTGAAAAAAGTAATGAAATACTTTGAGTAATTACTGTAGCTATTGCTGCACCAATCATTCCTACTGCACGAATCCCTATATAATTCAAAAAAACGTTAATAATCATGCTTATTATCTGAGCTATCATCAATATATTACCACGCTTGATTAACGTATAATGTCCAGCTCTTAAAGCAGCATTAAACACAAATAATGATCCTATAACGTACACACAGTAAACATTAAAAGCCGGTGCATATTCTGGTTTAAATACTCTTAATATAATTGGTAATATCATAATAGAGACAGCTGCAAATACTATATAAAACCAAGTTAGCATACTTGTAATTTTAATGTATGTAATTGAATATTTTTTAGGACTATTCCTATATAATTCTATCAACTTGGGATAAACAGACTCTCTTACTGGATTAATAATAATTTGTAAAATACTAACAAGTTTAACAGCTATAGAATAAATTCCAACTTCACTTGTCGATAACATACTTCCAAGCATAATGCTATCACACTTCGTATATACAATATTACATGAAGCTGCAATTGCTAGCGGAAAACTCTCAATTAAGAAAATTTTGATTAAATTGCAATCAAATCCGCTAAAAAGTCTTCTCCTAAATTCTTTACGATATATGCTATATAGAATTATAAAATTCAACACAGCAGATATCATTGTGACATACGCTATGTATTGAATTGGATATTTTTTTGCGACAATTACTAATTGTAATGTACATCCTATTAATTGAGCTATCTCTGATGATAATACGACTTTCTTAGATTTCAAAGAAAACTCAAATAGATTCTGCATACCATATCTAGCTTCTACAACTACATTATTCAAAATCAATGCAATAAAAATAGTCAAAAACGTTTGACTAAAATTAAATAAGCAAACAAATATCAAACCAATGATAGAGGAAATAATAGACAACAAAAGTCTTCCTATCGTAACAGTCGATACTACCAATTCAATATTATTTCTATAACTCTTCTTGATTACTCTTCCATCAATAAAAGAACCTACTATTCCAAATATCGCTACTATGCTTGTCGCATATTCAAAAAGCCCATAATCATATGGGCCATAATGATTTGCAACTTTTACAATAACAACAATATTTAGAAGCAAATAGAAAATTTTATCAAATACCATCCATCCTGCATTTACTAATATTTTAGTCAAATCATTGTTCATTTATTCTCCTGTAATATCAAATCAATCACCTCTCGTATGACACCTTGTCCACCTTTTGCATTTGCTTTATAATCAACTATTTTCCTTATCATCTCATTTGCATCATTAGGACAGCAACTAAATCCTACACTCTTAAGAGCGTTTTCATCATTTATATCATCTCCCACATAACATATATTTTTTAATGGTATGCCATATTTCTCACTTATTTCAGCTATTTTTTCTTCTTTGTTTTTGCATCCTGCTTCGTAAATATCAAGTTTAAGTTTTCTTGATCTTCGTTCATTAAGAGAAATATCCTCACTGGTAATAATCCCCGTTAGAATACCTTTCTCATGAAGCATTTTAAATCCCATTCCATCTTTTGTGTTAAACCTTTTTAGCTCATCACCATAATCAGAATAATACATTCCTCCATCTGTAAGGCATCCATCAACATCTGTTAAAAATATTTTGATTGCAGGAATATTATCTTTTAACGTTCTTTTCTTTCTATCAAGTAACGCTGTTTCAATCATCTTCCAATCCTTTTCCTCATCTACTTCAAAATAAGAATTTTCATCCATTTCAACGCACTTGATTTTCCCGGATACTCTATTTTGTGTACTGATTAGTCTTTCCCTTGATGTAATATAAAAAGCACCATTCTCAACAAGATACCCTTCAAAATCTTGTCTACGAGGGCGATTATATATATCATAATTTATTGCTCTAACATTTCCTCCGTCACAATACTGCCAATTAAATCTATACTGATGAACGACAGAAATAACCGAATCCGTATCTGGGCTATTAAATAGTTCAAAACCTTTGTTCAATTCTGATGTCTGAAGCAGCGGAGAGGTTGCTTGAATAAGTGTAATCGAGTCAAAAATATGAGTTTTAGCAAACTCCAACATCACCTGCTCCGTAGATGCAGTATCACTGGCTGATTCTTCCGATCGGCCTATTACTTCCACTTTTTTATACAATTCATCTGTATCTATTATTCTTTCAACAGTTTGCTTTATTTCCTCACTCTCAGTACACACATATACTTTTTCTATATATTTGCATCGGCATGCTGCATCCATACACCAAAATAATAATGGTTTTCCTGCCATTATCTTTATATTCTTCTTTGGAATAGACTTACTACCGCCTCGAACTGGAATAAAAGCAACATTCATTTATTTTCTTCCCCTTAACTCCATTCTTTTTTTCATCTCTGATTCATATAGTTTTTTCTTTCCATCACCCAATGCCTCTAAGGAACTGCTAATACGCTTTTTTAACATAGCCATTGCTTGCACTTCTAAGCTTGCTTTTTGATCAGACCCCCACATATTGTGATCCAATGTTACATGCCTTTCAATAACACATGCTCCTAAAACAGCGGCTATCACTGATGGTTCCAAATTAGATTCATGTCCACTGTATCCAACTAAACAATGATATCTATCCTTCATAGTTTGAATCAATCTTAAGTTTAGCTCATTATTGGGGCACGGATAGGAACTATTAGTATGGCAAATAATATAATCACCATTCGAATATCTTTCAAGCCATTCAATTGTTGTATCCATTTCTTCTAGCAAGGACATTCCTTCAGATAAGATAATGGGTTTACCTGATTGACACGCTTTTTTTATTAATTCTTCATTAGTATTCATCGCTGAAGGTATTTTTATAAATGGAACATCGTACTGTAATAAAAATTCCAATGATTCTATATCCCACGGGCTTGCTGACCAGTCTAACGGTTTGATATCACAGTATGCATCTATTTCATCATATTCTTTTTTTTCGAATTCTATATGTTTCTTATACTCGATATACGGCATTGATCCCCATGGTGTATCACGCATTATCTGTTTTTGTGATTCAGGAACAGCTTTATCGGGTGTACGTTTTTGGAATTTCACACAATCCCATTCACATGCAAAGGCTGCATCTATCAATCTCTTTGCAATTTTAATGTCACCGTTGTGATTTATCCCTATTTCAGCTATCAAATATGGCCTAGATGATTCTGATACACAATAATTTCCTATTTTTATATTCAAATTAGCCATTTATTCACACTTTCATAATCAGTAATCTATGTATATAGATTTTTTGTTTATAGATGCTAAATGAACAAAGAACAGTCTATGTATTATATCTATCCCTAATATTAATAGAAAATAATACAGCATATAGCGGAAATAATTAGCAAATCCATAGTATATTATTGAATATACCTGGCCCAAAAAATACATGTAAAAATATTTACCTAAAAAGTTATTCCCCTTCTTCATTTTCTCTACAATACAGAACACGAAAGGAATAATAATACTTACGCAAAACACCCCTACTGTCTTATAGTTAAAAAATGCCTCTGTAATATAGTACGCCCCCATATTAATACCTGTTCCTACCCATCCTTGATCATAATATTTAATTAGAACATTAGCACCTGTTTGTATATCTCTACCAGAAATAGTTCTTGGAACAACAATCAGTAAGCCATTTATGTACGTATTTTCTTCTATATTTAGCTTTTTAGTGTTATTAATTATTGCGATTAAGCTATAAAAATTATTTCTTTCGTGCTTACCCACTGCATCTATTCCATACCATACATTACCAAACGCATTCTGAATATATACTATTTTCATTAGAGTTAATAATACATAAATCCCAAATACTACTAACAAAAGAAGAAATATTTGTTTACTATTGACCTCAATCCTAGAAAATACTATTTCTATCATTTCAACGCATATTATTACTAACAAATATCTATACCCATGAAATGATACCGAGATTAATTCTAGTAAGTATAATAAAAGGATAATGTCATAATATATGTTTTTAACAATGCCAGGACGATATCGTAATATTCCAAGAATTACCGATAAAAAGATAACTAGTATTATTGCATATCTTCCGGTCAAATATGTAATATTGCCTTTTTCTGTGGAATATATTCTAATAGTACCAAAGCCAATATTCCAGAAAACCATGATCAAATAACCAAGAAAGACAGTTAACCAAACATTTATTTCTAAATCACTTAGAATAGATTCTTTTATTCTACTAACTTTTTTTATTCGAATTTTATTTAAAGCAATATCAAAAAAGATATCTGCAACTATCATAATGTAGAAAGAAACATTCATTGCAAAAATTGCGATATCACTGTTTTTATCTCCAAAAAAATGTAAACGCCAACTAGATTCCTGTATCTTAAAAACATATACCCATAGCAACATAAACAAAATTAATTCGAAATTAAGACCATAGAATACCACCTTAGTGAATTCTTTCTTTTTAACACATTTTAAAATATAACTTACCCATAGTGGAATTCCGAAAAAAGTTCCTACAACAACAAAAAAATGGTCATATGATAGCCAATATTGAAGAGTTATTATGCATCCTACAGCAATAAAATATAAAAATGATATTATATTTTTTGTATTTTGGGAGTGTCCCATTACAAATTTAACTCTCACTATATTTACCTCATATCCGAATCATCATACTAATAAACTCTTTAATTCATGGTAATTTTCTGGAAGAAATATCTCTATATCGCTTCTTATTTTCCTGAATCTTTTAACAAAATCGTCAATTTCCCTATATTTTGTCGAATTGCTAGAATATACTAATTTATATAGCAATATTATTTTATAATTTAGCTCGAATAATAAAGAAGGCATAAATACTGCAGTAGAATATACTGTAACAAGTATTTTATTATCTTTAATAATATCTTTTGATTCTGCCTCCCATAAATTGGTATCATCATCTATAATCGAAACACCTTCAATATGCACACTGTTTACTATATCTTTTCTAGGATGAGTCTTTATCAAGCATTTTGTACCCAACTCATCATTTAAAAATCCCAATATCTCATATCTCTTATCCTCTTCAGTTTTGCTTAATGGATACTGATCAAAAAAAATATAATTTGCGTTATCATATTTAGAGGAATATCTATCTCTTCGAAAAAAATTTACCACATCATCTGAAATGCATATTTTTAGAATATTTCCATTAACTCTCTCTTCATGTAATTCAGGAACAAACAAATAGATGGTTTTCGAATTGATAAACGTATTATCTCTTATTATCTTTAAAATCTTATGTCTATCTTTTATAGCACTCATCGGGGCGTCTGAATAATATTTTAGCGAATATGATGAATACCCTTCATCAAAATAAAACACTTGTGTTTCCTTATTACATAACAACAAAAGCAATAGACTTGTATATCCATTAAAAGAACCGATAAAAATTCTAGAAAATTTTATTCTTCCCTGCTTTGCTATTTGTAGCAAAAACTTCAATAATCGAACCAATCTATTTCCAGTGCCAACATTTATTTGTATATAATTTTGCTCCTTATTTTTCCAAATAGTCTTTATATCTTTTTCTTGACCATCATACGTATTTATAAACACAATACAGTAATTAATAAAATTATATTGCTTAACAATATTCAAAATGCTAAATAACTGAAATCTAGTCTGGCAAACAAACAAATTTACATATTTTTTCATTTCTTTTCGCCTTGTTTTATAGATTATTTTCCCTATTTATAATAAAAAAAATCGGCCTAATATATGCGTGAACAATACCAATCAATAATATTCCCAATCGGTTATATCTATGTTTTGTTTTATTACCCCCATTAAATTCACCATCGTTTTTTTGATAATAATAAAACCATTCGTCAAAAAAAGGATGCAGTAACTCTTTTTCCCATGGCCTGTATGAACGGAAACTACTTGAAAAGTGTACTATGATAGGGTTCAACTTAGCCTCTGTGACCTCCTCCTTGTCAAAATAATCATCCGGTTTCCTATACATCATCATTTCTTCATATGTAAAATCATAAAGGTAAGTCATTACATCGTATTTCAGAGGTAGTTCTTTAACTTCTCCATGAAAAATTGTATTTATAACCCCTTGGTCTCCTTGAAAAATCTTATTTTGATTAGTTAGTAATATAGAAATTTGTTTCTCAATTTCTTTTTTTCTCCACATATTAAGATCAATCAATAATACTCCTGCATTAATAAATAAACCGTTTTTTTTAATTCCAAAAACTTTTTTATTAAGAGCACTGAAAGAATCTCTAATTCCTCCAATTGTATATGACTCAAGTTCTATGTTATATAAATCAATTAATGTACCTCTAATCATCGTATCAGAATCAAGGTACAAAACTTTTTCTACATCATTAGGAAGCATGGAACCCAAGAAAAGTCTGGCATAAGAGGCTATAGAACCCCTATCAAGATTCAGATCATAATTAAGTCCATCAAGAGTCTTTTTTGCATCTACGAAAAAAACTGCATTCTTTCCCGAACACAGCTTCATTATCTTTTGCTTATTTGCATCCTCAATTCCGCAATCAAGTATATAAATATTTGCATCACAATTATGATCATTGAAAGACATGATCGAAACGCACATAACATCTACAAAATTATTGTCACAGGCATATGCTATATTCAACCCATCCCCCTGTCGAATACTGATATTAGAATCATTTTTAACGACATTTAGATAATTTTATTATACCACTTTTATCGGTATTGCGATATTATATTGCCAAAACAGATGCTACCCGTTTGACATATACACGTTTTTCATGCATATTTTATTTATGATACAAAGTTTTTGGGATAAAGAAACAGAGAAAATATATAATTTTCATAACGTTGAAATAACTGACTACCATTAACCCAGCGATAGTCAGAAAGGATTATTATTATGACTAAATATATAGAAACTCCTACAATTGGAGAGATTTTACGTGAAGAATTCATGGAACCGTTTGGCTTATCGGCTTACAAGTTGGCGCAGGCAATACATGTTCCAGTATCTCGTATTCAAGATATTCTTCATGACAGGAGAAAGATAACTGCTGATACTTCTCTACGATTGGCAAGATACTTTGGTGTGTCAGACAAGTATTTTCTTGACATGCAAAATGATATAGACCTTAGAGAATTAAAATCATCATTGGATAGTGAAATACAACTGATCATCCCTATCCATATGAATTACGAAACAAAATAGTAGTGCAGCACTTTATGTATTCTTCAATCTTGTATATTCAATAAAAAGCGAATGTAGCATCAACTATTTTACCTGATGCTACATTCTCTGTTATTGTTATTATACTTCTATGAATTATTCTCCAGCACTCCGCTTGTCACAGTCGATACGATAACCTTAAGGTCTGTCATAAGGCTTCTTTCTGTGATATATCTAAGATCCAGTTCTATCCACTCATCAAATGGCATTATGTTCTTCCTGGGGCTACTCTGCCAGTAACATACAAGTCCAGGTTTAACCATAAGGCGCTGGTTCTGATAGTCGTCGCACTTATCCTGTTCGTATACAGGGAGGGGTCTTGGGCCTACTATGCTCATATCGCCTTTGATGATATTCACAAGCTGCGGGAGTTCATCTATTCCGTGCTTTCTGAGGATCTTACCTAGTCTTGTTACTCTTGGGTCATTGGTCATCTTGAATGCGGGGCCGTCCATTTCGTTCTGGGATAAGAGCTGCTGGTGCATCTGCGGTGCATTCTTGATCATGGTGCGGAACTTGTACATCTTGAAGGTCTTGCCGTCATGTCCTGTTCTATCCTGTACGAAGAAAGGGGAACCGCCGTCTTCAATGCTTATAGCTATCGTGACTATCAAAAATAGTGGCAGAAGGGCTATAAGAGCTATGCTAGATAGGATTATATCAAGGCTTCTTTTTACAAAGCTGTATGCTCTTTTATCTGTAAGCTTAAGACCTACATATCTTCTTGGATATATGATATCCGCGCTGTGCGTTGACGGAACTTCTACAACTTCAAGATGCGGATATCTTCCTGGCTCCTTGGCAGGTGCAAGTGATGACCATTCAGTTTTTAAAGTAAGTTCAGAGCCGTTTAGTAAGAGTTCCTTCATAGAGATCATCCCTTTCAGTCATGGACGCGGTCAGTCATGCATCCACTTCGGTGTAAAAGACATCTATGATCAGATCATACAACCCATCTTCATCATAGATGAACTCTTCAAAACCAGATCTCCCTATGATACTCTCTCCCTTCATCTGGTATATATTTGCAGAATCGAAGCTGTACTGCGCTGCTTCGTTTCCAAGGTACACTGCTTCATTAAGTCCTATGTCTGTTACCATGTATGGTGACAGGGCATTGTATACTGAAGCAATAGATTTTGGGTCCTCTTTTACTCTTTCCTGAAGAGAAGGTATGAACTCTATCAGGTACTGGAGCTGTCTTTCAAGGCGTTCATTGGCACTAAAGTCATCATTTATGTCTCTGTGCTGAGTGTACCAGTATGCATCATCTCCGGATAGTGTCACCGTATCTCCCTTACGAAGTGACCTGTACTGTCCATATGCCGGAAGGTCATACTTAACTTTTAGTGTCACGCCGCCTACAGTATCGTTTACTGTAGGTATAGCTCCCATATTGATGGATATGTATCCGTTTATAGGTAGTTCGTGGAACAGGTTCTTGACCGTCTTGACTGTTCTCACACAGCTTTCTTCAAGTCCGTCTCCAAATCCGTGCTGAAGGCATATCTGAGCTTCTCCCGTGCCTACATATACGCCTTCTTCGTTGTAGACATCTATATCTGTCATCGTATTTCTATTGATGGCTATTATCTTGATATCTTTGTTGTCAGGATCAAGGACCAGGAAGAACATGGCATCTGACTGTCCGCCGCTTAACCCGTCTTCTGCTTCATGGACTTCGTCCATACTGTCTATTCCCAGTACCAGGAATGTAAGAAGGTTTGTATTATAAGCATATGTCTTGCCGTCGTACCTGATCCACCCGGGCTGCCAAGCTGATGCTGACAGTGGCATCTGATCATCATCTATAGTCACCTGCTCGTACAAAGATGCCTGTGACAGATCCGGTGCCTGTTCCTTGGTCCTTTGGTATAGTGACAGGCCACCTGTATAGTCCATGAGTTTATATGCTCCATATCCTATACCTGCAAATCCTATAACTACTGCCATGGATATCAGAACTACATTTCTGATGATCCTAAGCACCTTTCCTTTTCCGGAATGACTATGATGATAGTGATGACTGTGACTGTGATGCTGCATCTCCTGCATCTTGGCGCCGCCGCTTTTGATCTTAGAAGGATCAAATCCTCCTGCGTCTATGAAGTCTTCTTCATCGTCGTCATATGTTTTTGATATTCGGGCATTTATATTTTCTTCATCATGCCTATGATCTGCGTTATCTCTTTTTTCTATGTCACGGGCGTTTCCAGAATTACTATCTGTATCATCTTTATAGTTTTCTTTTCTAAAGCTGTCATTAGTAAGATAATCTTCATCTAGATCATAGTTTCCGGATCTGTCTTTATTAGATGCTTCTTTTCTTGTAGTATTATTCCTGCCAAGTCCATTTATGCTTCTTAGATTCCTAAGATTCTCTTCTATCAGAGAGTCTCTATAGTCATCACCATCATCCAGATCGAAGAGTTTTTTGAGTTCTTCTGTTCGTCTTATGTCTTCGTCCTTTTGTCTTTGAATTCTGTTTTCCTGCTGCCTCTGTCTTGTGAACTTCCTTATCTCTTCCTGACGCTTTTTTTCTGAGAACTGATACTTTACTTCTTCGGCCCTACTCTTAAATGGCTTGACCGGTCCTTTTTCCTGCCTTATCTGCGAGAGCTGCTCTATACCTGTTCTATAGTCATGATGTATATCTTTATCAGTTCTTTTATTTATATTAGTATTTGAATGTGTATTTCTGTTTCTGTCACTATAACTTATGCCTGTTCCATTTATTTCGCTGTCATACAGCTGTCTGTTGCTTATATAATTCCCTGAATCTGATGGTCTTCTCGAACTTTTTTTGGAAGATAACCATTCATCTATATCATCCTGCTGCCTGTCACTTTGCTGCCTGCTTGTAATATCTTCAAATTCAAGCTCTTCGGTCGCATTCCTGTATGATCTTACTTCCTGGATCAGGTCACCCATATCGTAATCCATTACAAGATCGCTGCCATCTTTGGGGAGTGACGTATCTTTATAAAATTTTCTCTTCCTCATGTGCACTGATACATCGCCCCCTTGCCCTAAGCAACAAGATTTATCAGTTTACAACTATTGCAAAACTTCCCATGTCATCCATTGTTACAGATACTTTGCCGCCTGATACAACTGCTGATGCTGCTGTAACTGATCCGTCCTTATGGATCTGGTAGATAGTTACATTCCTTCCTTCATATCCATTGCCTACGCCATAGGTTGAAGTGAAGGTTCCAAATCCTGACCATACAGATACGCCTGCTACGTACATACGCAGCTTAAATGGTCCTATTACGGTCTTGCCACCGGATACGCTGTTAACATATGACATAAGCGTATCTGACAGGGAGTCCGTTCCGGGCTTTGGCGATATTGCAGTTGATACTGCCCTTCCATCCGTAACTCCGCAATATGTAGATGTGATACGTACAGGTGATCCGCTTCTTGGAATTACGTATGCAGCGCCTGTGCTGTTATATGGCACGGATGAGCTGCCACCACCACCGCCTGATCTTCCACCGCCGCCTCCGCCACCGGAGTTACCACCTCCGCCGCTTCCGCCGCTGTTATTAGTGATATATACATTGGTTACGATGGTCACATTAGTAGTCGTAGGACTTGTTGCTGCGCTTGCGCTAAAAGCACATGTGTAGCATAAAAGAAGTGCTGCTGCCCATACTGACATGATTTTCTTTTTCATATGAATACCTCATTTCTTACTGGATCTGTGTACCTGAATAAGTGCTGTATACAAAAAATCTGTTAGTAGATTCTGTAGAGGATCCTGCTGATAATGTGAGCATCCTCCATCCGTTTATTACCGCTTCCTTAAGATAATCCGACTTCTGTGCATCCATACTTCTGGATGAATAGATCTTGTTTATATATCCACTAAAAACATCATAATCATAACAATTAGTATCAGTTAATATATCTGTATCTGCTCCGCTCATTGCGGCAAATACTCTGTATTCATATACATATCCGGGTACATACAGGTATATAAAAGGATTAGCTTCAAAATAGTCAGGATTAGCATATATTCCCAGATATTCAAGCGGACCGCCTGTTACATCACTTCCATAGATGATAGTATTAGGATCTGTATAGTCCGCTGTATTGCCTATATCAAGATGCGCTGCTCCGCCATCTTCAATATTGCCATTAGCATTGTGCGTATCATAGTAGGTCTGATCGCCCTGTCTCTGCATTACAGGAACCGTGATGCCTGCCTGCGGTATCACCAGATATGCTACTGTATCAGGGTTCTGCGCCTTGATCTCATCCCAGTCCGGCACAAGATCCGGTACCTGTCCCTGACATTCGAAGGAATCACTGGCAGCACCTACAAGATATTCGCCCTCTTCAAGTTCGCCTATATAACTTTCGGCAACGCCCTGTTCCAGCACTTCTACAGTTGATTCATAGGATGACTTGTCCGCAAGAGGAGTACTCTCGTCATCTATATTTATAGCTGCGTCCTTACTGCATCCACTTATTAATAAAAAAGGTATAGCAGAGCAAATGATACTACATACAATCTTTTTACCAGACTTACAGTTTGCAAGGTTATGCATCTTCTCCCTCCGGGCCCTTTTATAGGTATCTACTACCACTCTTTTTTATGTAAAAATATTGGAGTAAAAGCTATACTGTTTCTGTTGTGCTGACTCGTTCATATTTGATCAATCATGAATGTATCAGTACACTAGTCCCTTACGTCATACTATTAAAGTACTACTGATAATCTCCGTAGTTGCCATAATACTTGCCGTAATATTTACCATAATACTTGCCATAATACTTGCCGTAGTATTTATTTCCATCCATGGAAACCATGTTCATGACTGCACCTAGCACGTGGCATCCTGCCTTGCGTAACTGGTTTTGAACATTTTGAACGAATCTATAGCTTATCCTGCCGCTTGCTATAACGAGAACTGTACCGTCGCACTGTTTGCCGACGATAGCGGCATCTATAACTGATCCAAGTGGCGGTGTATCGATTATGATGATATCGAATACATCATGTGCCTCTTTGAGCAGCTGTCCGAACACTTCTCCTCCTAGAAGCTCCGAGGGCATCGGAGTGTTCGGTCCTGAGAATATCATGTAGAATCCGGGCTCATCTGTCTGGCACAGGCAATCATCAATCTTGCAGTGGCCTACAAGGAAGTTTGTAAGTCCGAATCTTATCTTGCCATTTTTGAAGTGCTCTCTCATAACTGACTTACGAAGGTCTGCATCTATAAGGAGCACTTTCTTGTCAGCCTGAGCGAAGGTTCTTGCAAGTTCAAATGCCACTTCCGACTTACCTTCATTAGGTGTACTTGATGTAATTGCTATCGTACGTATGTCCCTGCCACTGAACTCGATATTGCTTCGAAGAGTCTTGTATGCTTCCTTGGTCCTAAAATCAAGTTCATTGTCCCTGATCATTATTCTCTGCATGTATTCTCCCCTTTAAGGATCTTTGACGATAGATAATCAAAGTCCTACGCACTAAAGATATCGGCTATTGTTATGTGAATATTTACATTTTTTCGTAATTTTCTTTAAGCTGCTTTTTCTGTATTTGCATAAAGATAAAAATATCTAAATCATATATTTATAATTTATGACCCTGTATTTTCAGAATCATCCATGTCATTTGGAGCTATACTTCTGATATCATCATGGTTTTTATGTTTTTTGGATTTTTTACCTTTTTTGAAATTCTGGGAACCTATATCCTGAGTAACATTTTCATCAAATGGGATGATACCAAGGGCGCTGATGCCAAGGTACTTCTCGACATCTTCGGATGTCTTGACTGTATCATCCACTAGGAAATGTATGATAAGAAGCGCTGCAACAAGAATCGTTCCAAGCGCAAAACCTCCAATTGTCCACAGAAGGCAATTGGGTGCAGATTTTTCTGTAGGAAGATTTGCAACTTCGACAACATTAACGGCATCGATATCCATAACGTTCTCGATGTGCTCAGCACTGACTTCTCTTATGTAGTTAGCTATAGTCTGTGCTGTATAGGGATCTGTATCTGTAACTGTAATAGCTACGATACGGGTATCTGCAGGAGTATTCACAGATACTTTTTCCATAAAATCATCATAATCATATCTGTCACTTATACCAAGTGCATCAATGACAGATTCAAGAACATAACGGCTTGTGATAAGCTCTGCATAGTCCTTGGTCAGCTGAGAGCCTACCTGAAGATCTGTATAGATGTTGCTGGAGTCCGTACTATCTTTATCAAGTACGTATATCTTGGTAGTAGACTTGAATTCTTCGGGTAGTACGAATTTACTGAAAGTAAATCCTGCAATAGCGCACACTGTTCCAACGAGCAGGATAAGCCACAGGCGATGAATCAGGATACCTATGATCTCGCCCATGTCGATCTCAATAACACCACTGCTATTTTGAGCATTCTGGTTCATATTTACATCAGTCTGTTCCATACGTACCTCCAAACTCTGCTACCTTAGCAGGTTCATTGCATTACTATATAGAATTAATCTGGCGTAATCTTCTCCGTATTTCTTTTGTATAAACTTAGCACATTCAAGGATATCAGGAACTCTGCTTCCTGTATCTCTATGTGCATCTGTACTGACAAAACTTATTTTGTGTTGGGATAGAAGTTTTCTTACAAACCTTCCAACGGGATTTAGCATTCCCATTGTAACGCTGTCGGAATTGATCTGAAGTCTTACTCCTCCGTCTATTATTTCGTCAATTCTTGATTTATCTTTATAGAAACATTGATATCTTTCACAATGAGCCAGTATAGGGCTCCATCCCTCATAGCTAAGACGCCGGAGTCCCTCTGATATGTAGCTGTACTCATCCGATGGATTAAATTCAACAAGTATATTCGAAGAAATACCCATAGGAAGAGCATTTCCTTCTTCAAGTCTTCCGGGAAGAGTTTCGTCATAGTATAGCTCATTGCCGGGATATATCTTTATATCTATCCCGGCTTTATCAGCCTCTTCCTGAAGGATCGCTACTCTTTTGTAGATTCCCTTTGGAGATACTGACTTTACATATATCTTGTTATGGGGAGTAGCGATTATAGTACGTATATTATTTTCATAGGCAATCCTTAGCATGTTAAGTGACATCTCCATATTTTTGGATCCGTCATCAACTGCCGGAAGCACATGGCAATGCATATCTACAAAGCCGTACGAAAAATTACTTTTCATGTTGTTCTCTCTTTTTCCTTATCAGGCGCTGGTGCACCTATATTCTGATATAGCCTTGTCATAAAGGCAACTTCCTGCTCTATATTAAGTCCTGCATTCTTAAATATCCTCTCTACCATCTTAGGAGAAGCACTTCTGTTTAGCAGATAACTCTTTTGATCAAATTCAGAACCCGTATTAGTATCATCACTACCTGACAAAAGGCGATGAAGATTCATCAGGGTATCATAGTCATAATACCCGTCATCACCACTACCTGCAGGTGCTACGATGCCCATCTTAACAAGTTCATCCAGGATATGATAAGCCCAGCTTTCAGGAGACTCTGTAAGCGGATAATAGTTTATAAGTCCTGTCAGGTTGATATCCTTGGATATAGTATCGGATGCCACACAAGGAAGACCTGAAACCTGAGCTTCCATAAGGGCTGCCGGTGCTCCGTTCACATTTGCAGGGTATATAAAAAAGTCCATGATCTGATAGAAATCGTATACATTGCCCCAGGTGCCAAGAAAGAGGACCTGTCCTATTATACCAAGCTCTGCCGCTACCTGCGCAGCATGCATGATCTCTTCTCCATCACCTATTAGAAGAAGTTTCATAGGAAGACCTTTTAACATATCATACTCACCTGTAGGGTCTTCTTTTAGTATCTTTTGCATCCATGCAAATACATGGAATAAAAATTCATGATTCTGGTTCTTGTGAAACTGCGCTACGCATCCAAAAACATATGTTTTATCAAGCCCTAGCTTATTGCGGAAGGCATCTCGTATTTTGCCATTATAGAGGAAGTTCTGAATGTTGATACCGTCCTGGATTACATGTATCCTCCTTGCATCCACCGCTATATCACCAAATATAGCCCTGGCCGCTCCGATGCTTGATGCAAAGCATATGTCTGCACAGTCTTCTTTTAGTATAGGTGCTGTAAGATTGGCTCTTCTTATCTTCTGTACAAGTTCTGCATCTATGACGCTTCCGACATGCATTATAGTTATAGCACCGTGCCTTTTGGCAAGAGGCAGGTATATAGACGCGGCCGAGTACATATGTCCCTCGACGATCTTCCATTCACCTTCATGCTGTGCAAAGAAGCTGTTAACAAGCTCCGTATAGCCAAAAAGGTTATTGCTGTTATATGTCGGAATAGCATATACACGCCCGCCAAGTCTTGTGATCTCTGCATCAAAAAAGCCTGCTCTTCTATGTCGCAGAAGTTCATCTGATGATGGAAATTCCTTGCCTGTAGGCGTAGGATCTCTTGGTATCAGGAAATCAAACTGGATATGTGTTCTGTCGAAGTTCCTATATAGGTTCATGATATGAGATTGCATACCACTTAGATCTATCGAGGTCAATACATGTAATATCCTGATCTTAGCCTGTGGAACATTCTCGGACACACGAATAGTTGACGGTATACGATTTTTAGTAGTTGTTTTCCTGGGATTATTTTTTTCGAATTCTCTTTTTCTGATGTCAGATGCGCTTTCAATGGTCTCAAATATTGACATTGGCAGTTATCCCTCCCCGAATAGCTGTACTAAATAGTCAGAAGCCTTCCATGACTTTTTGAATGTAAATATCTGAAAAATACATACTTTCTCACGTTTACATTATAACGCCATACCGACTATCTTTCTACAAAAAAATCCTCTGTTTACAGGATTAAGATCCCATAAACAGAGGATTTGTATACTATTTATATAGTTTTCTTATCACCTGATGTGCCGATCGCCTGCAGAGTGATATATATTACTTACTCAAACTTATATAATTATCTTTCTGCACGCATAGGGTTGTTGAGGAAGTCATCGTATGTGAGTCTGATTCCGTCTTCAAGCTCTGTCTTATATGTCCAGCCAAGCTTAGTAGCCTTGGATACATCAAGAAGCTTTCTAGGTGTTCCGTTAGGCTTAGTAGGATCCCATCTGATCTCGCCTTCATAGCCGATTACCTTGGCAACAAGCTCAGTAAGCTCCTTGATAGTAAGCTCCTTACCTGTACCAGCGTTTACAGTCTCATCTCCTGAGTAGTTGTTCATAAGGAATACGCACAGATTTGCAAGATCATCAACATAGAGGAACTCACGAAGAGGTGATCCATCTCCCCAGCATGTTACGTAAGGAAGGTTCTGCTCCTTGGCTTCATGGAAGCGGCGGATAAGAGCAGGAAGTACATGTGAGTGCTCAGGATGATAGTTATCATTAGGACCGTAGAGGTTAGTAGGCATTACAGAGATATAATCTGTGCCATACTGACCATTTAAGTATTCGCAGTACTTAAGGCCGCTGATCTTGGCAAGTGCATATGCCTCATTGGTCTTCTCAAGCTCAGATGTAAGGAGAACCTTCTCTGTCATAGGCTGAGGAGCCATACGAGGATAGATGCAGGATGAACCGAGGAATTCAAGCTTCTTACAGCCGTTCTGCCATGCAGCATGGATCACGTTCATCTCAAGGATCATGTTGTCGTACATGAAATCAGCCTTGGCTGTAGCATTGCCCATGATTCCGCCAACCTTTGCAGCTGCAAGGAATACATACTCAGGCTTTTCTTTTGCAAAAAACTCTTCAACCTGATCCTGACGTGTAAGATCAAGCTCTTTGTGTGTACGTGTGATGATATTTGTATAACCCTGACGCTCAAGTTCTCTTACGATTGCAGAACCAACCATTCCGCGATGACCTGCAACATATATTTTTGCATTCTTTTCCATTTTAATTCTTTACCTCTTTTTATAACTTTAAACGGGAGACCATGACCCTAAGATTGCAGTCTCCTTGATGATCAGTTTTTATTTTACAAGACCCTTCTCAAGGTACTCTTCAAGATTGAATTTGATATTCTCTTCAGATCTTTCTACTGCAACTTTTCTCATATCAGATTCTACCATGATATGTACGAGTTCTTCGAAAGATGTCTTGGTAGGATTCCACTTAAGTTCAGACTTAGCCTTAGTAGGATCTCCCCAAAGATTTACAACGTCTGTAGGTCTGTAGAAATCAGGGCTTACTTCTACAAGAACCTTGCCTGTAGCCTTATCGATACCCTTCTCATCCATGCCTTCGCCCTTGAACTCAAGCTCGATACCTGCATAGTGGAATGCAAGCTGGCAGAACTCACGTACGCTGTGCTGTACACCTGTAGCGATTACGAAATCGTCCGGCTTCTCATTCTGAAGGATGAGCCACATGCACTCAACATAATCTCTTGCATAACCCCAGTCACGAAGTGAAGACAGGTTACCAAGAAGAAGCTTGTCCTGCTTGCCCTGAGCTATTCTTGCAGCAGCAAGAGTAATCTTACGTGTTACGAAAGTCTCTCCTCTTCTCTCTGACTCGTGATTGAAGAGGATACCATTACATGCGAACATGTTATAAGCATCACGATACTCTTTGACGATCCAGAAACCATACTGCTTAGCGACAGCATATGGGCTGTAAGGGTGGAAAGGAGTCTTCTCATTCTGAGGGACTTCTTCAACCTTACCATAAAGCTCTGATGTAGAAGCCTGATATATACGGCAAGTCTCTGCAAGTCCGCAGATCCTTACTGCTTCAAGTACACGCAGAACGCCTGTAGCTACAACATCAGCTGTATATTCAGGAACATCGAAGCTGACCTGAACATGTGACTGTGCAGCAAGGTTATAGATCTCATCAGGACGAACTGATCCGATGATCTTGATAAGGCTCATAGAATCTCCAAGATCGCCATAGTGAAGATGGAAGTTCCTCTCGCCTTCAAGATGTGAGATACGCTCTCTATAATCTACTGATGAACGACGGATCATGCCATGAACTTCATATCCCTTTGAAAGAAGAAGCTCTGCAAGATAAGAACCATCCTGACCTGTTACTCCTGTGATAAGTGCTTTCTTTGCCATATATAATTCCTTTCTTTGTGAAAAAACATTAATCGACTATAACTAAGGATACGATTGACTTACATGTCAATCCCTTTACTGTAGGCATTATATAACTATTATTTACATTTGCGAAGACACTAAGTTGACCAAAAATAGCATTATATTGACCTGGTGATTTTGCATGCTTATAATTTGAATAGATACTGATACACCAAAGATAGCGATATATTCCGATTCGAGGTCTTTTATGGAGGATTATTTATTTCACGGCAACCTGGTTGCTTCCAACAGGATATTGTATACTCCTTCCCAATTTGCCAAGTCTTCCCTTATCCATCTTCAGGAAGTTGGGTCTCTTCAGGCTACCAGGCAACATACCAGCAGCCGTCAGGGACTTGGTTCATATCTTTTTTTCCTGATAGAATCAGGCTCCGGGTCGCTTTCTTATGAAGGTAAGACTTATGCTCTAAGCGCAGGCGACTGTGTCTTTATAGATTGTCGTAAGCCATATTCCCACACAACTTCCAAAGAGTTGTGGAAGCTTGACTGGGTCCACTTTCAGGGAACCAATATGGAGAATATATACCAAAAGTACATAGAACGTGGCGGCGCCCCTTTATTCCATGCAGATAATCCCAAGCACTATCTTGACCTTATCGACAATATATACGGGATTGCATCATCTGACGATTATCTTAGAGACATGAAGATATACGAGCAGCTTACAAAGCTCCTTACTCTTCTTATGGAAGAGAGCTGGAACCCTGAGAACATGCCGGAGAATACTGCAGGCAAAAAGAAAAGCCTCCAGGATATCAAAGCATACCTGGAGACTAATTATGTGCAAAAGCTGACTCTCGATGATCTGTCTGCAAGATTCTATATAAACAAATATTATCTGACCAGGATCTTCAAAGAGCAGTACGGTTCTACTATAACGGGTTATATACTTGAGCTTAGGATCACCAGAGCCAAGCACCTTCTAAGATTCACAGAGATGCCCATTGATGATATAGCATCAGCTGTGGGGATTGGTGATTCCAACTACTTCTCAAGGATCTTTAGAAAGATAGAAGGCACAACACCTCACAACTATCGCAAACTCTGGTCACAGCTGTGATCACTTATTTCTCAAAAAGCCATCCTTTATATCATCTCCCATGAGCTTGACATCTGCTCTGGTGGGAGCTGAAGGGAAGGGCGCATAACCTGTCTGATCACCTGTTACAGGATAATAGAAGGTGTATCCATCTATCTCGTAAGACTCAAGTTCATAGGTCATATAGTCCTGCTGTGTTAGCAGGTAGTATGGCTTAAATCTTGGAATCTCATACATCACAAGCCTTACGGACTTATAACCTATAAATACAGCTATAAAGGCGATGACCACCGGCATAAACCTTTTCTCTGCACCTCTTTGATAGAACAAAAGTGTAACAAGCTTACCTGTCATAAGTACAGCTGGAAGCCATATGTACAATGCTCCATATCTTACAAGCGGAGATGAGAGTATAAAAAATGCAAGTGCAACATAAGCGATAGTGTCTATAAAGATAAAATCTTTAAACGAGACTGTTCTGTGCCTTACCATAAGGACAACTTTTCCGGCATTGTCAAAAAGGCTCTTCTTCCCCTTTTTAAAAGGCTTGATACCGGATTTATTACCTAGCTTTTGACCTTTTCTTCTGCTTCTTTTTCCATTGCTCTTTCTAAAAGGGAATTCAAAAGTGATCCCTCCGCTTCTTATCTGCATGACCAGGTAGATGACAGCGAATACAAGAAGTCCGGCCAGAAATACAGCGTCTGCTATAAGCATAGCCTTGTTAAAAGCAGAAAGGGCTTTAAACCAGCCTGGGAACCAGTCCCAAATGCTGATGTTATAAAGTCCGGCATCCGTATATCCTCGTCCGTAGACAGCTATCTCATGAGCATCATACTGCGCTGTTCCCTTTGGAATCTTCCAGGCAAAGCTAAACAGATCAATAGCTGTAACAGGATATACCAGCCAGCCTGATATGATCATATTTCTGATAAAAAAAGGTATAGCCACAAAAAGTCCAAGCCCTATAAAATACCAGATTGCCTTGGGTCTACTGATAAGCTTTGCATGCATGATCTTCCATATAGGCTTTATTGCAAGTAACAAAAGAGGCGCTGCAGACAGTTTCAAAGTAACTGCATATACTACAAGTATACATAACATGGCATATGGATAGAATCTCTTCTCTCTGTCTCTGTCAAGATCAAGCCAGGATATGAGTATATACAGTACCATACACATGACAAAATAGTCCGATGCAGGTGATACTATCTCATCAAGTATTGTGAATATATAGTAGATAGCTATAAGTCTTACAGCATCCGGAAGTGTAAAATAACCTCTTCTTTTAACCTGTATTATATCTACGCACTTCCATGACAAAAGGAGCACAAAGTATCCTGCCATTGTATGCATAGACACTCCACCTGCCCATGCAAAGCTATATAATGCAGACAAGGGGTACACTGCACTGTTATAGGCAAGTCTTTGGTTGAAGTTACCAAGACCTTTTACTGCTCCATATGCTTCATTCCAGTGTATAGCCTGAGCATGATACAAGCCTGTATCATAATGCTCTATTCCATGAGAAGTACAGTAGGCTACGATCAGAAAGATCACGATATAGATAATTATCTGGTTCATACTGATGTTTCTTCCAAGACCGTATGAAAGTATCTTATAGAACATCTCCCGAATGGCATATACACACACCACCAGGGACATTACAAAAAGTATGATATTAGCGGCACATCCTACTCCATGCCATATACTTACAAACTGGGAATAAATAGATACAAGTACTATACCTGTTATCAGATAGTTCTCACGAAACTTCACTTCATAGGGTGCTGTACGCAAAGCGGCATTCCTTCTCTGCGGCACAGAATGTTGCAGAAAAGAAATGCCGGTCATCAAATGGTGAAAACCATATCCCGCAAAATAAGTTGTAAAAATCACATAAAGCCAGTTAATAGCTGTGATCAACATCTGATCTAAGTTCCTCCACCATTTTAAAACTCATCCTATTATGCCATAGAATACGCATCCAACAATGACACCAAGGATTGCTCCCATTATAACCTGAAGCGGAGTATGTCCTACGAAGACCTTAAGCTTCTCATCATCAGGTATATCCTTGCCCATCTCTTCGAAGAGCTCTGCAAGATTCTTGATAACGACTGCCTGTTTTCCGGTCTCACGTCTTACTCCCATGGCATCATGCATTGTAATAAGAGCTAGTATACCGGCCAGAGCAAATTCATATCCGGATACGCCATAGGTAAAACCTACGATGGTTACAAGGCTCATTACAGTTGCTGAATGTGAACTTGGCATACCACCATCTCCAAGCAATCTTTCTTTATTGAATTCTTTGTACGTGATGGTATAAATAAGTGTTTTGAGGAGCTGTGCTGTAACCCAAGCACTTACTGGGCACATTACAATTTCGTTACTAAAAAGCTCGTAAAAAAAATTCGCCATATATTTCTTTCTAAAATATTTATTTTGATAAGTACATGCGCTTCGTCATGTCATCATGTTCATGGATATGCTTCTATGTTGTTATCAGATATTCTTAATATACTCTGCAATAGCATCATGCCAGTCTGCAAACATAAAATCGCTTGTAAGCTTGAACATATAGTTTTCAAGTATTGAATACGCAGGACGAGGAGCTGAGTTTGGATTCATCTCCATGTACTTGCTTGTTGATACATGATTAACTTTGGTATTCTTACCTGCAAGACGGAATATCTCATCTGTAAAGTCAGCCCAGCTACAGGATCCTTCGCAAGTACCGTGGAACAAACCATAGTTATCTGTAGGAAGGAGATAGTGAATAGCCTTGGCAAGCTCTACAGTACTTGTAGGACTTCCTACCTGATCATCTACAACTGATACTTCATCATGATTTTCAGAAAGTCTGAGCATAGTCTTGACAAAGTTCTTGCCATCGCCATAAAGCCAAGCTGTTCTGATAGTAAAGAAATGCTCTGCGAACTGCTCTACAAATTTCTCTCCGGCAAGCTTGGTAGTTCCATATGCACTAACAGGGCCTGTCTGGTCAAACTCTGTATAAGGTCTTGTTCCGTTGCCTGCAAAAACATAATCTGTAGAGATATGGACAAGCTTAGCACCTGTCTCGGTAGCTGCTATTGCAAGGTTTCTAGGACCTATTGCATTGATCTTATAGGACAGATCCCAGTCTTTCTCCTGAGCATCTACTGCTGTATAAGCTGCGCAGTTGACTATAGCATATGGTTTAACTTCTCTTGCAAGTGCTATAACACTGTCAACATTAGTGATATCAAGGCTGCGGATACCGTCGCCTTCACATACATCTGTATTTACAAGTTCGAATTCATCTCCGATCTCTTTGCCTATCTGTCTTCCAAGCTGACCATTACATCCTGTAACAATTATCTTTTTCAAAATCCTATACCTTCCTGATCTTTATTTTTCACCAAGGCCGTCTTCTACAGCCTGTACCATGCCGGCAAGAGCTTCCTCTTCATCGCTTCCCTGACATGTGAATTCTATTTCATCACCGCATTTAACACCTGCGCCGAGTACACTTAATACACTTTTTGCATTAGCAGTATTCTCTCTAACCTGAAAAGTGATCAGTGATTTATATCTCATAGCCACTTTGCAAAGAATGCCTGCTGGACGTAAGTGTAGCCCGGTAGGATTCTTAATGACTACCTTCTGACTTACCATAAAAACCAAAAACCTCCATCAATACTAATTATCTTCTTTGTCTTCTTTCTGCTGCGGAGCAGTTGCTGTGATAGTAACACGAACTGTTCCATCTATCTCTACACCATCGGGTGGTGTAAAGCTAACTGTAACTGTATATGTGCCGGATTCAAGGCTCTCACCTTCAGAAAGCCCTGCCGTAAGCTGACTTAGATCTATAGTAGCATTAAGATCAGCAGCTGATACATTACTGATTGTCTCATCAAGACCTTCAATCTCAACTGTGAAGCTTGCATCATCTGATCCGTTACCAAGAACGATCTTATAATTCTCGGGAACATTATCATATGTTACGCTGCCTGCGTCAATGGTCACTGTTCTCTTGGACTCCGGAATAATATCAACTACAACAGTGCATATTCCGTTGAAATCCGAATCACCCAGTGATATTCCGCTTGGCAGGTAATTCGCTATATTAACAGTCGTCTGAAGATCAGAAGTAAGACCTGTTACATCAAGTGCATCCGTAACAGTAATACTGTTAACATCTGAAAGGACTGATGACTTACCGGCTATAACAACCGTCTCAGGCGTGCTTGTTATATCACCTGTGAGCATGAATCCATCTGCAGGTTCTCCTATCGTATGATAATTGATAGGTACAGTCTTGACCGCAAGGATAGTAACATTAACTCTGACAGCTGTGATATTCATTGATATAGCAGAATCGTTTATCACATTGCCGTCTGCATCATACAGCTTTATAGCTACATCTGTTCCGATATTGGAAGTAAATCCCGTAACATCAACATCAACAGAAGCCTTATCTACTCTGTCTATTACAGACTGTGGTCCGCTTATACGTACCTGGTTCTGATCTGTAGATACAGAGCTTACAATATAGCCATCGCTGACTGTTCCGGAAGTTGTAGCTCCCAGTGCCAGAGTACTTGTTGCAAGATTCTCGATAGACAACGCTACTTCAGAGCTGCTTGGTATAACAGAGTCGATCTTGCCCGAATCCTTGGTTATAGTGATCTCGATCGGTACAGTACTATCATCTGTCATCTTCTCAAAATCAGCTACCGCAACAATATTATCTTTAGAAAAATTCTCAATAACCGATCTAGGTGCCCTTACTGTAACAGAACTGATAACATCAGAATTATCAAGTACCTCGTACACTTCACCAGCATCTGTGATCACACTTGTATTCCTGAAAGTGACAGATATGTTGTTGAACCTCTCTGTCGAAACAGGATCATTTATATTGGTAACAAGGAACCACATAACTGCCGCAAAGAGAACTGATGCAATCTTAAGTCCCCAGTTAGAGCAAAGTCCTCTTAAGAATTTCATTCTGCCTTGGCCCTCCCTCTGAAAACAGGTCTGTGTTTATGTTCCTCTTCAGTCTTATTCTGAATCTTCCTAAGTCTGTCCTTAAGCTTCTCAGAATCAAGGGATCTATCAAGAACTCCGCCATAAGCAACCGATATCTTACCTGTTTCTTCTGAAACGATTATGGTAAGTGAATCAGTTACTTCTGAAACACCAACACCGGCTCTGTGCCTTGTTCCGAGCTCTTTACCTATATTCATGTTGTCCGAAAGCGGAAGATAGCAAGTTGCGGCTGTGATCCTGTTGCCTCTTACTATTACCGCACCATCATGAAGTGGTGTATTATGCTCAAATATATTGATAAGAAGCTGACTTGTAACTATAGCATCAACCTCAATTCCGGTCTGTTCATACTCTGCAAGAGAGTGCTCCTGTTCGATGACTATAAGTGCACCGGTTCTGACTTTGGCCATCTCAACACAGGCTCTTGCTATCTCATCAATAGTTCTGTCTGAGAATCGACCTTCACCTCCGCTTATGTCAAAGGGGAATATTCCGGAAAGGAAATTCTTTCGTCCCAGCTGTTCCAGCGCTCTTCTAAGCTCAGGCTGGAGAACTACTACTACAGCTATAACCGCAATACTAAGGACATTCTGTACTATCCACAGAATTGTATTCATATTAAAGAGAGCGGCAATGATGATAAAGATTACTATGACAACGATGCCCTTCATTAGTGACCATATTCTGGTATTACGCATCCAGACCAGCATATGATATACAAGAAAGGCAATTATCAGAATCTCAACAATATCCGTCCCTCTGATATCCGGCATATGAAAATTTGTAAAATTTGTATCCAGTAATGACTGAAGCGTATCCATTCCTTACCTCAATTGCCTGGCTGCAAGAATTATTCGGATCTGTTACTCCTTAGGCTACTTGCTCCTTGACTATTACGTGACTGACGGTTACCTGCCACATGGTTATTAGCTACTCTTGATCTTGACTGCTGCTGACTTCTTCCTGAAGCACTGCCAGCATTTCTGCTCCTCTGAACATGAGAAGCTGCGTTTCCAGCTGCTGAGCCGGATCTTTGCTGAGACTGGCTCCTTGTAGTATTTCTTTCTACGCGTTCTGTTCTTTCTTCTGTATGAGGAGTTGTAGCTCTGTTGATCTGCTTGACCTTACGGTCAGGTGTTGCTACAGCTACCTTCGGAACAGCCTTGACGTAGTAATAATAATCATCATCTTCAAACTGAACATTCTCAATACGCTTGTAATCAAGGTTAAATGCAAAGAATTCAAGTACCTTCATGGCAAGTCCTGCAAGAACAGAACCAAAGATCACACCGATCACTGAAAATCCTGCATCACCTGCAACATTGGCAACAAGCATACCGATCATAAGTGTGATGGTTCCTGCTACGATCGCAACATCCCATGAATGCTTGATAGACAGGCGTCTTATTATATATACGATCAAAGTTGTAATAGCGAACACCACTATGACACTGATCATGACTTTGCTTGCAAATACTCCGTCTACTATAGACTGAACTCTTGCAATAACAGCTGCAGAAGAATCATCATCAGATGCTCCTGACATGAATATGCTGGTATTGTCAGAGATATAGTTCAGATAATAATAGACAACTACACCAAATATGACAGACACTACAGTATGGGCAGAACCCAGAAGTCCCACTGCAAGCGGCATAACATAAGGAATATGCAGTGAGAAGCAAAGTGCTGTCAAAATAAGTACTGTAGAATCATTCGGTGAAAAACGATAGTAAAGAAGATACATAACCATAAAAACAGCAAGAGCTATAACTGCTGTCTCCATAGATAAAGCCCAAAGATGAGCCATTATGAACAAACCTGAAAGTATAATGATGAAAGTCTGTGGCAGAATAGCACACAGAAGTGAACACATGAGTACAATAAGAGGACTTGTAAGGGCTTCCTGACAGCCTATCTTTGAATTAATAACATTCAAAGTGATAAGTGTAAGGAAAAACTTCCAAACAAGCGTAATATAAAATTCAAATTTGACATAGTAAGACTTAAGTATCTGTTTTAATTCCAGTAAGGTAGCCATAATATCTTTTATTCCTTTTCATACATTTTTCTCAGCCTTCTGAGATTATTGTAATGCTTTTTCATTCTTTTACGCATTTTAGAATAACGTCTGGAAAAAAAGATGTATGATACCACACAATATCCGATCAACCAGATCAGATAATAAGTTAAAACTTTCTGTCCAAACGCCACCAGATTGATACTGTACATATCTTCAAGAAGTGATTCAAAAGCAGACACAGCGTATACCGCGAACAGTATCACAAATGAAATTGTGGCACTGATCGCGGATTTTACTATTTCAAGGCCAATATAATCACTTCTAAAATAACCGTTTATTCTGTTGTCGTTTGAACCTTCACGCGCTGTAAAAGCAGCCATTCTAGTCATAAGAATGACTTTTTCTTCCTGAACCATATTTAATAACCCTTCAGGCTCGATTGTCTGAGCCGAGAGCCAGAATCATCCTAAGACAATTCTAATCTCCCATATATCCTCCGTATTAAGGACGCAGGAAGCGCATACCTCCCTTATCATCCTTCTTCGCAGGCATCTGAATCTTAGGTGCTTCCTTACGGAATGCATCAGTCAGATTGTTGGCCATCTTGCCTTTACAATTCTGGCACAAACGTCCTGTCTGAATAGGAGCACCACAACTCTCACATGTTAACTGGATAGGCGAATCCTTTGAGAACATGAGTCTTTCTTCACGGATCCATTCCTTGATCTGATTAAGCTTTACTTCATTGTCCTCCGCAATCTGTTTTAAAGATGCGTTCGGATTGTCCTGAACATACTGCTTAACCTTCTGGAAATCATCTTCCAGAGCCTTTTTGCAGGCATCACAAATTGGTGGTCCTGCCACATAATTGAACATCTTACCACATCTTGAACAGTTACGTAAATTCATAAGCAGCCTCCTTGTTGATTGCTTGACCTACGGTTGTTGTACACTGTTGCTGTCCTATTATGCCGTCTGACCTATTGCTAGTGTCAGCACATAAACAGACGATGCCGGTCCCTTTTTCAGTTGCCAAGTCATATGGTCAACTGTTGAACCCGTCGTATAGATATCGTCAATTATTATAATATTCTTTAATTTTACATCATTTTGCACTATATTAAAAGCTTTTTTCAAATTCACGTGGCGCTCACTTGCCGATAGTTCCTTCATTGGAGTCGTATCACGGACTCTTTCGATGATATCGCATCTGACCGGAATATTCATTTTTCTTCCGATTGCTTTAGCAAGAACTTCCGCCTGATTATAACCCCTTTTATTCTTCTTGCCTTTGTACATCGGTACAGGAATAAGTGCGTCAGGCTTAAGTGCTCTTATCTTTGAGCCAAGATGCCTTTCTATCTCTCCCGCATAGAAGTCAGCATATTCCTGCCTGCCATCATATTTAAACCTATAGATTGATCCTGATACTGTACGATAATTATATAAAGACATGCCATAGTCAAATACATGACCGCCTTTAAGACAGTCTCTGCAATATTCTGCATGACCATACAAAAGGGGCTTTCCACACTTTATGCATGTCTCATAACTATCTGCATATTCAGCCTTGCGCCTGCACTGTTCGTGAGCCATGCTTCCATATGGGACTATCCTGTCGCAGAAAGGACAATGCCTTGGGTAGAGAATCGTAACTACTTTGTCAAAAAAGCCATATGCCTTTTGAGTCAATATTTTCTTTGAAAATCTTCCACCAGATATGCGATTTGACAAGTTGGCGGATGCTCTATCAGCAGGTTTTATGATTGCCTTATTTGCAAGGGAACTGTTTGTCCTATTTTCAGAGGTACTGATTGTCCTATTTGCAGAGTTAGTGTTTGTCCTATTTGTAGGGGTACTGTTTGTCCTATTTATTGTATTATTGCTCTTCATAGGACATCACCTCATTGATCTGATCCTGCAATCCCGTAAATCGTACAAGCTGATCTTCATTCTCGACCATCTGTCTGATGGCATCACTGCTTCCAAGGATCATTACACATTTCCTTGCTCTTGTAACAGCTGTATACAAAAGATTCCTGTTCATAAGCATTCTGGGGCCTCCCAGAAGAGGGATCACAATAGCAGGATACTCTGAACCCTGCGACTTATGTATGGTTACAGCATATGCAAGTTCCAGTTCATCGAGATTACTGAAAGAATAGGTAACTCTTCTTTTTTCATCAAACTCAACTACAAGACTTGAGGAAACCGGAGTTATGCTGACTATGCGTCCCATATCTCCGTTGAATATTCCGGTTCCTGAATCTATCGCTATATTGTATTTACCGATGATCTCCCATTCCGCCTGATAATTGTTATGGATCTGCATGACCTTGTCGCCCACTCTGAATATCCTGTCACCATGCATGTATTCAGTCTTGGACGGGTCTGCCGGATTTAAGTACTGCTGTAATATGCCATTTAAAGTTTCACATCCCAAAGCTCCTTTTTTCATAGGAGTCAGAACCTGAATATCGAAAGGATCTGCATCTACATATCCGGGGAGCTTGTCTCTTATGAGCATTATCATATGTTTGTAGATAATGTTATAATCACTTCTTTCAAGGAAAAAGAAATCCTTGCTCTTATTGGAAAGTCCCGGCATCTGTCCCTGGTTGATATAGTGAGCATTCATGACTATATCGCTTTCCTTGGCCTGTCTGAAGATATGATTGAGTACTACTGTAGCAAACTTGCCGCAGGAGATAAGATCATGAAGGATCTGCCCGGGGCCTACGCTTGGGAGCTGGCTTGAGTCACCTACAAATATAAGGTGCATTCCGGGGATCACTGCTTTTAACAAGGCATGAAACAGATGGATATCTACCATGGACATCTCATCGATTATGATGACATCCGCTTCAAGGGGATTGTCCTGGTCACGGTTAAATCTTGCAGTCTGTCTCACTGCATCATCATCGCTGACACCGCCTGATATCTCCAGGAGTCTGTGAATGGTCCTTGCTTCATATCCTGTTGCTTCGGTCATACGCTTAGCAGCTCTGCCTGTGGGCGCAGCAAGCTGTATATCAAGTCCCTCTTCTTCAAAATAACTGATTATGGTATTGATAGTTGTCGTCTTACCTGTACCCGGGCCTCCGGTCAAAAGAAGTATTCCGTTGGAGGCACTCTTAAGTATCGCTTCTCTTTGAAGGTCATCAAGTTCAATATTCTTTTTCTTCTCAATAAGATGTATCCTGTCAAGCTGAGCCTTAACCGTTGCTGAGTTCTCATCTACATCAAGATGGATATTAAGGTCATGAAGTCTGAGCGCACATGCTCTCTCTTCTCCATAAAGCTGTGAACTGTATACTTTGTCCTCATCTCTTATGACTATCCTTCTATCCATTGCAAGATAATCAATCTGAGGGATTATCATATCTTCATCTACTCTAAGCAGTGATGCAGTCCTTTTTAGAAGAGTTGTCCTTGGAAGATATGTATTGCCTTCCTGAGCACCTTCCTGAAGGACATATAATATTCCGCTTCTGATACGAAAGTCCGAATCAACTGCAAAGCCGATCTTCGCCGCGATCTCATCTGCGGTCTTGAATCCGATACCTCCTATATCTTCGGCAAGCTTGTAGGGATTTTGCTGCATGACTGTATAGACACTGCCGCCATAAGTGTTATAGATCTTAACAGCCATAGTATCCGATATTCCGTACCTTTGAAGGAATATCATAACATCTCTTGCTTCACGCTTTTCGCTCATCTGAGTTGCTATCTCGATAGCTTTTCTCTCGCTGATGCCTCTGATCTCCGCAAGGCGTTCAGGCTCCATTTCTATTATGCGAAAAGTATCTTCACCGAATTTCTTGATGATACGCGCAGCGAGTGCTGCTCCGACTCCTTTGATAGCTCCGCTTGCAAGGTATCTCTCCATTGCCTGGGCGTCTTCCGGCTCTATGATCGTATACCTTAAGACCCTGATCTGGTCACCATACATAGGATGCTGAACAAGCTCTCCTTCTATCTCGAGAGTGTCTCCAACATCAGCATCACGAAAGGTTCCCACACAGGTGATCTCATCCCCATCTGATATTACGGTTGCAACGCCGTATCCGTTATCTTCATTTCTATAAACAAAATGTTCTATATATCCCTTAATCTTTTCCATACGTCTAATTATGCCCCGAAAAATACCCTGCCGCAAGCGGCAGGGCATATAATCATTATAATGTATTTCCTCCCCTTTTATTATCAACTACTAATATATGTAAAGTACATCCCTGTACCTCTATTCCCCGATTCTTGGAACTTCTTTTTCATCATCTTCCGTATCAGAAGTCTTATCTATACTCTCAGACTTTTCTTCCTGAAGCGATGATACTGTGGACATAACCTGAGCTCTTGATGCATCTGCCGGAATATCTTTTGAAGCATCATCACCTATTCCATATGTTCTCTTCATATTCTCATACAGCATCTGGGCAAGACCGTTACTCTGAGTATCTACCGAAGTAGATGCTATATCCTGAATCGTAAGGTCCTTAAAATAATCCACCAGAGAGTTGGAAGATGTCATGGACAGAGCATCGCTCATCTGACTGTCGTCTGACTTAAAAGCATCGACAGTTTTGGTCATTTCTTTAAATACCTGCTCCAGAAAATATGCTTCAAACTTCTTGCAGGCTTCCATGAGTTCCTTCTCCGTCTCTGACTTTGGAGCATTCGAAACTACTTTCTGAACATCATTGGAATACTGGTTTTTGGCTGCATAATCTGTATATGCTGCAGAACTTATTCCGCTTAAATTACTAAAATCCGGCATAGGCTAATCCTCTTTTTACATAGACCATGTATGATCATGATTTTCAAATACCTTCATCATTACTGTTTAAGTCTATTAGCTGTCTGCATCATCTGGTCTGTAGTCGTGATAGCTGTTGAATTCATCTCATATGCACGCTGGGCTACTATAAGATTGACCATCTCTGTTGCCACGTTGACATTGGAGCCTTCAAGATATCCTTGTCTTATGATACTGGACTGAACATTGTCATCTTCTGCTTCATTGATGGCCGGGCCACTTGCTGCAGATACTTTCCAGGTAGTACTTCCTACTCTTTCAAGACCTCCCGGATTCTGGAACTGCCATAAGCCTATTCTGAATCCAACTTCCTGAGGGACGCCTTCTTCGTCAGGATAATATATAGTTCCATCAGCGCCTACCGAGATCCTGTTAGATATGATACCGCCTTCTAGTCTTATCTCTTCACCTTCGGTACTGAGTATAGGATTACCATCAGAAGTTGTAAGTACAAGCTCTGTTCCTTCTGCATTACCTATAGCCCAGATGAAATCACCGTTTCTGGTATATACTGCATTGCCATCAGCATCATTGTATGAGAAGAATCCATCACCACTTATAGCAAAAGCCGATGTACTTGGATTATCAAGAAGCGAACCTTGCGAGAAGAGCTGCGTAAGAGCTGCTGTTCTAACACCCAGTCCAACCTGTGAAGTCGTAGGCTTTGGATCGCCATTGGCAGTTGTTGTCACAGAATTGAGATCCTGATAGAGAAGGGACTTAAACTCTGCCTGCTGAGCTTTAAATCCTGTTGTATTAACGTTCGCAAGGTTATTGGCGATCGTATCTACATTTGTCTGCTGAGCATTCATGCCTGTTGCGGCTGACCATAAGCTGCGTACCATAATTACCTCTTTTCTGAAATACTATTTATGTGTATTCCCATTGTGCTGCAGTTTACAACCTTCCAAGGTCGGTAGTTGCTGTTTTGAGTGTTTCATTTGCTGTCTGGATCATAGTTGATGCTGCTTCATAATGTCTTTGTATATTTATTATCGACACCATTTCATCAACTACTGAGACATTAGATTGCTCTAAAAATCCTGCATTGATACTTCCGGTTGCATTGTCGATACGAACCGCAACATCTGTGGGTTCATACAGATTCTCACCGTATTTATAAAGAGCATCATAATCTTCAAAATCAAAAAGTCCGATGGTTGCGACCACTTCGCTTGTCTCATCTGCACCATCTCCGGTGAATTCAAGTACCTGACCTTTGACATTAACAGCATGTTTCTTGGTAGGATCGACTTCTATATGCTGGCCTTCTGTATCAAGAACAAAGTCTCCGTCATGCGTAACAAGCGCGCCGTCAGCTGTTAATGTAAAGCTTCCATCCCTTGTATACATGACAGTCTGCTGCCCTTGAGTATGACCCGCTATATTGTTGTGAGCACTGGTATAATCTATGGCGAAAAAGCCTTTGCCCGAAATTGCCAGATCCCAGGTATTGCCTGTGGACTTCATAGGTCCTTCAGACCAGTCTGTATAGTCCTCTCCGGTCTTGACACCGGGAACGATACGACCAAGTCTCCTAGGATAAGAGCCGGGTTCAGATGTATCCTTGATCTTGAGGGCCAGCTGAGAATCGAATGTCTGCTGGGTTGAACCCTCTTTTTTGTAACCATTAGTATTGGCATTAGCCAGATTGTTTGTAGCCACGTCCATGCGATGCTGTTCATTGATCATCGCTGTCCATGCAGTGTACAGTCCTTTAACCATATAACAAGCCTCCTTGCGCCTGCACCCTGTGTCTGGAACCATCAGGACTTTTAAGTCCTTCAAACTCCATACCCTTATAAAAACTGCAGAAGGAGGCTTGGTTAAAGTTATCCCGGTACTTTACCGGATTATTTTACTGCACCGCTGAGGAACTCAACATATTTACCGGTTCCGATAGCAACAGCTGTCATCGGATCCTCGGCTGTCATGGTGTTGATGCCTGTCTTAGCAGCGATAAGGTCTTCAAGACCTCTAAGAAGTGATCCACCACCTGTAAGCACGATACCACGATCTGCAATATCTGCTGCAAGTTCCGGAGGAGTCTTCTCAAGTACACCATGGATAGCTTCTACTATCTGTGTTGTAGGTTCTCTCAATGCCTCTTCTGTTTCTTCTGAACTGATCTTGACAGTCTTAGGAAGACCTGTAACAAGATTTCGTCCACGCACATCCATATAATCTGCTTCAGGACGTGGATATGCACTTCCTACGCGGATTTTGATATCTTCTGCGGTTCTTTCACCGATGAGAAGATTGTGCTTCTTTCTCATATAACGGACGATAGCTTCATCAAAGTCATCGCCTGCGATCTTAACTGATGTAGATACAACTGTACCGCCAAGAGAGATAACTGCGATATCTGTTGTACCACCACCTATATCTACGATCATATTGCCGCATGGCTTAATGATATCGATACCTGCACCGATAGCTGCTGCAATAGGCTCTTCGATGATGCGAACGTCTCTGGCACCTGCCATACGTGTAGCATCTTCTACGGCCTTACGCTCAACTTCAGTTACACCTGAAGGAACGCATACAGCGATAAGAGGTTTACGATAGATTCTACGTCCGAGAGCCTTGGTTATGAAGTGCTTCATCATCTGCTCTGTGATCTGGTAATCACTGATAACGCCCTGACGAAGAGGACGAACTGCTACGATGTTGCCTGGTGTACGGCCGAGCATCTGACGTGCATCTTCACCAAATGTAAGAATCTGGTCTGTATCTCTGTCATATGCTACAACAGAGGGCTCCTTAAGTACTACGCCCTTTCCTCTTATATAAACAAGAATACTTGCTGTTCCTAAATCAATTCCGATATCTGTATACTGCATGGATAAGTCCTTTCAATTTGCTTAAAGTCTGTTATTGTTATTGTTATCGCTTATGCGAGTTGTTATCTTTGTTAAACTATAAAGCGTATAATTCACAAAGTATTATAAACTAACAGACTCATTTTGAAAACAGGCTAATTGAAAAAAATATAGCGGTAGCACATCTAAGCTACTTCAGGCCTTGACTTAGCCTTAAAAGTAAAAATTTTCATTGACAACTTTTACTTTCGTTGAAGTTCCTTTTCATCTGTGCTCCCGCATCCATGCGCAGCTTCCTATATACAGTTTTCAAAAATAAAATCTTTAAAGACGAATATTATTCTACGTTGTGTATATCGGAATAACTGCGCTCAATATTAACCCTTACATTCATTTGAGCATCTTGGCAATATAATGTCCTGTATATGACTCCTTAACTTTGGCAACCTGTTCTGGTGTTCCCTTGGCTACTATAGTACCTCCCTTGGCACCGCCTTCAGGGCCCAGATCTATTATGTAGTCAGCAGTTTTGATAACATCAAGATTGTGTTCTATAACTACTACAGAATTGCCCTGCTCCACAAGCTTTTGAAGTATATCTACAAGCTTTGCTACATCTGCAAAATGAAGACCTGTTGTCGGCTCATCCAAAATGTAGATAGTCTTACCTGTACTGGTCCTTGAAAGCTCTGTTGCAAGCTTTATACGCTGAGCCTCACCACCTGAAAGTTCTGTAGATGGCTGACCGAGTTTGACATAACCAAGCCCTACATCATAGAGAGTCTGTATCTTCTTATGTATCTTAGGTACATTCTTAAAAAACTCCAGAGCTTCTTCTACAGTCATATCAAGTACATCATAGATATTTTTGCCCTTATATCTGACTTCCAGAGTTTCTCTGTTATAGCGCTTACCGCCGCAGACTTCGCAAGGCACGTATACATCAGGTAAAAAATGCATCTCTATCTTCACGATACCATCACCTGAGCAGGCTTCGCATCTGCCTCCTTTGACATTGAAGGAAAATCTGCCCTTGGCATAACCCTTGGCCTTGGCATCAGGTGTTCCTGCAAAAAGATCTCTGATAAGATCAAATACCCCTGTATATGTAGCAGGATTGGAACGAGGAGTCCTCCCTATAGGTGACTGATCTATATCTATAACCTTGTCAAGCTGTTCAAGTCCCTCTATAGCCCTGTGATCCCCAGGTATGCAGCGTGCTCTGTTAAGGCTCTTAGCAAGATGTTTGTATAAGATCTCATTAACAAGTGAACTCTTACCTGAACCCGATACACCTGTCACTACTGCAAGTACCCCAAGAGGGAACTTAACATCAATATCTTTAAGGTTATGCTCTCTTGCGCCCTTAACGTACAGCCATCCCGTAGGTTTTCTTCGAACAGAAGGAACCGGAATAGTCTTGGCTCCGGATAGATACTGACCTGTAATAGAATCAGGATTGTTCATGATATCCTCGGCTGTACCGGTAGCTACTATGCGTCCGCCATGCGATCCGGCGCCCGGGCCTACATCTACAATATAATCGGCTTCTCTCATAGTATCCTCATCATGTTCTACTACGATGAGAGTATTACCAAGATCACGAAGATTCTTAAGTGTATTAAGAAGCTTATCATTGTCCCTTTGGTGAAGACCTATACTGGGCTCATCAAGTATATAGCACACTCCGCACAGTCCTGATCCAATCTGGGTTGCCAGTCTGATACGCTGAGCCTCTCCACCGGAAAGAGTTCCTGTAGCTCTTGAAAGTGACAGATAGTCAAGACCTACATCTACAAGAAATCCAACTCTTGATCTTATCTCTTTGAGCAGCTGAGCACCTATAAGCTCTTGCTGCCTTGAAAGAGACAGATTCTCAAGATATTTGTGAAGATCTTCAATCGATATAGAAGTTATCTCATAGATATTCCTGCCATCAACAGTTACAGCAAGTGATTCTGGGCGGAGCCTTTGACCCTTGCAGGCTGTACATGGTGTGATAGTCATATACTCTTCATATTCTGCCTTGGCAGTCTCAGATGCAGTCTCTCTGTAACGCTGCTCGACATTTTTTATAAGACCATCAAATAAGATAGGATAATCGCCCTCACCTCTCTGGCCCTTGTAATGCACATTGACTGTCTTATCTGCTCCATATATAAGAACATCATGAATCTTCTTAGGATACTTCTCAAAAGGAGTATCAAGGTCGAATCCATAAGCCTTGGCAAGAGCTCTTAACGTTGCATTGGCAAAGCTTCCTTCCTTGTTGCAGGACTGCCATCCCATAACCTGAATAGCTCCTTCATTTATAGAAAGAGACTTATCCGGAATCATAAGGTCTTCGTCAAACTCCATCTTGTATCCAAGACCGGAACACTCCGGACATGCACCATATGGATTATTGAAAGAAAAGCTCCTGGGCTCGATCTCAGGAATTGATATTCCGCAATCAGGACATGCGAAATTCTGGGAGAAGTTGATCTCTTTATCTCCTATCACATCAACTACCAGTAGTCCCTCTGCCAAAGACAGCGCTGTTTCTATAGAATCTGTAAGACGGCCTCTTATGCTCTGAGGATCCTCCTTGACTACAAGTCTGTCTACTATGATTTCAATATTGTGCTTGATATTCTTATCAAGACTGATATCTTCTGACAGATCATACTGATTGCCATCGATCCTGATACGTACATAGCCGCCCTTCTTGGCTCTCTCGATGACCTTCTCATGCATACCCTTCCTGCCTCTTACAACAGGTGACAAGATCTGAATCTTACTTCCTACAGGGAGTGAGAGAATCTGATCTGCCATCTCATCAACACTCTGACGTCTTATCTCTCTGCCACAGTTAGGACAATGCGGAATACCTATCCTAGCGTATAAAAGTCTGAAATAATCATATATCTCTGTAACAGTACCTACTGTAGAACGAGGGTTTCTATTGGTTGATTTCTGATCAATAGAAATAGTAGGTGACAGACCTTCTATCTTCTCAACATCAGGCTTGTCCATCTGTCCAAGGAACATCCTTGCATAAGAAGAGAGCGACTCCATATATCTTCTCTGTCCTTCTGCAAAAATAGTATCGAAAGCAAGAGAAGACTTACCAGAACCTGAAAGCCCTGTAAATACAGTAAGTGTCCCCCTCGGGATATTAACATCTACCCCCTTTAAATTGTGCTCATTGGCATGACGCACCCTTATATAATCATGTATATCTACAGGAAGAGGACGCCTTCCTGTGGTATTAATCTTGGAAAAATGAGATTTCTTCTCGGCATTTCCTTGTTCTTTAACCTTTTTTTCAGACATAATCCTTATTTCCTTTTTAAAAAATCGAAGCTCAAGTCTAGCTTCCCACTTGGACGGTGTAGTATTTTCAAAGGCTTTGCAGGGGAGGGCAGTATATAAATCATTTTCATGCTGCAAATCGTTTTATAATTCATGGCATGATATCTGGTGATTTCCATTCTGGGGTCCAAACTCGCTTCGCTCAAACAGGTGGACCCCGGGCAGAATGAAAATCTCCATCTATCACGCTCATGAATTTAATAAAACGATTAAAAGCATGAAAATGATTTATATACTGCCCTCCCCTGCAAAGCCTTTGAAGATACTACACCGTCCAAGTGGGAAGCTTAAATTTTTAACAATATAATTGTCTTTATTTGCGTAGCAAAATCATTGTATCATAGCATTTAAAGTTCTAAAATCCTTTTATGAAAATTTCAGACTTTTGCAACGTCCCCACGTCTTTGTTACAATAAAAATGCTAATACGATTCATAACTTAAATTTCCCACCCTAGCGGCGTGGTATCTAAGTTCGTAACACACAACCCCAAAGAATATCGGAGTAAACATGGACAAATTCAAGCTTGTAAGTACATTTAAGCCTACCGGCGATCAGCCACAGGCTATAGAGAAACTGGTTCAGGGATTTAAGGACGGCAACCAGTTTGAAACCCTCCTTGGCGTTACAGGTTCAGGTAAGACCTTCACCATGGCCAATATAATAGCGGCTCTTAATAAGCCAACCCTTATCATCTCTCATAACAAGACCCTTGCCGGTCAGCTATATGGTGAGATGAAAGAGTTTTTCCCTGAAAATGCAGTTGAATATTTTGTATCCTACTATGATTACTACCAGCCAGAGGCATATGTACCGCAGACGGATACTTATATAGCCAAGGACTCTTCTATCAATGATGAGATAGATAAATTAAGACTCTCTGCAACAGCATCTCTTGCCGAAAGAAACGATGTCATAGTCGTAGCATCTGTTTCCTGCATATACGGCCTTGGAAGCCCTGACGAATTCAAAGGTATGTCTATATCCTTAAGACCCGGCATGTCCAAAGACAGAGATGATGTAATAAAAGACCTTATAGCAATACAGTATCAGCGCAACGATATGGACTTATCCCGTTGTAACTTCCGTGTACACGGCGATGTAGTAGAGGTATTCCCTGCCAATGCCGACGACTACCTTATAAGGATCGAGTTCTTCGGTGATGAGATTGACAGGATATGCGAAGTCGAACCACTTTCAGGCAAGGTAACTCACGAGCTCGAGCACGTTATGATATACCCTGCTTCCCACTATGTTGTCCCTCAAGAGAAGATCAACAGGGCATGTGAGAATATAGAAAAAGAGCTTGAAGATCAGGTCCGCTTCTTTAAAGGTGAAGACAAGCTTATAGAAGCTCAGCGTATAGCTGAAAGGACCAACTTCGATATTGAGATGATGAGGGAGACAGGTTTTTGCTCAGGAATTGAGAACTACTCAAGGCATCTTAATTTCATGCCTCCGGGAGAGCCGCCTCTTACTCTTATGGACTTCTTCCCAAGAGACTTCCTAATAATCGTGGACGAATCTCACATGTCTATCCCACAGATAGGCGCTATGTATCACGGCGACAGAAGCAGAAAAGAAACTCTTGTCAATTATGGTTTCAGACTTCCATCCGCTCTTGATAACAGGCCTCTGAACTTCGAAGAGTTTGAAGCAAGGATCGACCAGATGCTCTTCTGCTCAGCTACCCCCGGTAAATACGAACAGGAGCACGAGCTACTAAGAGCCGAACAAGTCATAAGACCAACAGGTCTTCTGGATCCCGAAGTTGACGTAAGACCTACTGAAGGTCAGATTGATGATCTCCTTACAGAGATAAGAAAAGAAACCGGCAACAAGAATAAGGTTCTTGTAACTACGCTCACAAAGCGTATGGCAGAAGATCTTACAGAATACCTTGCTGAAAATGGCGTAAGAGTCAAGTATCTCCACTCTGATATAGATACCCTGGAACGAGCTGAGATCATCAGGGATATGCGTCTTGATGTATTTGATGTACTAGTCGGCATCAACCTGCTTAGAGAGGGTCTTGATATCCCTGAGATAACTCTTGTAGCTATTCTGGATGCAGACAAGGAAGGATTCCTTAGATCAGAAACCTCTCTTGTACAGACCATAGGACGAGCTGCCAGAAATTCAGAAGGCCATGTAATCATGTATGCCGACAATATGACAGAGTCTATGCAAAATGCCATAGACGAAACCAACAGGCGTCGCGAGATACAGATGAAATACAATAAGGAACATGGTATCACTCCTCAGACTATCAAGAAAGCTGTTCGTGACCTTATCGCTATAACCAAGGAGATCACCAAGGAAGAAGTCAAGTTTGAGAAAGATCCTGAATCTATGAGCCGAGACGAACTTGAAAAGCTCATTGGCAAGGTTCAAAAGAAGATGAAAAAAGCAGCTGCAGAACTCGATTTCGAGACCGCTGCTGCTCTTAGAGACCAGATGCTATCACTAAAAACTCATCTTAACGAGCTTACAGGTGGAGTATGATTTACAATTACCGGCTCAAACTTCGAGGCTGCCACACTGTTCTAAGTGCATAGTTTGAATTACTGAAACAGTTTTTAATAATAGTTAGAAACGGTATATTTAGAAGAATCACTCATCTAAATATACCGTTTTTTTATTTCATATAGTTTATTTCAAATAGTTAATTTTATAACCTTTTTCCCAGGCTTATTTTTATAACCTTATTTTTTATAACCTTATTTTTTTAACCTATCATTTTAGCAGTTCAAGCGCCTTATCAAGCTGATTATCAATTCCTTTCTCAGCAGCCTCAGCATCGAACTCGATCACAACATCCGGATCTATGCCTGTTCCATGGATGTTGACTCCATTTGGTGTATAGTACTTACTTACAGTAAGCTTAACAGCTGTTCCATCGCTAAAAGGAATTATCCTTTGAACGATTCCTTTACCAAAGGTTGTAGTTCCAACAAGAACACCTTTTTCATAATCTTTGATAGCGCCAGCCAGAATCTCTGATGCACTTGCAGAGTATTCGTTTACAAGAACCGCCATTGGAACATCGATCTCGTTTTCGCCATCACAGTCATAATCTACTCTGTTGCCATCTTTATCAACTGTATAAACTATTGTTCCCTTAGGAAGAAGCATATTGGCTATCTCACATACAGTATCAAGATTGCCGCCCGGGTTAGATCTTAGATCTATCACAAGACCCTTCATGCCCTGACCCTTCAGAGTTGCAAGAGCTTCTGCAAACTGATCACTGGTTACAGAGTCGAACTCTTTGATCTGTATATATCCAATGTTGCCATCTTTCATCTCATAACTTACTGTTGGTGTTTCTATCTGACGTCTTTCGACTTCTATATCAAGATAATCAGACTCACCCTGTCTTACTACTGTAAGGACAACAGTTGTATGCTCTTCTCCCTTGACCTTACTGATAAACTCTTCAAGCTCCATTGATTCTGTGAGCTCTCCGTCTACTTTATAACAGATATCACCATCTTTGAGGCCTGCTTCCTGAGCAGGTGATCCATCCATAACTCCTGCTATCACAGGAAGTCCTGTTGTAGCATCAGTGCTTATATATGCGCCGATTCCATAATAAATACCATTGGTATCTTCCATAAGAGCATTGAGCTCTTCTTCTGTATAATATACAGAATAGACATCCCCAAGGCTATCCAGCATTCCTTCATACATGCCGTCTTCAAGAGTCTTGGTTGATACATTTTCGGAATCTATATAGTATGTATCTATCGTCTGCTCAAGGAGCTGGAGCTTAGCCATTGTATCATCATTGACTACAGATTCATGGTCATCTTCCTGAAATGCGCCGTCTTCAGAAGCCGACTCATCTTCATTTGAATCTGTCTTCGAGCTGCTTCTATTATTATTGGCCTGCTCAAGTGTACCTATAGTTATCGTTGAAGGATTATTTCTAACAAGGGCATAGCTTACCCCAAATACGCAGGTGCTTATAAATGCACCGGCTATTACTCCAAGAAAAAATGTTCCCCAGCTAAATTTTCTCCCTGTTTCAGGTGGAACTGTTCCATCTGTACCATGATCACTTTGATACAGATCATGATCTTCAAATTTGTTGTCTTCCATTTTCAATAAAACCTTTCTATACTTTCCTTTTATTTCAAATAATTCCAAGGACTTACATAAGACCCGTTAAGGCGCACACCAAAATGAAGATGCGGGCCTGTAGATCTTCCTGTAGATCCTACTGCAGCTATATTCTGTCCTGCAGATACTTCCTGACCTGTAGATACATACAAGGCAGATGCATGCATATATATGGTATAAAGTCCATCGCCATGATCTATCATGATATAATTGCCCATGGAGCTTGAATATGCAGCAGCTACAACAGTTCCGCTATAGGCCGCCAGTATACTGGATCCTGTAGGAGCTGCAAGGTCTATACCATTATGCATCTTCTGAACACCAAGTGTAGGATGCATTCTCATACCATAATCATCAGAGATTCTGGTATAAGCCGGACACGGCCAGGTGAACATACCGCCATCATAAGTCCTTTTGCTCTGATTTGCAAGCCTTGCTTTATCAGCCTCTACAGCCTTTTCAAGAGCAGCAATAGTCTCATTTTCCTCTGCAATCTGAGCCTCATATTCTTTTATTGCAGCTTCCTTGTCAGAAATATCTGCGTTGACAGCCGAAAGCTGTGTCTGTTTTTCTGCAAGAAGAGCTTCCATGCTAGCCTGCTCAGCCTCTACATCTGCTTTGGCTTCTTCAAGCGTTGCCTGTTCTTCTTCAAGAGCACTTTGAGTCAGCGCTATAAGCTGTGTTGTCAGTATGTATTCCTGAAGCTTTTGATTATCATACGCGGATAATTCAGATATATACTCTGCCTTATTAAGCATGTCCGCATAGCTATCAGACTCTATCAGAAGTTCCAACAGGTATGTATCGCCTCGCTCATACATGAACCTGATTCTTTCTTTCATGGATTCATACTGCTTTTGCTGCTGCTCTTTGGCAGCTTCCAGTTCCTTTTTAGTCTCCTCTATCTCAGCCTCTTTATCAGTTATCTGCTGCTCCAATGCATCAATATTAGCCTGCATATCTGACAGTGAAGCATCAAGCTGCGTAATATATTCATTGAGATTATTCTTATCTTTCTCAAGCTCTTTTTTGACAGTCTCTATATCAGTAAGAGACGATTTCATCTGGTCACGCTCTTTTTTTGCTTCGTTTATCTGATCTTCCTTTTCTTTGATACTTTCCTGCGTGACTTCTGCATAGCTTTTAATGGTGAGGTTATCACTAAACATTGTAATGCACAGTGTCACCATTACCATGAGTGCCACTAACTTGCGGAAGATTCTTTTTTTCCAAAAATGTCTTATCCTTATCAAGTAATGTTCCCCCAAAGCTTATAAAAAAATCCGTTGCAAGGACGGGAATAAATCGTCGGGTCCGGCAATACCAAACAAGCGAACCCTAAGATCAAAACCAATCACACCCCTCAACGGATCTTACAGATTAATGAACTTATACACTAAGATGTCTGCGCACAGTGAATGCACTACCAAAGAAGCCAATACCTACTCCGATCAGCACTGAAATCGGAACAAGTGATTCATAAATATGCTGGACCGGCAAGAATGTCAGCAAGTTACTGAGTATAGAATAATGTGTTGTAATATACTCAACAACTTTATTATACAAAAAGTAAATAACGATAAGCGGAATAATAGATCCTATAATACCAATGAGAATACCCTCGATAACAAATGGCGCTCTGACAAAATAGTCAGTAGCACCTATGTATTTGGCAATAGTAATCTCTGATTTTCTTACTGATATACCTATCGTAACAGTATTACTTATAAGGAATACCGATACGCAAAGTAGTATCAATATGATTCCAACTGATATAAGAGCTATAAGCTTATTCATGCCACTAAGCGTAGAAGCTGTAATCTCTGATCTTCTGACTTCTCTTACAATATCCTGGTGACTTTCAAGATATGTGACAAGCGAAGGCTGAAGAGATACATCTGTCATATAAATCTGAAGATTGGCAGAATCTGCAAGAGGGTTTTCTGTAAAACCATCAGCATATTCTCCGAGATAATCTGTCTTAAAGCTCTCCCATGCCGCCTCAGCTGAGATATATTCTACCTTGCTGACCTCAGTTCTGTTCTGAATAGAGGACTGAAAAGCAAGTATCTGTTCTTCTGTAGTACCCTGTTTAAAAAATACTGTTACTGAAACGCCTTCCTCCGCTGTCTTAACAATATTTGAAAAGTTAACAATTATCGAATAGAACATGCCAAGAAGGAAGAGACACGCAGCTATTGTTGCGATGGATGCAAGTGTATACCAGCGGTTTCTTGTCAGGTTACGGAAGCCCTGGCCTATTGTATAGAAAAAAGTACTAAAAATCCTCATCATCGATATATACGCCCTTCTCAGCGTCGTCAACTATGACGCCTTTTTTCATTGTAATAACACGCTTCTGCATTGCATTAACGATCTCACGGTTATGAGTAACCATAACTATGGTCGTTCCATTTTCATTGATCTTCTCAAGCAGCTTCATGATCTCCCATGAAGTATTGGGATCAAGATTACCAGTAGGCTCATCCGCAAGAAGGATAGTTGGTTTATTAACAAGTGCTCTAGCAAGCGCAACACGCTGCTGCTCACCTCCGGAGAGCTGAGTTACTTTATTTTTATATTTGCCGGCAAGACCAACTGTTGCCAGAATCTTTGGTACATTTCTGCGAATCTCACTTCCCGGTTTCTGGATGATATGCTGGGCAAATGCCACATTCTCATATACGTTCCTATCAGGAAGCAGTCTGAAATCCTGGAATACTATGCCGAGATTACGGCGGAACTTCGGTATCTTACGATGCCTTATATGATTCAGGTTGTATCCCATTACCGTGATATCACCCTCTGTAGCAGTGAGCTCACGTAGAAGAAGCTTTATAAGTGTAGACTTACCTGAACCGGAATCTCCTACTATAAATACAAATTCGCCCTTTTTGATGTGGAGTGAGATTCCATCAAGGGCCGGAGATCCGGTTGTATAGGATTTAGTCACATTCTCAAGTGTTATTATTTCGTCGCTGGGGATTCGTCTCCTCTTTCTCCGCGCTTTTTCCATCCATAGTCCTTCCCATAAGTCCCGCAGCTTCTACTCGCCATATGCAAACGGACTTATTGTTTAATATTCAAACTTTTCCATGTATTTCATGTATTTAACAACCATAAGTGCGATCTTGAAAGTAATAGCATCTTCGAAGACACGAAGATCAAGTCCTGTACTCTTCTGAAGCTTGTCCAGACGATATACAAGAGTATTACGATGTATGAAAAGCTGTCTTGATGTTTCGGATACGTTAAGGTTATTCTCAAAGAATTTATCGATAGTAACAAGAGTCTCTTCATCAAAATCATCAGGATTCTTGCCACCAAAAATCTCTTTAATGAACATCTTACAAAGAGGTATAGGCAGCTGATATATAAGTCTTCCTATTCCAAGTTCACCATAGCTTATTACTTTACGGCCTTCAAAGAAGATCTTGCCGACATCAAGAGCCATCTTGGCTTCCTTGTAGGAACGGCTGACTTCCTTGATCTCTTTGACTGTAGTACCTACAGCAATACGCACTCCCTTAAGGCCATCCTTCTCGAGTTCCTGAGCAAGGCCTGATGCAAACTTACTGATCTCAGATGGAGAGTCCATAGATGACACATCCTTGACGATGATGACATTATCCTCATCTACTTCTGTAACGAAGTCATCGCCTGTAGAACCAATATGAGTCCTTGTAATCTCAAGCGCTCCTGCATCTCTTCCATTGTCAGACTCCATGATCATAGTAACTCTAGGAGAATCAGACTGAATATGAAGCTTCTTGGCACGTGAATAGATATCAACAAGCAGCAGGTTATCAAGAAGGAGGTTCTTGATGAAATTGTCCTTGTCAAAACGCTCTTTATAGGCTACAAGCAGGCTCTGAAGCTGGAATGCGATCATCTTGCCCAGCATATAGATATTCTCACCGCTACCCTTTGCGATCAGAATATATTCAAGCTGCTGCTCATCATATATTTTAAAATACTGCTGACCCTGAATTTCCTGAGAATCTGCAGGAGATGCTACAAACTCTCTTGCGGAAACAGATACATCTGCTGCCTCTGCCAGTGTAGATGCAACCTCTTTGCCGTCGACATCAAGTACGCAAAGCTCAACATGAGCGATGTTCTTAAGGCCGTCAATAGTATTCTGTAATATCTGATTTGAAATCATTTATGAAGTGCCCCTTTCATTTCACAAGATTGGATATTTGCCCCCTTGCTATATTGTAAAGCACTTTAGTGAAAAAATCCATAATTACATAGCGATTTTTTGTGAATAATTAATAGCTAACGCGCCTTTTTATCAATTCGGGGGTGTGAAAAGCAATTTAAGTCCTATAAAATTGCACAAAAAAATTATTATATATCATTTTTCACACTTTCGTGTCCGATATTTATAATAAGATACAGACGATTATGCCTGTGTCATTACCACACAAGGAGGTGAGGTGTATATGGATATTGCATCACTATCTACCGCGCTATCCATGAGCAAACTTCAAAACGACTTTGGCGTAGCGATGTTTGCAAAACAGCTGGATACCTATCAAGACATGGGAGCAGCAATGACGCAGTCCCTCGACGAAATAGGTAAACAGATGGAATTATCTGTCAACCCCGGTGTAGGCAGCAATATTGACCTTTCTGTATGATAATATCATCAAAAGTCAGTAAAGCGTAGGCACGGCAACAATTGTTGCCGTGCTTTTTTGTTTATTAGTCAGCTTTATCAATCTTTCTTATTCCTCTTTCGAAGATCTCGATCTTACCTTCTTTAAGAAGTCTTCCAACTGCACGTTTAAATTCATTTTTACTCATTGAAATCTTGTCCCTTATTATATCAGGGCTTGCCTTATCGGTAAAAGGAAGCACTCCGTTATAAGCATCAATTTCTTCCAGGATCTTCTTTGCATCTATATCCATCTGTTCGAGAGTCTTCTCTCTGATGCTAAGAGTGAGCTTGCCGTCATCTCTTACTGATATGACTCTGGCTCCCACGATATCTCCTATCTGTATGTCGCCATACAGTTCCTTTTTAGGAATAAGCGCCGAATACTTATCATCTATAGCTACAAAAGCTCCGAAGTTATCGCTCATCTCATAGACAACGCCTGTAACACGGTCATCCTTCTTATAAGGGCTGTCAGTGCTAAGATACTCATATACATTCATGGTAACGCACAGACGGCTTGATTTGTCTATATAAAGGGCACAGAGTACTTCTTCTCCCTTTCTCACCCTTCTTGTCTGTTCATGGAACGGAAGAAGTACATCCTTCTCAAGCCCCCAGTCCATGAATGCTCCTATCTTACCAACGTCTGTTACAGTCAGTCTGCCAACCTGATGAAGCATGAGCTTTGGCTCAGTAATAGTAGATATAAGCCTGTCATCAGAATCCTTATACAAGAACACCTCAAGCTTATCTCCGAGCTTTACATCCTTTGGCACCTGTTTCTTGGGAAGAAGAACTCTTTCACTTCCGTCAGTTCCCTCTTCTGCAAGATATATACCAAAATCCACTTTTTTTGTAACTACAAGAGTTTGTTTTTCACCTAAATTAAACATTTCTTTCATCCTTTTTCAAACTTGTCACTTCGACAATACTATACGCTTTACCACTTCCATCATTCAAAGAAACTGTATATACAACAGATCCGTCTTTGTCTTGAGTGCTGCATACAGGATATATCGTATCTCCAAGATGTGCCTGCATCCTGTACTCAGCTCGTATCCTGCTGATAACAGGGATTTTTTTGTCATTGCCATCAAGAAGTCTCATACAATCTTTAGCCATGTTTATATACTGATTGTTATTAACATGCTGATTGGTATCAAGATGAAAAGGCTGTACTATTATCTCGTTTAAAGTTCTGATATTTCCATCCGTGGGAAAGGATATCTTTCTGCCCTGATAGTCCATGGGAAGCTTTTCAGAAATTTTATATCCTTCTAACATCTTAGATGTTACTTTTACAGGAGTGCCTTTTTCTATATTGATCAGAGCCCATACAGAATTGGCTATCGCAAGGCGTTCACCTTCCAATGTGTCCATATAGAAATTTCTACAACCTACAAAGCCCTTTATATCATAGGGAATAGTTCCGATTATGACGTTCTCGCCAAGTTTTGGATATCTTATAATATCGACCTGCCATGAGTTTATCACCCATGCAGCATTCATCTCGTCAAGATATTCAAGACCTATTCCAAGATCTTCCGACTGGAATGTGGAACAGTCCTGAAAATAATTCATAAGGGCCTCCGTAGACAGGAAGCCCTGAGAGTTCAGTTCACTATATCTTATTCTGGAATTAAAAGTATACATAAAGTTTATCCGTCAAATTAAAAACCATCAATTATCTCTTTACAATTATCGAGTTTAGATCTGTAACACCGATAGTTGCTGCTGCTGCATTAATATACTGCTGAGCATTTGGTCCGTCAAGGTTCTGATAATATGCATAAGCCTGCTTGTGAGTACCTCTTGAAGATACAAGTCCAAGAGCAAGTCCCTGTGCCAGCTCAGCAGAAGCATCCATCTCTTTGTTATAGATGAAAGCATCTATATACTGGTTGTTCATAGCAACTTCATAAGCATATGTGATAGCAGCTGCCTGAACAGCCTCACCGGCTGTAGAGCTATATCCAACTTCACTGCAGATTATGGATCTGACCTGCCCGTTAGGAGCCTTGAATGTAGGTGTGCACATATAGTCTGTTACAACTTCTACGTTCTGCATAGCTACATATGGTGAAGAAATATCATGTGTCACATACTTGGATGAGTTAGCCCATGCATAGCTGTTGGTAAGAGGTACATCATAAGGATGAACCGCAAGTGACCAGTCTATATTGCCCTCAGATGAAATATATGAGTTAAAAATATCAAGGTACTCTTTACCTGCATAATATCTGTTAGGTTCATTGGTTGATGCCCACATCTGATCTATACAGGTATATACATTGGCATTGGCATTCTGTGACTTGATGGCATTGTAGAATACCCTGAATGCATTGGCATTCTGTACTGTATATGTTGTTACATCCACATTGGACATATAGTTCCAAAGGTATCTTGCATTGATCTCATTACCTATTACGAAGTTATCTATCTGACCAAGTCCCTGATTACTGTATCTTGAAGCAAGGAATGAACCGATAGCCGCAAGGAGCTCTACGCCTGCCTGATCAGCTGCGTTATAAGCATAATATGAATGTCCTGCTGACCTTGAGAGCGGATTGATAGATGTAAGATCTGCATGCCAGTCATTCAAAAGAACCATCGTACAGGAGATACCATTTTGCTTAAACATGGATATAAGCCAGTCATAAGCCTGTACAGTTCCTGCATTAAATGAATATGTCTTGCCGTTGTAATTGTATGTTATCTGGGCACCGCTCTTATTAAGGAGCTGTGACATAAGAAGGTTGTATGAGCACTGATCGATCCCAAGTGTTACGATATCTCCTGAGTGAATCATTGTAGACTCAGGTATGATACCCTTCTTACCTGCCTGTACTCTTGCAACTGTATGTGTAGCCAGAGCCTCAGGATTTGTAATATAAGCAGCATTACTAACCTGAGTCATGACTCCGCTTTGAGAAGTAGCAACTACAAATTTCTTGTAGAGCATGGAATTTGCGGAATTATTATTAAGAGCAACGGTAAAAGTTGCAGATGTTCCTACTGCTGCACTGGCAACCTCTGTTCCTTTAACACCTGTATCATATACATTCTGCGCATAGAGATGATATAGACCATCAGCACTGGACGGAACACTGGAAGTAGTCGCCTTAATGACTACATTGGAACCACTGATACAGGCGCTAAGTGATACAAGACCATCAGCTTCGACCTTAATACAAGCACTGTCTGTATATATCACAGACATAACTACAAGTGCTATGCACAAAAGTGCACAGATACACCTTTTAACCCCTACAACAAATCTGTTGTTCCCCTTCATAAAAATCTCCTTAATTATTTAGTCGCATAACATCATTGTAATGCGCGGCACTTATTTCATTATACAGGAAAAGTAGGCAAAAAGAAAAGCTCTACAGTAAAATAACTGCAGAGCTTCTATCTAACAAGCTGGGCTAGCAGGATTCGAACCTGCGAAGTGACGGAGTCAGAGTCCGTTGCCTTACCGCTTGGCGATAGCCCATCGACAAGATAAAAGTATACGCACTTCTATCCACTCTGTCAACAGTTTTTTTAACGATTTTTTATAATCGGAAATCCGCGTTAAGGAATTAACGCAGATTTCCATTCTGAGGCGCATGAATCCTAAGGATATCACCCGCTTCAGGAACTGTTTCAAGTTCGATATCAATAAGCTGCTGAGGATGAGGCGCAGATTCCTGCTGGGTGCCATCTTCTGCAAATATAGCTTTAACAAGAGTTTCGATATCTCTTCCATCAGGCTTCATGATCTCTATAGTCTCACCTACAGAGAATTTATTCCTCTGTTCAAGACGGGCAAGTCCCTTGTCATTTATACTGTCAACTATGCCAAGATATGTGTATTCATTGACATATGTATTACTATCATAGATCTGTGACTCCTCAGAAGGCTTACCAAAATAAAAGCCCGTTGTAAACTGCCTGTAGGTACATCTGGCAATTTCATCCTGGTACCATGGCATATTAGCACGATACTTCTCTTCAGATTCAAGATAATCATCAATAGCTTTTCTGTAAGTGCGGGCAACAGTAGCAACATAAAGTGCTGTCTTCATACGTCCTTCGATCTTGAAGGAATTGATGCCTGCATCTATAAGTTCCGGAATATGCTCTATCATGCACAGATCCTTAGAGTTGAATATAAATGTACCTCTTTCATTCTCATATACGGGAAGATATTCACCCGGCCTTGATTCTTCAACAACTGCATATTTCCATCTGCATGGATGTGTGCAGGCGCCGTGATTGGCATCGCGGCCTGTGAAGTAGTTGGACAAAAGGCATCTTCCGGAGTAAGAGATACACATTGCTCCGTGGATAAAAGATTCTATCTCAAGATCATCAGGTATATTAGCTCTGATCTCTTTGATCTCTGCCAGAGACAGTTCTCTTGCTGCTACAACACGCTTAGCACCCAGGTTATGCCAGAACTTATAAGTCTCATAATTGGTATTATTGGCCTGAGTTGATACATGAATCTCTATTTCAGGGCATATCCTTCTAGCCATCATAAACATTCCAGGATCTGCTATTATAAGAGCATCCGGACCTATTTCCTTAAGTTCGTGAAAATACTCTTCTGCACCCTTAAGGTCATAGTTATGAGCCAGGATATTGGCAGTTACATGAACATGGACACCATGATCATGAGCATATTTCACGCCGGCAATCATATCTTCTTTGGAGAAGTTTCTGGCTTTGGCACGAAGGCTGAAAGCTTCTCCGCCGATATAAACGGCATCGGCCCCATAATTAACAGCAGTCTTTAAAACTTCAAGGCTGCTGGCAGGTATCAGTAATTCAGGTTTCTTTACTTTGTTCATTTACTTCTTCTTTCTATAAAAACAAAAACACACTACAAAACCATATTTATCTAAAATATATAAATATAGCCTTTTTATATACCCTCAAGTATGATTCATCTCATCTTAACACTTAGGGTTACTCCATCGCCTGTATTTAGTATCACAGTCTGAAGATCATCTGTGTGAGTTATATCATAGATATACTCTCTCATACGGGCGTGTATAGTCCTGTTACGCCTTGTAACAGCAAATCTGGACTGAACTATATCGCCATCCTGAAGGACATTGTCTGTGACAAGCAGACCTCCTTTTTTAAGGACTCTCATGACATGCGGAAGAAAGTTCTCATACTGTCCCTTGGCAGCATCCATAAATACAAAATCATAGCCTTCATCAAGTTCTTTTAAGATATCAGCTGCATCACCTTCAAGAAGGGTTATCTTATTACCTTTATCCCATAAGTCAAAATGCTCTTTGGCAACCGGGATCCTCTTCTCGTACTTCTCAATAGTTGTAATACGAGTATCATCATCCGAATACTCAGCCATCAAAAGTGCAGAAAATCCGGTAGCTGTGCCAACTTCAAGAATATTGACAGGATGAGTAAGCGCCAGCAGGAACTTAAGAAGAGACTGCATATCTTTTCTTATGATCGGAACATCGTCTTTGATTGCCTCTTTTTCAAGCTCATCAAGATAATCTTTGTTCCCTTTATCCATGGCGCATATAAAATCCCTCATTCTTTCGGGATCAATAGCCATAAGAGCTTCTTCATCAAAGCGAGCACCCATTACTCTACATCTTCTCCTTCACTGCTTCCTGTATCTTCAGAAACTGAATTTTCGCCATCACTGCCCATATCTTCACCTTCAGCAGCTCCGGTTCCGGATGTATTATCTTCTACATCAGTATTATCAGAAGGAGTGCTCTGGGTTTCCTCAGAAGTCTCAGAAGATGTACTTTTCTTATCTGCATCCGCACAGATGATAGCAAGCATCTCATTCGGAGTCATAGCAGTAGAAAGTGTATATACACCCGGCTGCTCAAGTCCATGATATTCTGAGAAATATTCCTGCAATCTGAAAAGGAATGCATCTTTGATAAGTCCGGCACCCTCCAGTGCATCTGCAAGTTCTGATACTGACTCACCTTCAAGAATAGTGACATTAAAATATTCACCTTCCCCTGAAGAAACAGCTGTCTGATTGAATATTCCACGGCCATAGCTGTAAGCCACCTTAGAATACTGGATCAGCAGAAATAAAATTATTATCAGAAGTACAACTTTTATAACTGCACTGGTGATAGAGATACCTACTTCTTTTTTGTTCATAATAGTCCTTCTTAATTGTCCATGATGATAGGGAGAATCATAGGTCTCCTCTTAGTCTTCTTCCAGATGAACTCGCCAAGTATATCTTTGACAAGATTCTTGATCTTAGGCCAGTCTGTTATACCTCTTGAAAGTGCTTCTGTAACCTCATCAAGAACAAGGTCAGTAGCATCTTCAATCAGTTCATCAGACTCCTTTACATATACAAAGCCTCTTGAAACGATAGTAGGACCGGAAACAAGCTGAGCACTTCCCTTATCAATTCCAAGAACTGCGATAACAATACCATCCTGAGCAAGTCTCTGACGGTCTCTTAAAACAACATTACCAACGTCACCCACTCCGATACCATCTACAAGGACTGCACCTGTAGGAACTTTGCCGTGTATTCTGGCGCCTTTAGCGTCCATTTCAAGAATATCACCTGATTTCAAAATAAATGTATTCTCTTTAGGGATACCAAGCTTGCGCGCGATCTCTTTTTGAGCCACAAGGTGACGGTATTCACCGTGGACCGGAACAGCATATTTAGGCTTTACAAGATTATATATCAGCTTTATATCTTCCTGACAAGCATGACCTGATACGTGTACATCCTGGAAGATAACCTCAGCGCCTTTCATCATGAGCTCATTGACTACGTTGGTGACAGACTTCTCATTACCCGGGATAGGTGTAGATGAGAAAATAACTGTATCTCCGGGCTTGATTGAAATCTTCTTGTGCTGACCGCTTGCCATACGTGACAGAGCAGCCATAGACTCACCCTGAGATCCTGTAGTTATAATGACCTGCTTATTATCAGGATAGTTCTTAAGCTCATCGATATCTATAAGTGTATTATCCGGAACCTTAATGCATTCAAGCTTTTGTGCAATGTCAATGACAGTCACCATGCTACGGCCTTCTACAACAACTTTCCTGTCATACTGGTAGGCTGCATTGATGATCTGCTGTACACGATCAACATTACTTGCAAAGGTCGCTACTATGATACGTGACTTCTTATGTTCACGGAAAAGAGTATCAAGCGTAGCACCAACAGTTTTCTCAGAAGCTGTAAATCCCGGTCTTTCTGCGTTAGTAGAATCGCATAAAAGAGCAAGAACGCCTTTTTTACCGATCTCACCAAATCTCTGAAGATCAATAGGATCTCCATATACCGGTGTATAGTCAACCTTGAAATCGCCAGTATGTACTACGATTCCGGCAGGTGAATAGATTGCAAGCGCAGCTGCGTCAACAATTGAGTGATTAGTCTTGATGAACTCGACCCTGAAATCTCCAAGATTTATGAACTGTCCGAATTTAACGACTTTACGACGCGTAGAGCGCATAAGCCCATGTTCTTCAAGCTTGTGCTCTATAAGACCCATAGTGAGTCTTGTTGCATATACAGGAGCATTGACTTCCTTCAGGATATAGGGAAGTGCTCCTATGTGGTCTTCATGACCATGCGTTATTACAAATCCCTTGACCTTATCTATATTATCAAGAAGATAAGTTACATCAGGGATGACAAGATCTATTCCCAGCATGTCATCATCCGGGAATGACAGACCACAGTCCACAACAATAATACTGTCTTCATATCGGAAGGCAGTAATGTTCATACCAATCTGCTCCAGACCTCCCAGTGGGATGATCTGCAGCTTTGAGGTATTATCTGTATTTTTTTGTTTCTTCAATCAGTATTTCCTCCACATTCTTTACAGTAACCGTAGAGTTTAACCTCATGATCGATAACCTGAAATCCGATCTCATCAGCTATGGAGGCTTCCAGCCCTTCCATCATATCATCCTCAAATTCAAGGACTTTGCCGCATTTGACGCATATCAGGTGATGATGGTGGTGATGACTTCCGGACGATTCAAGATCCGCAATCTCATATCTCTCACTACCGTCATCAAAATTGATACGATCGATAAGATGTAACTCCCTTAGTACCTGTATTGTTCTGTAAACAGTTGCCAATCCGATCTCCGGATGGTCTGCTTTCACCTTGTTATAGATTTCTTCAGCAGTAAGATGCTGCTTCCTAGACGCCTGCAGAGCTTCAAGCACATAAATACGCTGATTCGTGACCTTGAGTCCTCTATCGCGTAGCATGCCCTTGAATGATTCCTGGTTCACATTTTCATGATCTCCCATTGTCAGTCGTCCTTCCTTTAGTGTCGGGAATAGAAGTACATCCCTGTACTTCTGGACATTCCCCTTTTACGTCCTGTAATATATATGAATTAAAGTATGCCTCTGATCATAAATCGAGTTCTATACCATCTTCATCAAGTAATTTTACAAAAATCTGCCCTACGGCACGAAGTTCCTGATCGCTGTCTACAATACTGTAAAGACCGTCAGCATCTTCGCTTTCAGAATCGTCACGAAGAATAAAGGCTTCTCCGTCGCCCTCTTTAGAATCAGTTACAAGAAGGTATGTCTTACCTGCTACAACTGTCTGTTCAAGCGCGTAAAAGTCCTGTGCACCTTCGCCATCAATGTTTAATGTTATTTTTTCCATATTTGTCTATTTTCCGTTTTAATATTATATAAGTTTATGGATTACCGTTCTTGTCCTTATTGACCACGTTATCAAGATAATCCTGAAGTATAAGTTCAGCAGCTATCATATCCACATGGTCTTTGCGGTCGCGCCCTTTAATCCCAAGTTCATCCATGATCTCATCGGCTTCTACAGTTGTAAGCCTCTCATCAAGCATATGAACCGGAAGTCCTGTACGCCTTTCAAGCTTTTCTTTGAACAAAAGAGCCATCTGGGCACGCTCGCCAACTGATGTATCCATATTAACAGGAAGTCCCAATACGATCTGTGTGACGTCATATTCTACTATGAGCTCCTCAATACGTGCAAGAGTCTTTCTGAGTTTATTTTCTTCCTTGCGACGTATTATCTCCTTGGGCTGTGCAGTGCACAAAAGCATATCGCTGATCGCAACTCCAACGGTACGCGAACCATAATCTAGTCCCATATATCTCATAGTACTACAATAAATCCTTCCTGCTTCTTACTTCTTCTGATCCCAGTTATTATTGTGAATATAAGCTGTCAGCATCTCTTCGACAAGCTCATCTCTTTCTACCTTGCTGATCAGACTTCTGGCACCATTATGACTGGTTATATACGTCGGATCACCGGACATTATATAGCCAACGATCTGGTTGACCGGATTATATCCCTTCTCGACCATAGCTTCATAAACAACTTCCAGTATCTTTCCAACTGCAGTTTCCTGAGGTGTCTCTACTTTAAAAAATTGTGTATGTCCAAGATCCTGTGCCATAAGCATCCTTTCTGCACTATAATGTGTGCGCAAAAAACGTATAGATATTATTATTTTAACCTAATGCAAGTTTTCGTGCAACTTACGTTAAAATGATGCCACTATGTCATTTTATTTCAAAAGCATGATATCTTCCGTCAGAAAGCTTTCGCACATTCCCTCAGCAAAAGTTCCCGACAGCTTATCAGCCTCTTCCTTGTCTGTTACCGGTGCAGCAAATCTGACATATCTTTCGGTATGTCCCGTTATATATAATCTGCCATCTATTTCTTCGGTATCTTCCCACAGAACTTTTACTCTGTCACCGATAAAGCTCTCTCTATACTTTCTGGACTGCTCGCTTGTCATCTTCAAAAGCACATCGCTTCTTTCTGATTTCTGTCTGTCTGTCAACTGATCAGGCATTTTCTCAGCAACAGTACCCTTACGGACAGAATACTTAAACACATGCATCTCATAGAAGTTGACCTTCTCACAGAATGCACGGCTTTCTTCGAACTCAGAAGCTGTCTCTCCAGGAAATCCTACAATTACATCTGTAGTGATAGCCGGTCTGTCATAAACCTCTCTCAAGAGTTCAACACCCTTGTAGTATTCATCCGCGCTGTAATGTCTGTTCATCCTCTTAAGAGTATTTTCACATCCTGACTGTAGTGACAGATGGAAGTGAGGACATATCTTGGGCATCTTGGACAGAGCTGCAGCCATACCAGGTGTAATGATCCTGGGTTCAAGTGAGCCAAGTCTTATTCTCTCAATACCCTTAATAGCATGTATCTTCTTAAGAAGATCAAGAAGCTCGGACCCTTCTCTGTCAAGGCCGTAAGAACTTATATGAATACCTGTTATTACAACCTCTTTAACTCCCAGCGCCGCAAGTCCCAGAATTTCTGAAACCACATCGCCCTGCTGCCTTGATCTGATCCTTCCTCTGGCAAAAGGAATAAGACAGTATGAGCAGAACTGATTACATCCATCCTGAATCTTGATATAAGCTCTGGTATGTTCTGTTACATGATCAAGCTTCATTTCTTCATATTCAGTCTTTTCCTTACTACCAACTTTGATAGACGGATCCATCTCCATAGAGACAGTCTTCGGACGGTCATTGACCACAATGCCGGATTGCTGATCAAGGCTATTCTTATTCTCATCAAAATATTTTTTTAATATATTTACAACCTGGTTCTTTTTGTTATTACCGATAGCTATATCAATGCAATCATCCATCTTGACCTTATCTTCATTGGTCTCAACATAGCAGCCTACTGCCACCACCAAAGCACCTGGATTTTCTTTTTTGGCGCGGTGTATCATCTGCCTGCTCTTTCTGTCTGCGATATTAGTTACAGTACAGGTATTGATTATATATATATCAGCAGGCTGATCAAAAGGTTTGATCTCATATCCTGCTTCCTTAAGGTCTTGTTCTATTACATCCAGCTCATAGCTGTTAACCTTGCAACCAAGGTTGTGGAGGGCAACACTTTTCACTAACTAACTCCTTTTTTTGAGTGTTTTGACATTGACTTATCCCATCCTCTCGTTTATCATTAAAAAAAGAAGGAGGTATTTGCGCAATGAAGACAGTTAAAATTTCACTTAATTCTATCGATAAGGTAAAATCTTTCGTTAACGAGATCACAAAATTCGATTATGATTTCGATCTTGTATCAGGAAGATACGTTATCGATGCAAAGTCAATCATGGGCATCTTCTCACTCGATCTTTCTAAACCGATCGATCTGAATATCCATGCAGAAGACGGCGTTGATGAAGTTATCAACGTTTTAAAGCCTTACATGATCTGAGTATCAATGCGCAGATATTGTGTGGGTGATGTAAAGCCTTAGGGCTTTACAATTTGTTTAATAGTTAGTTCAAGGGCTCTGGAGCTTCTCCGGAGCCCTTTTGAATACTACTTTTTATTTGGCGATAAAAAAGACAGGCATCTTTATTATCTATTTGTTATATACTTTTATCTTCAAAAGTATATCTGCTGTTATCAGGCTGTAATCTCAATGATCTCATCTGTATCAATAGCTTTCTTGACCATAGCATCGATCTTATCACGAAGATTACCTTCATGATCTTCGATGATATCAAGCCTTGGTTTAGTAACAGGGTGCTTAGCTACAAATATAGTACAGCAGTCTTCATAAGGCTGGATAGAAGTCTCATAAGCATCGATCTTCAAGGATATATCTACAATATCCTGCTTATCAAAAGCGATAACCGGTCTGTAAACAGGCATGGATTCTACAACTGCATTGGTGCACATAAGTGACTGCATAGTCTGTGAAGCAACCTGTCCTATTGATTCACCTGTTATAAGACCCATACAATCTGACTTCTTGGCAAGAATCTCAGCTATACGCATCATATATCTTCTCATGATGATAGTAAGCTCATCATGCGGACATCTGTCATATATATACATCTGAATCTCTGTAAAGTTAATGACATGGAGCTTAACCTTACCTGTATACTTGGCAATTACTCTGGCAAGATCTTCTACTTTCTGTTTTGCTCTTTCTGAAGTATACGGAGGAGCATTGAAATATACAGCTTCAATCTCAACACCGCGCTTAGCGATCATATAACCTGCAACAGGGCTGTCGATTCCACCTGACAGAAGGAGCATAGCTCTTCCTGCAGTACCAAGCGGCATTCCTCCCGGTCCCGGGATAACTTCAGAATAGATATTGATCTTCTCTCTAAGCTCTACGTGAAGAAGGATATCCGGCTTATGAACATCAACCGTAAAGTCAGGATGAGCCTCAAGTATAGCTGCGCCAAGATCTCTACCAAGTTCCATGGAATCAAGAGGATATGACTTATCAACTCTGCGTGCCTGAACCTTAAAAGATTTGTGCTTATCAGGATATACATCTCCCATAAAACCTGCCACAAGCTCTGCAAGCTTTTTAGGATCAGGAAGCTTACCATCCTCATCTCTTTCTACAGTAACTGCAGGACATATTCCGGACAATCCAAATACAGTCTGAAGAGCCTTTACAGTCTCATCAAAGTCATAATCCTTAGCTTCTACATATATACGACCAGCTGTTCTTGTTACATCAAATTCACCTGTGCATTTTGAAAGAACACGATTGATCTGACGCATAAGAGCATCTTCAAATACATAACGGTTCTTACCTTTTAAGCCGATCTCGGCATATTTTAATATAAATGCGTGATACTGCATCTTAACCTCTTTCTTTTATCCTAACTAAAAGTTTTATCGCCTTTTGACACTTTATTCCAAAAGACTTAATTACACTATTATTCTCCATTTAAACAGTTCATAAAAATCCGATACCGTTTACATTTTTCCAGGCAAAAAACAAAAACCTACCCTTATTGACGAGAATATCTCCTAAGCATAGGAACAATTTCTTCTAAAGCATTAATTGTATGATCTATCTCATCCTTGTTTGTAAATACCGACATACTGAAGCGAAGAGTAGAATCCAGAAGATCTGTATCAAGTCCTATAGACTTAAGTGTGTCGCTTACATGAGGGCGATTGGTGGAGCAGGCGCTACCTGCAGATACGTATATATTCTTGTCTTCGAGCGCGTGTAACAATACCTCTGCTCTTACTCCCTTAAAGCTCAAACTTATGATATGCGGAGCGCAGTCTTCGTCTGTCTTACCATTAACAGTCACATCAGGAAGCTTATTCATGACATTTTCTATAAAATAGCTTTTGAGACCTCGCATATCAGATACATGCTCATCAAGGTTTTCATATATCTCCTGTGCTGCTCTTCCAAGTCCGGCTATTCCAGGCACATTCTCAGTTCCTGAACGCATACCCTGCTGCTGACCACCACCATAATTTATAGGCACGATCCTGACACCGTTTCTGACATACAGAAAACCTGTTCCCTTAGGTCCATGTATCTTGTGACCGCTGACAGACATAAGATCTATACCCATCTTAGACGGATTTATATGAAACTTGCCATATCCCTGTACTGCATCTACATGAAAATAAGTCTTGGGATTAGCGGCCTTTATGATCTTGCCACATTCTTCGATAGGCATAAGGGCACCGATCTCATTATTAACAAGCATGATACTAACCAGAATAGTATCAGGTCTTATCGCATTCTTAAGATCCTCAGGTGATACCTGACCATTCTTATCAACAGGAAGATATGTAACTTCAAAGCCCTGCTTCTCAAGATATCTCATAGTCTCAAGTATTGCAGGATGTTCAACACAGGAAGTGATAAGGTGTCTTCCAACCTCTTTCTCCTTGGCTCTGGCTGTTCCGATTATAGCCATATTATCGGATTCTGTTCCACCTGATGTAAAAAAGATTTCTTTCTCATTACAATGCAAAGTAGCTGCTATCTGCTTCTTGGCATTCTTAACAATATCCTCAGCGACCTTACCAAAATGATGCATACTTGACGGATTACCGTATTGTTTTGTCATTGTATCTGCAACAAGCTGTGCAACATCGTCAAATGCGCGTGTTGTTGCGGAGTTATCAAGATAACACTCCATTTTATTTAATGCTCCAGTTCAAAAAAATAATCGCAATATTCTATAATTTAATTACCTTCGAGAGTATAACCAATATAGACTAAAAAGTAAAGTCTGCATTGCAACATGTGCCGCAGACTTTTACTGATACTAATCCTTGTATAGCCCTTTTATAAGAGCCTTACAACTTCAAAACGATAATTATAAATTATCTGTTAACGACTGATATCTTACCTTTGTTCAAGCATATATGAAAGCCATGCCAGTATCGTAAAACCGGCAGTTTCAGTTCTAAGTATACGTCTTCCCATTGTTATGGTTTTCATACCATGAGACAGCGCCTTCTCAATCTCAGCATCATCAAAGCCGCCTTCAGGTCCTATAAATATGGCAACGCTCTGCCCCGGCTCTATTCCCGATATGATACTTCTTGTATCTTCCATACCCTTGGCAAGCTCATAGGGTATAAGCCTTACATCCATATCATCTGCCATCTTAAGAGCTTCTGTATAAGATACAGGTGTATGGACATTAGGGATTATGCTTCTCTTACTTTGCTTAGCAGCAGCTTCTGCGATTCCCTGCCATCTTTGAACTTTAGACTTAGCCTTCTTCTCATCAAGCTTAACGATACATCTTTTCATAGCGACAGGAATGATCTCATATACGCCAAGTTCAACCGCCTTCTGAACGATAAGCTCCATCTTGTCAGCCTTGGGAAGACCCTGGAAAAGATATATCTTGGAAGGAAGTTCAATATCATCCTCTTTGATAAAGCGAAGCTTGCAGATTACTACGCCATCTTCTATCTCTTCTATACCATAGCGGTATTCCTTGCCATCATATACCCTGGTACTTACGGATATCTCTTCGCCTGTTTTCATTCTAAGGACATTGACTATATGATTGTAGTCATCGCCTTCTATCATAAGAGTCTTATCGACTTCGTCTATCTGTTCCTTGTCTACAAAAAAATGATACATAGTTTGTCTTTCCTTAATTTTTTCCCAAAAAATCATGAATAATTACAGTTCTATAATACATCATTATAGCAATAACAAATCGCCTAATGCCATTTTCAAAGGCCAATTTTCATCTCATGATATATCTTAACACTAAAAAGGCCATACCTTAAATGAAGTATGGCCATGTAAAAAACTGTCATTTATGCTTTTCTGGATGTAACAGATACCCAGTCTCCCTGGTGTATCATCTCAATATCTGTAAAGCCTGCTGCTCTGTGGGCAGCTGCAACCTCTTCTCCTTTTTCATTCATGATACCGGATGTGATAAATACTGCACCCTTCTTCATGAACTGACCTATTACAGGAGCAAGCGGTACCAGAACTACAGGAAGGATATTAGCAAGAACAACATCATACTTTTCGTATCCGACCTCATCCTGTACCTTCTTATCATCAATGATATTGCCGATGATAAGCTTAAGGTCCTTATCTGTATATCCGTTAGCTTCAAGGTTTTCTGCTATAGCAGGAATTGCACCCTTATCAAGGTCTGTTCCTACGCAGTGGCCGGCGCCATACATAAGAGCCAGAATTGAAAGTACTCCGCTTCCTGTTCCTACATCAAGAACCTCGCAGCCTGGTGTAATATATTTGCCAAGCTGATGGATGCAAAGCTGTGTGGACTCGTGAAGACCTGTACCAAATGCTGTTCCAGGATCTATATGGAATATCTTGTCTGTCTTTTCAAGATCCTCTTTGGATGGTTCTTCCCAGGAAGGAATAATAAGAACATCATCTACGATGAACTTGTGGAAATACTGCTTCCAGTTATTCATCCAGTCTATATCTTCAGTAACATCAACAGAGATAGTGCCATCTCCTATATCCATGTACTGACTGATTCCATCAAGTATCTGCCTTATCTCTTTTTGAAGCTGCTCAGGAGTCTTCTTAACCTGCTTACCACCTGCAGCTTCCATCTGATAAGATACATCACCTGTTCCATCAGATGCAGATGTATCCTCGGCATCCTCGTCCGGTATTGTAACTGTCAGAGTATTATCATCTGCAAGCTCTGCAAAGAAATTAAGATAAGCAATTCCATCATCCTCCTGCTCCGGAACAACATCTACGAACATCTGTTCCTTCTCTGCAGCTGTAAGCGGCACCTTATCTTCTATCTGCGCACCTGTAAGGCCTATATCAACCATCTCGCTGATAATGACATCTTCAGCCTCTTCGTTTGTGCGAATTCTAAACCTCATCCATTTCATACGTTAAAACCTCATCTAAAACCTGTTACGTGTCATTAAGACTAGTTCTGATCGAGTAGGCTGACTCCTACTCGATTTCGCACACGAACATTCCGCACTTAGTGCTCCATGTTCTTACGACCGGCAAATGAATTTGTATGCAAGCATCCATTCGCTTGCCGGTCTTGTGCAACAAAAAAGCCTTCTTCTCAGCCCATTTTAACGCACAACAAACGATAATGCAAAGTTTGAAGATGTTTGTATATATCAACCTGCCATATTACCGGAATATGGATTATTCATACCGAGTCAACCTGCCATGTTGCCGGGATATGGATTATTCATACCGGCATTACCGATCTCGTTTCCGGCACGCTTGCAAAGTTCCCTGAACTTACCTGAAAGTCTGCTGAGCTTGCCATATAAGTCAAATGATATCACAGTTGTAGGTGCAACCTGCATGTATGAGCTCATCATTCTTACAAGAATATAGCTGTCTATAAATGCATATCTTACAACGCAACCAACTATGACACCCACAACAAATCCTATAAAAGTAAACCAGCCAAGAGCCTTGAACAATAATACAAATAAATAAACAGGTAATATACTTGCTACTACTGTTCCGATTATCACAATAAGAGATACCTTGGCTGCATCCTTGAGGATTGTCTTCCAGTTCTGAAAATAGATAACTACGCCATCTGCTGCGCTTTTGAATGCACTCTGCTGATTGTTATAAAACGTGTAGCCAAGGCAGCATTCATCTACATATCCAAGTCCGATTCTGATAAGGCTCTTGGCAAATCCCGCTATTATGCTCATTCCGGGAACAAAATCAAGGAAGCTCTCCACCTTGCCTACTGCACTTTGAAGCTGGTTAACAGCCCCGCTTACAAGTCTGTCAAGAACAAAATAAATGTTGCTTGTAGCAAATCTTGACTTAACCATTCTGATTCCATAGTTTACTTCATCTGCAGGTACCTGACCGGTTCTGAAGATTTCAGCGATTACTGCAACATGCCCTGCTTTAACAAGATATCCAAAATAGGTGTTTATTATGTAGCTTATAAGCAGTGTTCCTGCAAACCAGATTAAAAGTCCGATCATTCCAACTTCTTCACTTTCCATCAGCACGCTTATCCCCATGACTATCGCGAACAGAATGATTGACAAAAGTACCGTAGCCAAACCCATTCCCAGCTTTATCCATGCAAATTTCAGTGTCTTAGTGTATACTTCGTTAGCTTTCATACTCTTCCTCCTTTAGTACATTTATGCATTCATTTTATGCAGATATTTCAATGTATATCCTATTTTTTCGTAAGTGGTTGAAAATCAGGTGCGAACGGTTATAATATTACTGTTTAACTTAGGCTTTTCTTATACAGGGACTAAATATGCGGGTAGCAATACTTGATGACGAACAGATATTCGTCGACAGCTTATACAAATTATTGTGGAAAGAAATGAACTTTGAGCTTTTCACTTATACTGATCCCAATAAGCTTCTTGAGGATTATTCACTTGGCAAAAGATTCGATATTATCTTTTGCGATGTTATCATGGAGCCATTTAACGGAATCGAAGTTGGCAAGAAGATCCGTACCTATGATTCGACCTGCTTCATTATATATCTGACAAGCGACCTTTCTTCCGCTCCCAAAGGCTACGAAGTCAATGCTTTCAGATATCTGATAAAACCTATTGATGAAAAATCTCTGTCAGACACCCTCGAAAGCATCCGGAAAGAAATTCACAGTAAGAAAAAGCGCTTACTTCGTATCGATGCATCATTTGGATCAATGATTCTAAACACTGCTGATATTCTCTATATAGAAGCCAACAACAAGGATACAGCTGTTTATACGGATGATGATTCTATAACTGTCAGAAAGAACCTGACTGATTTTGAAGAAGAACTTTCCGGGCAGCATTTCTGCAGAATACACCGCAGCATTCTTGTTAATCTTGAGAGAATCTCGCAGTATGATTCTTCACACATAACACTTGATAATGGAAACACACTGACTCTTAGCAGGCGCAGATACAAGGACTTTGAATCTGCCTTCAATGCATTTATTTCAGGAGAATAAGTATGAGGTTAAGTTTGAAAGTGTTCCACTTTCAAACCCAAATTGATGACGCGAGCTCCATCAATTTGAACCATTAGTCACTCGCTTTGCTCGCGACATGAGGTTAATTATGAATCTCCATATCATTGATCTTTTTGGCCCTTATGTAATTGCCGCAATTTCAAATGCTATAGCCTGCACTGAACTTATATTGCTCCTCCAGTACTTCTGCGGGGGGCATCTTGATATTTCAGGAAAAAGGCTGTATCTGCTCTTCCCGTCCTATTTTCTCGTTTTATTCATAACTAATATTTTCATCCCAATACCATCACTTTATATGATCATGGTCCTTGCAATGGTATATCTGACTATTCTGGGACTTAGTTCACTTAAGCTTACGGATGTTCTTTTGACCATTCCGACTTTTTTCTTATATACCGTTTTTTCAATAATGCCGTCATATATTTTCACGACAGTATTCCCGTATGTGGATGATTCATTTTCCTGCTTTTACCTGACACTGAAACTCTCTGATATCATTACAGACCTGACTATCATGCTGATTCTTGTGACAATACACATCATTTCCCAAAAGAAAGGACTGGTCTTTCATATTATGTTAAGAGAAATCGCGCTGGCAATGATACTGTTCTGCCTTACAATGCTGATACTGGCGCTGTGTACTATGTTATTCGCAACAAGCGACTATTTGGGATTTGCTGATATATTCTGGAGGTTCTTCCTGCCTATAGCATATGTCAGCTGCATTGTATTCTATATTTACAGTTTGTTTGAAAAAAGAATCCGTCTTGAGAATGAGACGCTTGCAAGAATTCATATGACCTATCTGCAGACTCAGCTGGACGCTATGCAGAACCTCCAGCTGCAAGAAGATGAGATCAGGAAAAAGAGACATGATCTCAAAAAACATATGGCAATAATCGAAACACTGGCTGAAGACGGTAATTACAATGAAATCAAAAAATATACTAAAGATCTTACTGCCAGCCTTCCTGCCGCTCCTGTTCCTATTAGCGGCAATAATATTGCTGATATAATCCTGACCAGCAGAATGGAGATTGCAAACAAAAAGGGCATTACCTTTGGCTATGAAGGATCACTGGCAGGGCTTACCGATATGCCTGCCCCTGATATATGCTCCATTCTTGCCAATGCTCTTGATAATGCGCTGGAAGCCTGTGAAAACATTGAAAATCCTTATATTAATGTCAAGGCAGTCAGAACACGCAACTTCACTACTATTTCCGTAGTCAATCCTGTGCTTGTACAGCGCCATATACGCGGAAATCTTATTTCCACGACCAAAAAGGATAAGGTAAGTCACGGTTATGGTCTTAAGATCATTCAGGAGCTTGCAGGTAAATATCATGGCAAATGCCTCATCTCCTGCAGTAAAGTAGAATTCAGCTTAAGAGTCCAATTACAGAACCCGTGAAGCTATTAATAACGTGAGGGTGCCGCTATTTTATGCGACACCCTCACAAAGTTATCTTTATTTATTCCAGAAGCCTTTTTTCTTCTTTTTGTCTTTGCCGTCCTTGTCATCAGAACCATCCGATGTAAGTCTCTCTGCCTCATTAAGGCTGTCACCTGTAAGTTCATCAAACTTAGTAAGGAGCTCTTTGGCTTCCTTGGAAAGGCGCTCAGGAGTCTTAACAACAAGAGTTACATAGTGGTCTCCTCGTATGTCCTTGTCACGAAGTGACGGAACACCCTTACCTCTAAGTCTTATTCTTGCTCCGGTCTGAGTACCCGGCTTAACATCATATACTACTCTGCCGTCAACAGTGTCGATCACAACAGATCCGCCCAGAGCAGCAACTGCATATGACATATCTACAACTGAGAAGATATCATAATCCTCTCTCTGGAATGTAGGATGACTTGATACCAGCACTTCTACAAGAAGATCACCTCTTGGTCCTCCGTTGATACCAGGCTCACCCTTTTCTCTTATACGAACGCTCTGTCCGTTATCAATGCCTGCAGGGATAGTAACCTTAATGGTCTTACGGCTTGTCTTATAACCTGTTCCGCCGCAGTCTGCACATTTATCTTTAATAATCTTGCCTGATCCACCACACTCAGGACATGTCTGAACATTGCGGACGGTTCCAAAAAGCGACTGCTGTGTGAATACAACCTGTCCCTTACCACCGCACTTAGGACACATCTGTGGCGTAGTACCTGGCTTAGCGCCTGTACCTTTACATGTCGGACAAGGATCTTTCAAATTAAGAGTAAGTTCTTTTTCTGTGCCTGTGATGGATTCCATAAATGTAATCCTTACGCTGGCACGTATATTAGCTCCCTTAGCAGGTCCGGAACGAGCGCCACGACTCCTTCCACCACCAAAGAATTCACCGAATATGTCACCAAATATATCACTAAAATCAGCGCCGGAGAAATCAAATCCGCCACCGTTAAATCCTGCTCCGCCACCCTCAAATGCAGCATGACCGAACTGATCATACTGGCGTCTCTTCTCAGGATCTGAAAGTACAGCATAAGCTTCGGAAGCCTCTTTGAACTTTTCAGCTGCATTAGCATCACCGGGATTCATATCTGGATGATATTTCTTAGCAAGTACCCTGTATGCTTTCTTGATCTCTTCATCCGAGGCACCTTTGCCTACTCCAAGCACTTCATAATAATCGCGTTTCTGATCTGCCATAATACCTTTCCTTAGCGCAAAATACCCACGAGCTGCCATTTAAGCAGCTCGGGGTTAATTTCATTAATAATGATCATCTGATCATCGTATACAAAGTCACCGACCTTATATACCTTATACTTCTCTGTAGTCTCCGTCAACTACATCATCATTGTTCTGAGTCTGGCTGCCTGCTGCGCCACCCATATCAGGTCCAGGACCAGCCTGAGGGCCAGCCTGAGGACCAGCCTGCTGCTGCATATTCTCATACATCTTTGAGAAGAGCTGCTGAGCATCTGTCATGAGCTTTTCTTTCTGAGTCTTGATCTTGTCGATCTCTTCATCAGTAAGTTCCTTGTCCTTAGTAGCATCAAGTGTAGCTTTAAGATCTGTAAGATCAGCTTCTACAGTTGACTTAGCAGTTGCATCGATCTTGTCGCCTGCATCCTTAAGAGCCTGCTCTGTCTGGAATACGAAGGAATCAGCTTCGTTTCTTGCATCGATGCCTTCCTTACGCTTCTTGTCCTGAGCCTCATATTCCTGAGCCTCTTTGATAGCCTTATCGATATCATCGTCAGACATGTTAGTGCCGGATGTAATTGTGATGTGCTGCTCTTTACCTGTACCAAGATCCTTAGCAGATACGTTAACGATACCGTTAGCATCGATATCGAATGTAACTTCGATCTGAGGCATACCTCTTCTTGCTGGAGGAATACCATCAAGACGGAACTGACCAAGTGACTTGTTGTCTCTTGCGAACTGTCTCTCACCCTGAAGTACGTTGATATCAACTGCTGTCTGGTTATCAGCTGCTGTTGAGAAGATCTGGCTCTTCTTGGTAGGAATAGTTGTATTACGCTCGATAAGCTTTGTAGCGATACCACCCATTGTCTCGATAGAAAGTGAAAGTGGAGTTACATCAAGAAGAAGGATATCTCCTGTACCAGCTTCGTTATTAAGCTTACCACCCTGGATACCGGCACCTACTGCTACGCATTCATCAGGGTTAAGGTTCTTGGAAGGCTCCTGACCTGTGAGCTGCTTAACCTTCTCTACTACGCAAGGAACACGTGTAGAACCACCAACAAGGAGGACTTTACCAAGGTCTGCATTTGTAAGACCTGCATCTCTCATAGCATTCTGAACAGGAATAGCTGTTCTCTCTACAAGATCATGGATAAGTTCTTCGAACTTAGCTCTTGTAAGATCCATATCGAAGTGCTTAGGGCCTTCTGCTGTTGCTGTGATGAAAGGAAGGTTGATGTTAGTTGTTGTAGAAGAAGAGAGTTCCTTCTTAGCCTTCTCTGCAGCTTCCTTAAGTCTCTGCATAGCCATCTTATCGCCTGAAAGGTCTACGCCTTCCTTAGCCTTGAACTCTTCTACCATCCAGTCGATGATCCTGTTATCGAAGTCATCACCACCAAGGTGTGTATCACCGTTTGTAGAAAGAACTTCGATGACACCATCACCAATCTCGATAATAGATACATCAAATGTACCACCACCGAGGTCATATACCATGATCTTCTGCTCTTTCTCATTGTCAAGACCATAAGCAAGAGCTGCAGCTGTAGGCTCGTTGATAATACGCTCTACTTCAAGACCTGCGATCTTACCAGCGTTCTTAGTAGCCTGACGCTGAGCATCATTGAAGTATGCAGGAACTGTGATAACTGCCTGTGATACAGACTCTCCAAGATAGTCCTCAGCATCCTTCTTGAGCTTCTGAAGAATCATAGCAGAGATCTGCTCTGGTGAGTACTTCTTGCCATCGATGTTACGGCCATTGTCTGTACCCATATCTCTCTTGATTGAAGAAATTGTGTGATCTGCATTTGTAACAGCCTGACGCTTAGCAGGTTCACCTACAAGTCTCTCACCATTCTTAGTAAAAGCTACAACTGAAGGAGTTGTTCTAGCGCCTTCTGCATTTGCTATAACGGTAGGCTTTCCACCTTCCATGACTGCTACGCAGCTATTTGTAGTACCAAGGTCGATACCAATGATTTTACCCATAGTTAATTTACCTCCATAACTATTTCATCTTATTTTTGATCTATCCCTACTGGGAAATCGGAGATGTGTAAAGCTTTGTGATCATAAATGCCTTCTTGGCAAAAACATCGAAGACAATCTCTATCTCCTCTATTTAGCAACAGCCACCATTGAGTGACGGATAACTGTATCGTGATATGTATAGCCCTTCTGGAGCTCCTGTGCGACAATTCCTTCTTCGTACTCATCGCTCTCTACCTGCATTACTGCGTTGTGGAGATTAGGATCAAACTCTTTGCCAAGAGCTTCTATCGGCTTAACATCCATGTCTTCAAGAGTCTTTAAAAGCTGCTTGTAGATCATGTCAAATCCCTGTACAAGAGAATCATCTTTCTTATCTTCCGGAACTGCTGCAAGACCTCTTTCGAAGTTATCTACAACAGGAAGTATCTTGGTAAGTACATTGCCTGCTCCTGCATCGAACATCTGAGACTTCTCTTTCTCAGTTCTGTTACGGAAGTTCTCGAACTCTGCAAGCTGACGCTTGTACTTGTCTGTCATGTCGTCAAGCTTGTCCTGAAGAGGATTTTTCTTTTTTCCAAAAAGAGATTTCTTGCCCTCTTCCTTGACTTCTTCAGAAGCCTTATCTGTAGTATCTGCATCAGCTGTTTCTTTTGATGCTTCTGCAGTATTTTCGTTCTCAACCGCATCTTCTGATTGAGCTTCGTTTTCTTTAAGAGCTTCTTCTACTTCTTCCTGCTCTTTTTTGATTTCCTTTTCCTGACTCAAGTTGATTCTCCTTTATTACTATTTATTATATGAAAATAGCTAGTCGTTCTTCTTATAAAGATCATCCAGCTGATGCATCATTTCCTTAAGTGTAGATATGACCTTGTCATAGTCCATTCGCTTGGGGCCTATGATACCGACTGTGCCTCTCATACCTTCGGCAAGTTCGTAGGTTGCTGTAACTACGCTGCAATCCTTCATGGTATCTACCGGTGTTTCATTGCCTATATAAACCTGAATCCCGTGTTCCTTAGCACTAAGAGAACTTTCTACAAGACTTGTAAGATCACTCTTTTCTTCAAATGTATTGATAAGTTCACTCGCCTTTTTATTATCTGAAAGCTCGGGATATTTCAGGATATTGTTGGTACCGCTTGTATATATCTCAAGCTCCTCATCGGCTCTTATGGACTCTGCAGCTGCGTCTATCACATGACCTACAATCTCGGAGTGGATACCAGCCTGCGCTTTGAGAGCTGCGATAAGGCCAAGGTTGATATTCTCAACTGATATACCGCTCAGGTTCGTATTCAGGATCATGTTGAGCTTAAGGATTGTCGCATCATCAAGCTCTTCCTCAACCGGTATCATCTTGTTCTTGATAAGATTGCCTTCAAGAACTATGGTAGCCAGAAGATGATCAGCATCCACTCTGCTTATCTGAAGGAATTTGAGCTTGTTCTTGCTCATGGTAGGTGTTGAAACCATGGTCGCATAATTGGTATTGTCCGCAAGCTGTCTTGCAACATGCTTAAGAAGATTCTCAAGCTTCTCTTCCTTATCAAGAAGCATCTCTCGCATGCTGTCGACTTCCTTCTCCTTCTGGGCGAGCATATCATCTACATAGATACGATAGCCCTGATCGGATGGTATACGTCCTGCAGAAGTGTGTGGCTGTAATATAAGTCCCATCTCTTCAAGGTCTGCCATCTCATTGCGGATAGTCGCAGATGAAAGGTTCAGATCCGTATACTTGGAAATCGTCCTGCTTCCAACCGGCTCTCCGGTCTCCAGATAATTACGAACGATTGCATTTAGAATTGTTTTCTTACGCTCTGTAAGTTCCAAATGATTACCTCTTCTCATCCGATGTTAGCACTCACTCGACTTGAGTGCTAACATCTTACATACGTTAAATTATCACTTTAAAACTATACTGTCAACCGACTAATAAATAAAAAAGTCTAAAGAAAATATAAAGAAGCGCAAATCCTTATAGGATCTACGCTTCTTAAAAAAACAAAAAAGATATGGGGCAATTTAGGGCTTGTTACAGATCAAAACTTCCAGTCTCTTCATCTGCAACAAAATATACCTTACCTTCTTCAGGCTTAACATAAAGGCTAAGGTTCTTTACAGATTCAAACTTATCACCAATAACAGCTCTTGCTTTATTATAAAGAACACTCTGCTCTATATCATAATCGCGATACTGTAGTACAAGCTTGACCTCTGGCTCTGTTACTTTAACAACTGTATCTTTTACTGCTTCTGCCTTCTTTGCTACTTCTTTTTTTACTTCTTTGACTTTCTTTACTGTCTCTTTCTCTATATCAGAGATTTTCTTGGCAGTTTCTTTCTTTACAGCATCAGCCTTTTTTGCTGCATCTTTCTTTACAACTCCAGCTTTTTCTTTTGTTTCTTTCTTGACTTTGGAGGCTTTCTCTACCACCTTATCCTTATCAGGTAGCTCATTCTTCACTTCAGCAATCTTCTTTTCTTCTTCTTTTTTAGCTGAAGTTGCATTTTTCACTACATCTTTCTTAACTTCAGATGCTTCTTTCTTAGCCTTGGCTACCTTCTTTTTGGTTTCTTTTTCTACCTTTGCAGCCTTTTCCTTTATCTTCTTATCTTCCTCTACAGCTTTCTTTGATACAGAAGCTTTAGCCTCTTTAGCCTTTTTTACTGCACCTTTTTCAAGCTTTATAACTTTGATACCAGCTTCTTCCTGCTTTGCCTTTTCCTCTTTGGCAAGTGCTGCTGCCTTCTCACTCTGCTCTATCACTGCAGCCTTTACAATGGATTTTATAGTTGCTGTAGGTCTTACCTGAGTGTCTTTGCTTTCTATCATATTGGAATCCTCCCCATGCACAAGCATGCCTTACAAGTCGCAAGGTCAATTATTAAAAAGATGTTTTGGAAAAAAAATACAGTGAATCTGTTTGAACTAAAATACTTACTTTTTCGAGTTTATCGCAATTTCGTTACAATGTCAATGATTTGATATCTCCAAATGCAAACAAAGAGCCATTTGGGTGTAATATATTTTTTGTATATTTGCTATCAAAATAATATATTATACCAAATGACTCTTTTTTATGATCTTACTATATATATAGATCTGTCTTAGCTCTATATTAGTTCTATATAGTCCTATATTAGTGCCATCTCAGTTCTGTATTAGTTCTGTATTAGTTCTATCTCGGTTCTATATTAGTTCAATTAGTTCTATCTCAGTTCTATCTGATCTATCGAATCAGCTGTCACTATAGTAAATCTGTTCCTGCTAGGTCCAGGGATGATTGCCTTTATACTTTCATCAAACTCCCCTTCAAATCGAAGAGTTCCATCTATTCCATATAACTGCCAGTGCTTGTCATTGTACACAACAAACTGATCATCTGAGAAGAACATATCAGTATAATCAAGATCAAAATACTTCTCCAGAATATTCTTACCTGAAGTATTGTAGACTGTAAGTTTATAGGCTCCCTCTTCTGCTGTTCCGGCGCATATGATGCCTGCGTAGTCTTCGTTGTTATAAACGCTCATGATCTCAGTCTCACCGATCTCATTGACAACAGGGTCATTAGGAACATCCTCACCCTTGTAGAAGACTATACTCTTATCAGATACAGCCATATTAGTACTTGAATCAAGAAACACATCATATGGGATGATAGTATCTTCATACTTGAATGAGCTTACCATGTTATCTGTCTCATTCTGACCTACAGCTCCAAAGTTAAAGAAGGTAACGCCTGTCAGAATAGAACCTCCCGACTCTTTCAGATAACATACTGCCAAAAGCTCAGCATTGGGAGACAAGGACATGCTTGTAGGATATCCACTGTTGGCCATAGTGGCCTTGATAGCTGCAAGTTCCTTGCCCGATGTATCAAAAAGCTTGATCCTTGTTATATCATCATCGTCAAGAATGACCGCAACTACCCCCTGTGATGAAACGCAGAAATCCCTGATAGGAAGATTGGTTCCAAAACTTCCAAGAGTTCCCTGCGAATTGGCAACATAGATAGTATTACCATTATAATCACCAACTGCAACGGTCTCACCGCATATTCTCACCACAGGTGCCTGCATATCATAGGTCATATTCCATAGCGCCCTTCCGTCTGCAGACATACAATTGATACCATCTTTACTGTATCTGATTATATTCTGTCCAAGCGGAAGTACTGTAACACCAGACATGCCGGTAAGAGATGTAGAGCTAAGAACCCTGGATTCCGAATACACCTTGTTGTGCCAGTTCACATATATAAATGCTATTATGGCAACCGCCGCAATCAGCAAAAAAATAGTTCTGTAAAATACTATAAGCCTATGATTTCTTATCTTCTCCTGATAAGAAGGCTCTCTGGAAAAAGATGCACCGGTTTCTTCGTCCGGTGCATCTGCATCTCTAAAATTTCTGCTGTAATCTCTAAAGTTTTTGACTTCAGCCATCAGTCCTCCATATAGAAAAAACTGTAAAAGATCTTATATTTCTACAAGATAAGTGATGTAGGGATTCAAGTTTTTAACCTATACTTAACACCACTTAGTTAAACTTATAAACTGTAACAGCATCATATGGACGATCAGGTCCATATACAGGACTTGGGAATGAAGGAGTATTGATAGAATTAGGATATGTCTGTGTTTCAAGACAAAATCCATCATACTGACCATACTCATATCCGTCCTTACCAACAATATCCTTAAGGAAATTAGCTGAATAGAACTGGAATCCCGGAAGATTGGTAGATGCATGCATAGTGATTCCTGTTGCAGGATTAGTAACTATAGCAAACTCATGCATACCACCGTCAACATTTCCATCCTCATCAACTGCACCATCGATTATGAAATTATGATCATAACCGTTTGCAAGAGCGATCTGCTCATAATCTGATGCAATATCCTGACCGATAGTCTTAGGAGTTGTAAAATCAAGCGGAGTTCCTTTAACAGCACGCTTCTCACCTGAAGGAATAGAATTCTTGTCCTTAACAGGTGTAAAGTAATGAGAATTGAGCTGAAGCACATGACCGAGAACCTTGCCGCTTCCGCTGCCACCAAGATTGAAATAGGTGTGATTAGTGATATTGATAAGAGTATCAGCATCGCTGTCTGCATGATAATGAAGCTTAAGCTCATTGTCATCAGAAAGTGAAACTTCTACTGTAAATGTACGATTGCCTGGGAATCCAAGCTCGCCATCAGCAGCCTTATAAGTGAATCTTACAAGATTGTCTCCCTCTTCGCTGTCCCATACTGTCTTGTGAAAACCATTGTCTCCATCTGTATGAAGATTGTTTACACCGTTTTCATTAAGTGGAAGATGATATTCCTTGCCTGCAATGGTATACTTACCACCCTCTACACGGTTAGCTGATGGTCCTATAGTAGATCCAAGAGTAGGCTTATTGTCTGTATAGCCTTCATAATCATCAAATCCAAGAACCACATCGCGTCTGTTTCCATCACTGTCCTTAACAAAGACGTTCTGGATGTTGATACCATAATTAAGAACAGTTACTTCCATATCATTTTTATTAGTAATATGGAAAAGATATACAGCCTGTCCCTTTTGTGTCTCCCCAACAAATTCTCTCTTTACGCTCATACTTCCGTCCTTCCCTCTAGTGCGCGTAGTAGCGTCACCTCATCAATATATTCCAGATCCCCTCCAACAGGTACACCGCTCGCAATACGAGTCACTTTGATACCTGTGGGTTTCACCAGTTTACTTACATACATAGCTGTCGTCTCGCCTTCAAGACTTGATCCTGTAGCAAGGATGACCTCATTTACATCCTCTGTCTGAAGACGCTGTAATAGTTCTTTAAGTCTTATATCAGATGGTCCTACGCCAAGCATAGGTGATATTACACCCTGAAGCACATGATATAGACCATTGTACTTGCCTGTTCTTTCATATGCCGCGAGATCTCTTGAGTTCTCGACAACCATTATTGTTGACTTGTCCCTGCTGTCATTGGAACAGATAGGACACAGATCACCATCTGTAAGTGTGCAACACTTCTTGCAATAGTGGACATTCTCTCTGGCATCATTGATAGCGCCTGAGAGCCTTGCAACACGGTCCTTGGGCATATTGATAATATAAAAAGCAAGCCTCTGAGCTGACTTCCCTCCTATTCCGGGGAGAGAAGCAAGCTCTTCTATCAGCTTGTTAACATGGCCACTGTACAGATCCATTAGAATCCAAGTCCTCCAAAGCCGCCAAGTCCGCCTGTCATCTTGCCAAGGACTTCTGCGTTAGCCTTATCAGCTTCGCCCATAGCTTCATTAACTGCAGCAACGATAAGATCCTGGAGCATCTCTACATCATCAGGATCAACCGCTTCGGGAGAGATCTTGATAGACTTGAGCTCTTTGCCACCTGTAACAGTTGCTTCTACAGCACCGCCGCCGGCTTTAGCTGTGAACTCTTTAGTCTCAAGCTCTTTCTGATTCTCTTCCATCTGACGCTGCATACGCTGTGCCTGCTTCATCAGATTATTCATGTTTCCAGGCATTCCGCCAGGAAATCCTCCACGCTTACTCATAAAATAATACCTCCGTAAAATCCGTTTTATAAAAAGACATATGAATAAATTCTATGTACTAATTATTAAAAAATATATTTTAATGCATTTGGATCTATAGTCGAAAAACTTGTAAATCCAAACATAATCAAGCCTCATCTTCAGGCTCATCCTTTTCTTCAAAAGAATTGCCATCATCTTCAGGGCTAAGGTTCTGAAGCGACTCTGTCATAAATCCGTAGTCCGCATCATGCATATCGCTTATATCACCGGATACTTCATCCACAGCCTGACTTTCATTTAGATCATCAGATACTGCGTCCATAGGCTGACTTTCGCTTACATCACCTGGTACTGTGTCCATCGGCTGACTTTCCTTTATACTATCAGATACTCCGCCTGTCGGCTGACTATCACTTGCACCATCAGACACATTGTCCTTAGAGATTGTATCCTCTACAGGCCTATTAACTTCGTCTTCTGTTACAACATCGAACTGTATAGCAGACTTTATAGCTTCAAGATCTATATAGGACTCCTCAAACTGTTCACCCTTGGCAAGAGCTCTTATCTCGACCTTGATATCCTTGCCAAAAGCATCTGCAAGTTCCTGTTCAAGATACTTCTTCTGAGCCTCAATGATCCCCATGGTGACCTGGTTATTAAATACCATCTGAAGAGTATTCTCAGCTCCAAGAGACAGTCTGGGTCTGTCAGTCTTCATGAAGTTCTTAAGGGCAGCATCTTTCATACCGCCAAGAAAGCGATCGAACCCGTCAACTACAGCTTTGATATCCTCAGGAATCGGCTTATCAAGTTTCCTTGCTACTACAGGTTTTGGAGCTTCTAATGATGCGCCGGAAGACGCAGCATTTGTCACAGCAATCTGTCCATTCCTGATTCTGTCTATGATATCAGCAGATTCTCTTGCTTTATTCTCAAGAGCTCTTACACGCTGAGCCAGTCCCTCATCTGTTGTGCCTTCCATCTGAGGGCGACAGATCCTTATAAGCGCCATCTCAATCAGAATACGCTTTTGCGCAGCAAAACGCAAACTTGCTTCAAGCTCTGAAAATACGCTTATAAAATGCATTATGGTATCTATGTCAGTAGCTTGGGCCTGATCCTTTAATACCTCAAGATTATCAGATGATATATCAACAACATCTTCTACATTATCAGAAGTTGTGACCAGCATCAAATTCCTAAGATACCATACAAAATCCGCAACGAACTGTGAAAGCTCTCTTCCCTGTATAACTACATCTGCAAGGATGCTAAGTGCTTCCTTGGCATCTGACTGTGTCAGAGCTTTAAACATCTGACCAAAGACTGCTGTATCAACTGCTCCCAGCACTCCCAGTACCTTATCATAGGTCAGCTCCTGCCCGTAGTTAAAGGCGACGCACTGATCCAGAAGGCTTAAGGAATCTCTCATTGATCCGTCAGCAGCTCTTGCGATATATCTAAGTGCCTTCTCCTGTGCTTTGATACCCTCTCTGTCAGTAACTTCCTTAAGTCTGTCTTCTATAGTATCTATAGTGATACGATGAAAATCATACCTTTGGCATCTTGATAAAATAGTGATCGGTATCTTCTGAACTTCAGTAGTAGCCAGAATGAAAAGCACATATTCCGGAGGCTCTTCAAGTGTCTTTAGAAGTGCATTGAAAGCTCCTGTAGAGAGCATGTGTACCTCATCGATGATGTACACTTTCTTCTTGCCCATTGTAGGAGAATAGGACACTTCATCTATGATGGTTCTGATATTATCAACACCATTGTTGGATGCAGCATCGATCTCGACAACGTCAACGCATCTGCCTTCTGCTATGGCTCTGCAGGTCTCGCACTCACCGCAAGGATTGCCATCTACGGGATGTTCGCAGTTAACAGCCCTTGAAAGTATCTTGGCTACAGACGTCTTACCTGTTCCACGGGTTCCGCAGAACAGATATGCATGTCCAACACGGTCTGATATTATCTGATTTTTAAGTGTTGTTACTATATGATCCTGACCTTTGACATCTTCAAATGTCGGAGGACGGAACTTTCTATATAATGCTACGTATGGCATCTCTAATACTCTTTTCGCAATATCCTATTTTTTATAAATAATAATGTTACACTGCCAAAACTATAAGCATAGGCTAATAAAATCTATGATAGGCGCTCTTGGCCATGAGCTTTGACACCTACAACATTATAACACAAGAAAGGAATCTCTCTTATCATTAATCTCCAAAGCAGATACCAAGCATCTTGGCTTCCTTGATAATACTTGCATCCTTGGGAAGGGACTTGAGCTTGCCGGCAACTTCTTTAAGAGGGACCTTGACCATCTCACGATTCTTGTATGCGATCATATATCCGTATTCTTTGTTAAGGATAAGCTGTCCTGCCTCTACTCCGACACGGCTTGCAAATACTCTGTCATAAGGATCAGGCACTCCGCCTCTTTGCATATGCCCCGGGACTGTAACTCTGACTTCGCGACCTGTCTTTTTCTGAATCTGATCTGCGATCTCGTATGATACAGAAGGGAATGCATAACTTGAAAGTTTCTTCTTATACTCTTTCTTGGTAAGCTTGGCATCCTCTTTGGAGATAGCACCCTCTGCAACTGCAAGGATGGTGAATCTCGAACCGTTTGTAGCACGTCTTTCGATAGCTTCTATAACCTTGTCTATATCATAGGGGATCTCAGGGATCAGGATGATATCAGCGCCTCCTGCAATACCTGCATTAAGGGTAAGCCAGCCGACTTTATGGCCCATGACTTCTACTATGAATACACGGCCATGAGAGTCTGCAGTTGTATGGATGCAATCAATTGCGTTAGTAGCAACATCAACTGCGCTCTGGAAACCAAATGTCATATCAGTCCCCCAGAGATCATTATCTATTGTCTTAGGAAGAGATATGATATTAAGACCTTCTTCTCTAAGGAGGTTGGCTGTCTTCTGAGAACCATTGCCGCCAAGAACTACAAGGACATCCAGCTGAAGCTTGTAATAGGTCTGCTTCATGCATGCAACCTTGTCTTTGCCCTCTTCATCGGGTTCGTGGATAGTCTTAAAAGGAACTCTGGATGAACCAAGAATCGTCCCGCCTCTTGTAAGAAGTCCTGAGAAATCTCGAGGCGTAAGCATCTTAAAATCGCCGTTAATAAGGCCTTTATAACCATTAAGAAATCCATAGATCTCCATCTGCGTGCCGCTAGCATCAAGGCACTTAACCACGCCTCTCATAGCTGCATTTAAAGCCTGACAGTCACCACCACTTGTAAGCATACCTATTCTAATCATAAATAACCTCATGTCGCGAGTGAAACGAGCGGCTAATGGTTCGAATTGATGGAGCTCGCGACATCAATTCGGGTTTGAAAATGGAACATTTTCAAACTCATCCCTCCTTACCTCAAAAAACACTACCACTAATTCTAACATATAATAAAGCGCTATAAGTAACCAAATACTTATAACGCTCTCTTAATAAAAATATTATGCTTCAAATTCACCACGGATGTCACTTACAGGCGGCTCTTCAGGATATCTTCCTGTAAAGCAGCCTTCGCAGATAGACATTTTGTTATCTACAAGCTCCCCAAGTCTATTAAGCTTAAGATAACCAAGGGAATCTGCCCCTATTATCTTTCGTATATCTTCTATACTTTTGTTATAGGCAATAAGCTGCTCTCTTGCAGGGATATCTGTGCCAAAATAGCATGGCCAGAGAAATGGAGGAGATGATATCCTCATATGTACCTCTTTGGCTCCAGCTTCTCGCAGCATCCTGATGATCCTGTCTGAAGTCGTACCACGTACTATAGAGTCATCTATGATGACAACTCTCTTACCATTTACCGCATGGTTTAAAGCATTGAGTTTGACCTTGACGCTGCTCTCACGGTTCTTCTGTCCGGGCTTTATAAAGGTTCTTCCTATATAAGAGTTCTTGACAAAGACCTGACCATAAGGAATACCTGACTCCATGGAATAACCAAGTGCTGCAACATTGCCGGATTCTGGTACACCTGCTACGATATCAGCATCTATCGGATCATCCTTGTATAAGAATCTTCCGGCTCTTATTCTTGCATCATATACGCTCTGACCATCCAGAACAGAATCAGGTCTTGCAAAATAGATATATTCAAAGATGCAGTGTCCGTGCTCTTTTTCAGAAATGCATCTTGTTTTATTAGAAAGGATCTGTCCATCAGAAGTGATAGTTACTATCTCTCCGGGCTCAACATCTCTTATATATTCGGCATCTATAGTATCAAGAGCACAGGTCTCTGATGCAAAGATGTATGCGTTGTCTCTTTTGCCAAGGACAAGTGGTCTGAATCCGTGAGGATCTCTTGCTCCTATAAGTTTACGAGGGGACATGATAACAAGGCTGTAAGCTCCCTTGATCTGAGGCATAGCAAGAGCAACAGCATCCTCAACGCTGGCTGTACGAAGTCTCTGCCTTGCAATAAGATAAGCGATAAGCTCTGAGTCGATTGTAGTCTGGAAGATAGCTCCGGTATATGCAAGCTCATCTCTAAGTTCTGGTGCATTGGTCAGGTTGCCATTGTGTGCAAGGGCAAGGGTTCCCTTAACATAGTTAAGAACAAGGGGCTGGGCATTTTCTCTTACTGAAGATCCTGCAGTTGAGTATCTGACATGGCCAACGCCTATATTGCCCACAAGCTTGTCTATGTCTTCACCTGTAAATACTTCATTCACAAGTCCCATATCCTTGTGGGAAAGGACTTTTCCTTTGGGGCCGTTTGTATCGCTTACTGCAATACCGCAGCTCTCCTGACCTCTGTGCTGAAGTGACTCAAGTCCATAATATATGGATCTTGCAACATCACCTCCCGAAAGGTCATACATACCAAAAACACCACACTCTTCGCCAATTCGATCTTCCGACAACATACGCATCTCCTATTTCTAAATGATGAGATCAAGATTCCCACTTGGACGATGTGATATCCCCAAAACTTCAAAGGGGTACGCAACCACCAACGGACGTAAATACAGATCATTGCCACGCTGTTAATTGTTTTATGAATTCTAGGACATAGAAATACATCCATGTATTTCTATACATGTCCAGTTACATCCTGTAACAAGACATGATATCTGAAGTTCTTTATTCTGGGGTCCAAACTCGCTTCGCTCAAACATGTGGACCCCGGGCAGAATAAAAAACTCCATCTATCACGCTCATGAATTTGATAAAACAATTAAAAAGCGTGGCAATGATCTGTATTTACGTCCATCGGTGTCTACGTACCCCTTTAAAGTTTTGGGGATACCACATCGTTCAAGTGGGAATCTTAGGTAACCAAATTAAAAAGCTGACAAAAGGGTACAGGAACTAATGAAAATCCCTAACGCCTTTGTCAGCTTTTCTCTTACAAATTAACTTATTATAATTCGAAGTAATAAATGAAAACTTCTCTTCAATTTCTTAATACCATTTATGAAAATCACTTACAACACCGAATTATTATTTCGCCATTCTTCTTTTTTGTCAACAGTCAAGAAGATCTTTCTTACTCATCAAGCATCACACGCTAGTGCATGAGTGGCAAGCTTTATGATTATCCGTTTCTACGCTTTCTGAGTACTTCTATGTTCTCTTCAACCTTCTTCTTGGACAGAGGGTAGAAGAAAATAAGTGAGAGTGAAAGAAGGACCATTCCTATAGCCGGAATGAGGGTAGCAACGTTATAGATGCCGTTGACTACACCTGTATCAAACGCTGTCTCAGCTGTGTATCCTGTGATAGAAAGAAGGAGGCCTGTAAGACCTGATGCACCGGCCTGGCCGAGCTTTCTTGCAAATGAATATACAGCGTATACAGTACCATCTGAACGGTAGTTATTGTGTACTTCGATATCATCAATAACATCGATGATCATAGCCCAGCATACAAGAGCGAAAATACCAAGTCCTACAATATTCCTTGGATATACAGTTGTCTGCATGAACGAGTTCTATAAGGCATATACCTCTCTTCCTGTAGGCAATCCTATGATAGAAGGCATCGCACCATTTCTAAGACGCCTTGCAGGTCCTGATGTTGATAGTAAGCTTGTGTCATCCTATGACCTTCCATCACACATAGACAGCTCCTATCCAAAGACATACATCGTTGCCAATGAAGATGACGGCACAGTTCCTGTAGCCAATAGTAAGGCAATGGACGCAGTTCTTACTAAGCTTGGCGTAGAACATATCACAAGGATTGGCTCAAAAGGAGGTCACAGCTTTGGACTTGGAAACGGACTTGAAGTATCCGGATGGCTTGAAGAAGCTGTAGACTTTTGGAGAAGCACTACTAAAGACATATAAATGACACGAAAGGCGCAGAACCAACATCTTGGTCTGCGCCATATATCACTCTATTCTTAGCAGCTATTCTTTTCAAACTGAATATCATAGTATTTATCATTTGAATATATCACATACTATCTGCTTTTTTTAGTTCTTCAATAAACTCATTATAGACTATATCAATAGCATAATTCATATTATTTCGCACTTGTATTTGGGTATAACAACAACCAAACAATCTGTCTGGGATATCTGATATGGATTTGAACTTACCTGTATCATGCTTAGGATCATCACAACCATATACAATTGCATTCAATGCATATTCTATATCCGCATCGCTATACAAATGAATAAAACCATATATTGTATTTTGGCTTCTAACATAGTTTTTAACAGACTCAATTCCCAATATTCTTTCAAAGTTCCCAAGTGCCTCATCCTGATCTTCATTGTAAAAATAGCTGCATCCATATTTATCCCAAACTTCTATCGCTTGATTTACATATTTGTCTCCACTATCAAAATTGAAGACTGGACCATAATATTTTGCATCTTCTATTTTGAACTTTACAAAAAGAGCTATTATAATAAATGCCAAAATAACTACGCCAAAAGCAACTGCTCTAGTTATTTGCTTTTTTGTAATAGTAATTATTATTCTATTATCCGTCATTTTCCTCAGTCTCCTATGCTCCAATCTGAACTGCATTAACATATGCGCTATACGCATCTTGAATACTTTCCTTTTCATCAGCATTTTTAGTAATTAGCTGACTTAAACATGCTGATCTTAAATCAGTTGGAATTTCACTTATGGATTTATAATCACCAGATTCATCACGCCCTTGATTTCGACTATATCCTTCCCACTACCGGGCGGATTCGGGACTTTAACCCGTTAGAAACGTGCGACGCCAAGCGCACCAAATAAAGGGCGATGAATTCATTCTCATCGTCCCCTACATATAACTTTTCATATCTATCAGCTATCTTTGGACCATTCTAGGTACAAGATGCGCTCCCACTATACAATGTACAAAAATGTCTGTCACAATTTTCTGACAGAATACACATTTTGTCCGACGAACTGCACGAAAAAAGTTCGAAAACTTTTTAATACAGTAATTATTGGGCAGAAATAATATCCAAATAATAATAATCAAAACGATAACCCAACGACTTGATAAATACGTTTTTATAATCCCTGCTTCAACTTAGCAATCAGCCACAAGTGAATAACAACAGATGATAAGCACGGTGAGACGTCATGACGTATATTTTTAATATCAAAAACTATATCAATACAATATATGGGAGGCATTATGAAGGTAAGAAAACTATTATCGGGGGCACTAATAATCGCTCTGCTATCAGGATGCAGCGCGGCAGCATCTAATGAGGGCGGAGCCAAAGATGGAACAGGCGCATCTTCCGAGCAGGCTGCATCTGTAGAAAGTTCTGTCGATGCGGCGGAGAGTGGTGCATCAAATGGGGATACAGCAAGTGAAGGCAGTTCTGATTCCGAAAACCTTGTTACAGGTGATGAGACAAGCGCTTATGAAGATCAAGAAGTTGTTCCTCTTAAGGATCTGTGCAAAGATTACTTCCTACTTGGGGTTGGTATCAATGGAAGTACTCTTGAGAATCAGACACTTAATATCCCGCAGTATATGGAACTTAGCAAAGAGCAGTTTAACAGCTGTACTATGACCAATCTTATGAAGAGCTGCTATATCCTCGATCAGTTCGGATCACAGGACAATCTTAAAAACGGTAACGAAGAGCCTGCACTTAACTTTGCATCCATCGATCCTACTCTGCAGTGGTGCAAAGACAATGGAATGAAGATGCGTGGTCATACTCTTGTATGGCATACCCAGGCTCCGGGATGGTTCTTCAGAGAAGGCTACACTGATGACGGTGAATATGTAGATAAGGATACAATGCTCCTTAGAATGGAAAGCTATATAAGACAGCTTGTAACTCATGTTCAGGACGAATACCCCGGAGTTATATACTGCTGGGATGTTGTCAACGAAGCTGTAGAACCCGGCGCTTATGATCCTGACAGCTACTTCATGTGCAGGACTATGACAGGCGAAGACCCTAACCCATGGTATGACACCATCGGCGAAGATTATGTAGAGATGGCATTTACCTATGCAAGAAAATATGTCGATGAAGACGTCAAGCTCTTCTACAACGACTACAACACCTACCAGACTCCAAAAACTCAGGCCATCTATGACCTGTGCTCACACCTTAAGGACGAGGGACTTATAGATGGTATCGGAATGCAGGGATACTGGGGCATCGACTATCCCAATGATGAAGCCATCAAGACTGCCATCACCAAATTTGCAGAACTTGGCCTTGAGATTCAGGTAACAGAGCTTTCTATCGGCGTAGAATCCGAAACTCCTGAACAGTTCGAAAAGCAGGCGACCAGATACGGCCAGGTCTTCAAACTCCTTCATGACATGGACACAGAAGCAGGCGGCCCTGCCAACATCACCTGCGTAACACTATTCGGACTTGTAGATCACTACCGCGAAGGCGACACCACCAATACCCGTATCTTCGACCAGAACTACGAACCAAAACCAGCTTACTTTGCTATTAAAGAAGAAATGGAGCAATACTAAGTCTTCTCAAAGCATGTTCTAAAAGATATATATTCCGGTACAAATGTATCATCAAGTACAACCAAAAGCACATGCATCATTAAGATCACTAAAAGCACATACAAAAATCCCCAGCCAGATACTAACTCCAGCTTGGGATTTTTATTTTATTATCAAACTTCCCACATGGACGGCGCAGTATCCCGAAAGTTTTGCGGGGACTGTAGCCGTGGACAGGCAGTATATAAATCATTGCCACGCTTTTTAATTGTTTTATAAAATTCATGAGCGTGATAGATGGAGGTTTTCATTTTGCCCGGGGGCCACCTGTCTGAGCGAAGCGAGTTTGGCCCCCAAAATGAAAAACTTCAGATATCATGCCATGAATTATAAAACAATTAATAGCGTGGCAATGATTTATATACTGCCTGCCCATGGCTACGGCCCCCGCAAAACTTTCGGGATACTGCGCCGTCCATGGGCACTGATTTATATACTTGTTAAACGCCACTGTTGCCGTAGTTGGCCAGGACTCTTGCAGACGGATCGTCTACATCGCAGCCTTCCCACTCTTTATTGGGCATCCAGAAATCTACTACCATCTGAGCGTTATCGCCATAATACTTCTCGAATATATCCCTGTACAGAAGTGACTCTTTGGTGAAAGGTTTTGCAAAAGTATACTTCTCACATCCTTCTTTAAACTCTTCATCGGTGTACAGACTCTCTGCATACTCTACAAGATCATCTCGAAGTGAATGACCTACCGCATCTGAGAATGCTGCCTTTTCACGCATCAGGATATTTTCCGGTATGACCTTATCATCTTCAAAAGCATGACGAAGGAGATATTTGCCCATACCGTAGGTATTCATCTTAAGCTCAGGATCTATGCTCATTACATAGTTTACAAAATCAAGATCACCAAAAGGAACCCTTGCTTCCAAGGAGTTAACAGAGATGCATCTGTCTGCTCTAAGTACGTCATACATATGAAGCTCTCTGATACGCTTGGCTGACTCTTCCTGGAATGCTTCCGCGCTTGGAGCAAAGTCAGTATATTTATATCCAAAAAGTTCATCTGATATCTCACCTGTTAAGATGACTCTGATATCAGTATTCTCATGGATCCATTTACATACAAGATACATACCTATAGATGCCCTTATCGTAGTGATATCATAGGTTCCAAGAGTCTTAATAACTGTATCTAGCGCTTCTATTACATCATCTCTTGATATGATGACTTCGTGATGATTACTACCTATATAGTCTGCAACTTCTCTTGCATACTTAAGATCGATGGCATCTATATCCATACCTATAGAGAATGTCTCAAGAGGCTTGTCCGTCTTTCTTGCAGCAACGCCGCATACAAGTGAAGAGTCGAGTCCGCCAGATAGAAGGAACCCCACCTTGGCATCTGCATCAAGCCTTTTGTCTATTCCTGTTACCAGCCTGTCATGTATGCCTTTACAGATATCTTCCAGACTTCCATCTATATAAGGGCCGCTTACCTGTGAAGGATCTGCATATCTTATAAACTTGCCATATTCGTAGTAGTATCCCGGAGGGAATGGACTTATCTTATCGCATACATCTACCAGCATCTTGGGCTCTGATGCAAATACTATATGACCATTCTTGTCATATCCATAATAAAGGGGTCTTATTCCGATTGGATCTCTTGCTGCTACAAATGTTCTCTTTCTATGGTCATAGATTATAAGAGCGAATTCTGCATCAAGGAGCGAGAACATCGCTGCTCCAAGTCTGTCATACAAGGGCAAAAGAATCTCACAGTCACTGTCAGATTCAAAGCTGTATCCTATACCAATAAGATAATCTTTTAACTTTCTAAAACCGTATATCTCTCCGTTACATACAAGCGTATTACCTTTATGATTAAAGGGCTGCATTCCCTTATCTGTAAGTCCCATGATAGAGAGTCTTCCAAATCCAAGAATCCCTTCTTCTACCCTCTGCACTCTGGTCATATCAGGGCCTCTGGAAGCACATTTTAAAAGCATGTCTTCGCAGACTTCTTCTTTTGCTCCTCTAGAGCAAAATCCGAGTATTGTACACATCTATATATCCTCCAAACATCCTATATTATTTCAATTTTGACACCTACCTCATCATATTTGATAGGTCATTACGATCCTGTATATTATATATTGCTATATCCCATCAGATACTCATCAACCTGTTTTGCACAGGCTCTTCCTTCTGCAATAGCCCATACTACAAGAGACTGACCTCTGTGCATATCTCCTGCTGTGAATACTTTTTTGACACCTGTTGTATATACATCAGGAGCAGAAGTTGCTACGGTATTTCTCTTAGAAAGAGCTACGCCAAAATCCTTGGCTACATATTCCTGACAGCCGATAAAGCCTGCAGCTATAAGGAGAAGGTCGCATTTTAGTGTACTTTCTGTTCCGGGGACTTCTACAAGTTTTCCATTGTCGAACTTAACTTTTACAGTCTTAACTGCAAGTATCTTGCCATTCTTGGATATAACTTCTTTTACTGTAGTCTCATAGATCCTTGGATCATGACCATATACGCCTATGGCTTCTTCCTGACCATAATCTGTCTTTAAAACCTTGGGCCATTCGGGCCATGGATTGGAAGCTGCTCTTTCTACTGGAGGGCATGGCATCATCTCTATCTGAGTTACAGATCTTGCACCATGCCTTATGCAGGTTCCAACGCAGTCATTACCTGTATCTCCGCCGCCTACGATCACAACATTTTTGTCCTTGGCGCTTATATACGAACCTTCCTTGGCAGATGTAAGTGTGACCTTGTCCTGAAGGAGGGCGCCGCTGGCAATTATGGCTTTGGTGGTAGACTTAAGGAAGTCAACGGCATAGTATATACCTTTTGTATTATCAATATCAGCTGCTGCAAGTGGTCTTGGGTTCTTAGCTCCGCAGCTAAGGACTACAGCATCATATTCTTTAAGAAGATCTGCTGCCTTTATATCTACGCCCACATCAACTGATGTTCTGAATACAACTCCCTCTGCTTCCATGAGCTTTTGCCTTCGTATGATAACTTCCTTTTGAAGCTTCATATTGGGGATGCCATACATAAGTAGTCCGCCTATACGGTCGTCTCTTTCATATACAGTTACGCTATGTCCTCTTCTGTTGAGCTGATCAGCGGCTGCAAGACCGGATGGTCCGCTTCCTACGACTGCAACCTTCTTGCCACTTCTGATCGCAGGGATCCTGGGCTTCATGTAACCTTCTTCAAAGCCTTTTTCTATTAGGAAAAGTTCATTGTTGTGTATAGTTACAGCGTCTTCTACAGTTCCGCAGATGCAGGCTTTCTCACATAATGCAGGACATACTCTTCCTGTGAATTCCGGAAAGTTACTGGTCTTTAAAAGTCTTGAAAGCGCATGCTCATAGTGCCCCTGATAGATCTCATCATTCCATTCAGGTATGAGGTTATGAAGAGGACATCCTGTTACCATACCTTTTAATCTAATAGCTGACTGGCACATAGGAACGCCGCAGTCCATGCATCTTGCGGCCTGTTTTATCCTGTCATCTTCATTTAGATGCTTATGAAATTCATTAAAATTTTTGATCCTGTCTTTGACAGCTCCGAAGTTTTCATCAACTCTTTTATATTCCATAAATCCTGTAGACTTGCCCATGATCATGCTCCTTTATGTGTGATTTCATTAAAGGCTTCAAGAACAGCATTACTTCTTTTAAGGCCCTGCTCTTCGTACTTACTGATAGCTGCAAGGACCCTTTGATAGTCATTTGGAACTATCTTCTTAAAGTGAGGAAGATAAGCTTCAAAGTTATCAAGGATCTTCCTGCCATGTTCTGATCCTGTCTCTTTGACATAATCTATGAGAACATTTCTAAGTTCTTCTATGTCATACTTCTCAGTCACTTCATTGAGCGAAGCCATGCTCTTATTCATCCTCTTGTATAGATCATGCTGCTCATCAAGAACATAAGCTATACCACCGCTCATACCTGCTGCGAAGTTCTTGCCTGTTGTTCCAAGTATTACGGCAAGTCCTCCTGTCATGTATTCAAGGCCGTGATCGCCGCAACCTTCTGCAACAGCAACAGCACCTGAATTACGTACACAGAACCTCTCACCTGCAACGCCTGCTATATAAGCCTTACCCTTGGTAGCTCCGTAGAGTGCCACGTTACCTATGATGATATTTTTGGAAGTATCAAATACCGATCCCTTTGGAGGAACTACTACAAGCTTACCTCCTGATAATCCCTTACCAAATCCGTCATTGGCATCTCCTGAAAGTCTGAGTGTTACACCCTTTGGAAGGAATGCACCAAAAGACTGGCCACCGCCTCCTTCGCAATTAACAGTGAAGGTATCGTCCAAAAGAGTATCTCCAAACTTCTGCGTAACTTCAGAACCAAAGATCGTTCCTACAGTTCTGTTATTGCTGCTTACTTTGATATCTACGCTGGTAGGCTCTCCTGTACGAAGTGCTTCTTTGAATTTAGAAAGAAGTATTGCTTCATCAACAGTTTTTTCCAAATGGAAGTCATATGCCTTGGACGGATTAAAATGCCTCTCGGGTACCTTGGCATATGATGAATCGATGACCATCTTAAGGTCTACGGTCTCAGCTCTTTCTGTTATCTGATGATCCTTCATCTTAAGGCAGTCTGACCTTCCGACCATCTCATCTACAGTCCTAAATCCAAGCTCTGCCATGATCTCACGAAGTTCCTGTGCTATGAAATTCATGAAGTTCATGACATATTCGGGCTTACCTTTAAAGTTCTTCCTGAGCTTCTCATTCTGAGTTGCTATACCAAAAGGACATGTATCCTTGTTGCAGACTCTCATCATCATGCATCCCATAGTTACAAGGGGAGCTGTTGCAAATCCAAACTCCTCTGCTCCAAGAAGGGCTGCGATAGCTACATCTCTTCCGCTCATGAGCTTACCATCTGTTTCGATGATGACTTTGTCACGAAGGCCGCTTTCTATAAGTGAATGATGCGCTTCTGAAAGACCTAGTTCCCATGGAAGTCCTGCATGATGTATAGAACTTCCGGGAGCAGCACCTGTACCGCCGTCATAACCTGATATAAGGATGACCTGAGCTCCTGCCTTGGCAACACCTGATGCTATAGTACCTACGCCTGCTTCTGATACAAGCTTGACTGATATCCTGGCCTTCCTGTTGGCATTCTTGAGATCATATATAAGCTGGGCAAGGTCTTCTATAGAATAGATATCATGGTGCGGAGGAGGTGATATAAGTGCAACTCCGGGAGTTGAATATCTCCTTTCTGCAATCCAGGGATATACCTTACCTCCCGGAAGGTGTCCGCCTTCTCCGGGTTTTGCGCCCTGTGCCATCTTGATCTGTATCTCCTTGGAATTAACAAGATACTCACTTGTAACACCAAATCTTCCTGATGCTACCTGCTTTATAGCACTGCACTTCTCTGTTCCAAAGCGGTTGGGATCCTCTCCGCCTTCTCCTGTATTTGATTTGCCGCCGAGTCTGTTCATGGCTATAGCCAGTGTCTCATGAGCTTCTTTTGAGATAGAACCATAAGACATAGCACCTGTCTTAAATCTCTTTACTATCTCAGATACCGGCTCTACCTCTTCAATTGGTATAGATTCATTTACATGCTCAAATGTAAGAAGACCTCGAAGTGTATGTGGCTTTTCATTGTCTACAAGAGCTGTATACTCTTTGAATCTTGTATAGTCTCCTGTCCTTGTTGCCTGCTGAAGTGCGATGATAGTCTGAGGATTATAGAGATGATCCTCTTTCTCTTCGCCGCTTCTAAGCTTATGGAATCCTATACTGTCAAGGCTTGTATCTGTTGTAAGTCCCATAGGATCAAAGGCATGATCATGACGGGCTGCAACTTCATTACCTATCTCTTTAAGTCCTATTCCGCCTACTCTTGATACTGTCCCTGTAAAATACTTGTCAATAAGCTCTCTGCTAAGTCCTATAGCTTCAAATATCCTTGCAGACTGATAAGACTGAAGTGTAGATATACCCATCTTGGCAGCGATCTTGACTATTCCGTGAAGGATAGCACTGTTATAATCTGCAATTGCTGTATGATAGTCCTTATCAAGTATTCCTATATCTATAAGCTCTGCGATGCATTCATGAGCAAGATATGGATTAATAGCTCTTGCACCAAATCCAAGAAGTGTTGCCATCTGATGTACGTCACGAGGCTCGCCGCTTTCAAGGATTATGGATACCGCAGTCCTCTTCTTAGTAGCTACAAGGTGCTGCTCTACAGCTGATACTGCAAGAAGTGACGGGATAGGTACATGGTTTTCGTCAACTCCTCTATCTGACAGGATCACGATGTTGTAGCCCTTGGCATATGCTCTGTCTACTGATACAAGGAGCTGATCGATAGCCTTCTCTATCTGTGTATTCTTATAGTATAGAAGTGATATAACCTTGGAACGAAGGCCCTGCTGGTCCAGGTGCTTGATCTTCATGATATCGACACCTGTAAGGATAGGGTTGTCGATCTCAAGGACTCTACAGTTATCTGCGCTTGCATTAAGGAGGTTACCATCAGATCCTACATATACTGTTGTATCTGTAACTATCTGCTCACGAAGCGAGTCAATAGGCGGATTAGTAACCTGTGCAAAGAGCTGTTTGAAGTAGTTAAAAAAGGGCTGACTATTCTCAGACAATACTGCAAGAGGTACGTCATGTCCCATGGACTGAGTTGCTTCTATACCATTAGTAGCCATAGGAAGGATCCCTGTCTTAACATCTTCATAGCTATAGCCAAACACCTTATAGAGCTTGTCACGCATCTGCTGAGTGTGAGTCGGAATCTTTTTATTAGGAATAGAAAGATTCTTAAGGTGCAGAAGGTTCCTGTCAAGCCACTCACCATACGGATTCTGACCTGCATAGTAGCGCTTACACTCTTCGTCTGATATGATCCTCTTTTTCTTAGTATCTACAAGTAGTATCTTGCCTGGCTGAAGCCTTGACTTAACAGTTATATGCTCAGGCTCTATGTCAAGAACACCAACTTCTGATGACAGAATAAGTCTGTTATCATCTGTGATGTAATAGCGGCTTGGTCTAAGACCGTTTCTATCAAGGGTAGCTCCTACTATCTCTCCGTCTGTAAACAGGATCGCTGCAGGGCCGTCCCATGGCTCCATCATAGTCGCATAGTAGTGATAGAAGTCCTTCTTGTCTTCATCCATGAAGTGATTGTGCTTCCAGGGCTCAGGGATAGTCATCATAACTGCAAGTGGAAGATCTATACCATTCATATACATGAACTCAAGAGTGTTATCCAGCATAGCAGAATCTGACCCCTGCGCTGATACTACAGGGAATACCTTATCAAGGTCACTTCCAAGAGGAGATGATGTGATAGTCTCTTCTCTTGCAAGCATCCTGTCCTTGTTACCTCTTATAGTATTGATCTCGCCGTTATGAGCTATAAACCTGTATGGATGCGCTCTCTCCCAGCTTGGAGTAGTATTGGTAGAAAATCTTGAATGAACTATAGCTATAGCTGTCTCAAAGCTGGGATCCTTAAGGTCTTCATAGAACTTTCTAAGCTGGTTTACAAGGAACATTCCTTTATATACGATGGTCCTTGAAGACAGAGATGTAATGTAGGTATCATCTGAACTTTGCTCGAACTCGCGACGAAGAACATAGAGCTTTTTGTCAAACTCTATACCTCTAGCTACGCTTGATGGCCTTTCGATGAAACACTGCATGATATAAGGCATGCAGTCTCTTGCTACATCTCCAAGGATCTGAGGATTAACAGAAGGCTTCCTCCATCCAAGGAATTTAAGACCGTTCTTTTCAGTTATCACTTCGAACATACGCATAGCGAAGGTTCTCTTAAGATCATCCTGTGGAAAAAAGAACATACCAACGCCGTAGTCTCTGGCATGACCGATATTAATACCGAGCTTTTTAGCCTCTTTTTTGAAAAAGCTGTGTGAGATCTGTGTAAGGATACCAACGCCGTCACCGACCTTGCCGCTTGCATCCTTACCTGCCCTATGCTCAAGCTTTTCTACTATGGTAAGAGCATCATCCAAAACTTTGTTGTCAGCATGACCGTCAATATTGACGACAGCGCCGATACCACATGCGTCATGCTCCATCTGCCAGAATTCTTTACTTCTTTGATCACTGCAACTTTGCTGGTTTTCCTGTGACATAATCTGATCCCTTTTCCTTTACTAAAATCTGCCTACTAGAGAATTACATCTGCTTCCCACATATTTTGAGAAGTCTGAACAACTTACTATAGATATAAAAAAAGACGCAGCCCGAACTTATTAATAAGTTCAAGGCAACGTCTTCGTTGCGTTTTAAAATATTAGTGAATAGTACCTAAATACAAATAAAAGTATATCGCTTGTATTAGTGTATACAATTTTGTTTTTTGTAATTATGCAGCAAAGATATTATTTTTGTCAACTATGATTATAAAGATGTTAAATTCGCTCCATCCCGTTTTTATAAACAGATTAATATCACCTTCTAGCATGACATTTTTTAAAGCTAGGGTAAAGTTTTTGTAGGATTAATAGATAATGGTAAAATAATTGTACGCAATAAAAAGGACAACCTTCTGTGTTAACATATTTGTTGGCAAAAACAAAAAATGCAGGAGGTGTCCTTATGGACAGTATAAAACAAATTTGGGAAGAAGTGGAAGAAAAACTTGTAAAAATTAAGGAATCTTTTGCAAAGAATCCTTTCGAGATGGCTGAGTTTGAAAGAGGAGTACATGCTCAGTTCAACAGACTCGAAAGAGATTTCATAAAGCAAACGCTTGAAGAAAAAGACAACCAGATAAGAGGCAGTCTCAAACGCTTAGACAACTGGGTTATTGTAAGGCAAGACACTA